>CAIYPU010000055.1 GCA_903928225.1 uncultured Chlorobiaceae bacterium
CCAGATATCGACATCCGCAGGGTTCATGCGGAAAGGGGCGTCACCCTGCACAAACACTCGCTTGATGCGTCCTTCGTGAATGAAATCGTTGACATACGACGAACCCCAGGCCGTCTGCAGCGTCGAGTTGATATCGGCGATGGAGAGGCCGAAAGCACTGGCCTTTTCCCGGTCGATGTCGATCTTGTACTGGGGCACATCCTCGAGGCCGTTGTGCCTGACGCCCATGAGTGAGGGATTTTTCGATGCCAGGTCGAGAAGCTGGTTTCGGGCAGCCATGAGGGCTTCATGCCCCCTGCCCTTTCGGTCCACAAGCTGGAAATCGAAGCCGGACGCATTGCCGAGCTCCATGACCGCCGGAGGGTAGAAGGCGAAAATCATCGCGTCCTTGACGCTCGAAAGCGCGCCCATTGTCCTGCCGGCAATCGACGTGACATGCTGCTCCTTTTTCCTGCGCTCGCTCCAGTCCTTCAGCTGCACGAAACCCATGGCGGAGTTCTGGCCCTGGCCGGCGAAACTGAACCCGGTGACGCTGAACACGCTTTCAACAACATCCTTTTCCTGGTTGAGCATGTACTTTTCCATGGCTTTCACGCTTTCCAGCGTCCGTTCCTTCGTCGCGCCGGAAGGGGTCGAAAGCTGTATGAACAGGAAGCCCTGGTCTTCGTCGGGCAGGAAGGAGGTCGGAATGCGCATGAAAAGAAGTCCCAGAAGCAACAGCACAAGCGAAAACGCCATCATAGACCGTCTGACCTTGCCGGTCATCTTCCCTGCCCCGCTCACATACCGCTCGCGGTTCCGGTTGAAAAACCCGTTGAAACGTTCGAAAAACCGCCCGAGGAAACCGCTGCCGTAAACATGCCCGTCTTTTTTCAGGGGCTTGAGTAAGCTGGCGCAAAGCGCAGGGGTGAGGATAAGGGCAACCAGCACCGAAAGGACCATTGCCGAGACGATCGTAATCGAAAACTGGCGGTAGATCGACCCGGTGGAACCTTTGAAGAAAGCCATCGGCACGAAGACCGCCGAAAGCACGAGGGCGATTCCCACAAGAGCGCTGGAAATCTGCTGCATCGATTTCCTGGTGGCTTCAAGCGGGGAGAGGTGTTCCTCTTCCATGATGCGCTCCACGTTTTCAACCACGACGATGGCGTCGTCCACGAGCAGGCCGATGGCAAGCACCATGGCGAACATGCTCAGGGTATTGATCGAAAAGCCGAATACGGCCAGAATCCCGAAGGTCCCCAGGAGAACGACCGGCACGGCAATGGTCGGCACCAGGGTCGCACGGAAATTCTGGAGAAAGAGGAACATGACGATGAATACGAGAATGACGGCTTCGAAAAGCGTATGCACGACGCCTTCGATCGAGGTCTTCACAAAGGGTGTCGTATCGAACGGGTAGACGACCTTGACCCCGTGCGGCAGCAGGGGGTTAAGCTCTTTCATTTTCGCCTTGACCAGGTCGGCGGTTTTCAGGGCATTCGCGCCGGTTGCGAGGGTTATGGCCATGCCTGCCGCCGGTTTGCCGTTGAAACGGCTCGTCATGTCGTAATTCTGCACCCCGAGCTCGACGCGTGCCACATTGCCAAGACGCACCTGCGACCCGTCGGTATTGACCTTGAGCAGGATATTTTCGAAATCCGCGACGTTTTTCAGGCGTGACTGGGCCGTGATGGTCGCGGTCAGCTGCTGCCCCGGCACGGCAGGCGTGCCGCCGAGCTGGCCGGCTGAAACGTCGTTGTTCTGTGCGCCGATCGCCGCCTGGACTTCGGATGTCGAGAGGTTGAAGCTGTTCAGCTTGTGGGGGTCGAGCCAGATGCGCATGGAATACGGTTGGCCGAACACCTGGATATTGCCCACCCCGGGAACCCTGCTGAGAGGATCGAGGATCTTCGAATTGAGGAAATCGTTCATGGTGAATTCATCGACGCTGCCGTCATCCGAATACACTCCGACAACCATGAGGAATCCGGTATCTCCCTTGGTCACCTTCACCCCCTGCTGCTGGACCTGCTGGGGCAGGTTCGACATGACCGTCTGCAGCTTGTTCTGCACCTGGACCTGGGCGATGTCCGGGTCGGCCTCTGGTTCGAAGGTCACGGTTATGGTCACGTTGCCGTTGGAATCGCTGTTCGCGCTGAAATAACGGAGGTGATCGATACCGGTGAGGGATTGTTCGATGACCTGCGTCACGCTGTTTTCGACCGCGGAAGCCGAAGCCCCCGGATAGGAGGCGCTGATATTGATGGTCGGCGCTGCAATGCGCGGATATTGTTCAACCGGAAGGGTCTGGATCGCAAGCAGTCCGGCAAGCATGATGCAGATGGAGATCACCCACGCGAATACCGGCCGTTCTATGAAAAATCCCGACATGAGAGTTTACGCTTGAATGAAAAAGATTATTTCGTGGAAACCGCAGGCTGAACCGCTTCGACGGCGGTCACCTTCATACCTGGCCTTATTTTCATGACACCTTCATAGACGACCTTCTCCCCTGCTTTCAGGCCCCCGGTGACAAGCCAGTTGTCGCCGACGATTTCAGAAACGGTTATAGGCCTCGGGTTGACAGAACCGTCACTGCCGACAACCCAGACGGAAACCGAACCGTCGACGTTCCGGCTGACCGATTTCTGGGGAACGAGAATGGCCTGTCCATCCTTCCATTGTTCGAGACGTGCATGGACAAACATACCGGGAAGAATCGTGTAGTCGGGGTTCGGAAAAAGCACGCGCAAGAGGATGGTCCCGGTTGTCGGATTGACGGTCACATCGGAAAATTTCAGCGTTCCGGGCCGGCCGACAGGCTTGCCGTCAACAAGAAGCCGGACGGAAGACGTTGAACCGGTGGAACCTCCCGATTTCAGTTCCGGGTAACGCTCCCGAAGCTGCATCATCTCCTCGCCCGACCGGGATACATCGACATAGATCTGGTCGAGCTGCTGGACCACGGCTATCGCCGTTGCCTGGCTTGCATTGACAAGTGCTCCTTCCGTCACTTTCGACTGCCCGATACGCCCGGATATCGGGGACATCACCCTGGTGTAGTCGAGGTTGATTTTCGCGGTCGCAACCTCGGCTTTTGCGATGGCGACATCGGACCTGCCCTGCGAGAGGCTCGCCCTCACATCATCGAACTCCTGTTTGCTTACTCCCCCGATCTTCACCAGTTCGGTGTACCGTTCGGATTTTGCCTGTACCGCCCTGGCATTCGCCTCGGCCTTGACGAGGTTGGCCCGGGCGCTGTTGTATGCAGCCTGGTATGGCGCGGGGTCGATCTGGTAAAGCTGCTGGCCCTGCCTGACCATGCTTCCCTCCTCGAAGAACCGCCGGGTGACGATGCCGCTTACCTGCGGACGGATTTCAGCCACCCGCACCGCAGAAGTCCTGCCGGGCAGGTCTCTGGTCAGGACCACTTCCCGGGGCTTGAGGGTGACAACACTGACCTCGGGCTTCATGGCCATCTGCTGCATGTCGCCTGCCGGTTTTTTCGGCCACAGGAACCAGCCTGCAATGATCGCGGCCAAAATTCCGACAATGAGATAATACCTTTTCATGATTGCTTCGATCCTTTTGTTTGTACTGGTGGGGACAATGCCGGTTCATCGGGGCAGCAGGCATACATGGTACGGATATCCCTGACGAAAGAGAGCCGGTCGCTTTCGCTCCATTCCACGAGTCCGAACCATTCGGGACAGCCGAATCCGAGCATGGCAAAATAAGCCAGCCTGGCCGCAAGGGGTTTCGCCCCGGACTCCATGGCCGCCAGATCGTAACCGAACCATGCTTTCATTTTCTGACGCACGCTCTGTTCGCTCGACATGGACGCCGTAATGGCCATGGCAACGGCCTTTTCGACATCGTCAGGGACGTTTTCGCCCGAACGGAGCCGCGCGAACAGTTCAGGATGCGGGGTTCCGGCACACTCTTCAACAAGTGCCCTGTTGCGTTCCATGTCACGCTGAAACTGCCGGTCGATCAGTGCTTCGAGGAGGGCGTTCTTGGATTTGTAGTCATAGACGACGCGGGACTTGCTGATGCCCGCTTCACGCGCCACAGCGTCGATGGAAAGGCGCGATACGCCGAGCTTCATGACAACCCGCTCGACGGCATCGAGGATTTCGTTCGATGTGACTCTCTTGGTTCTGGCCATGATTGCTCGCTCCATTTTGTATGCCTGTATTTAAGAACGATCGTTCTTTTATCCAAACAAAAGTATCGAAATAATTGCAACAATCACGAAAACAATCTCTTTCTGATCCCGATCACTGCGTTGGCCCTGATGGATCGGAATCAAAATCCTCATCCCGGCTTGTCGGGACTCCACCCGCCATGTCCTCTGACTTTTCACGACAATAATAAGTGAGACATCCTATTCCAGACCATACCCGGCATGGATTCTTCACTTCGTTCAGAATGACAGGGGAAAAAAAGAATGACTGGAATAAGATAGAATGACTGGAGAGGACAGAATCATTGGAGATGACAGTATGACAGGAACTGGGAGTTTTTCCCGAAACAAAGGTGTCATACTGAACGTCAGGCAAGCGAGGTGCCGTTTATGAATGTTTACCCCGGACCGGACATGAGTCGTGCCGTTTTTTATGGAAAGAAGCTGCCGGCTTTCCGTCAGGCCTTGTCGGAGGCGACGGGCAGGACGAGACTGAAGACCGATCCCTGGTTCAGGCGCGACCGGATTTCGACGTTGCCCCGGTGGGCAAGCATGATGTGCTTGACGATTGAAAGTCCGAGTCCGGTGCCGCCCGACTGGCGCGAGCGCGCCTTGTCGACCCTGTAGAAGCGCTCGAAAATCCTGCCGAGGTCCTGCTGCGAAATGCCGATGCCGTTGTCCTCGACCTCGAGGAGCACATTCTCTCCGCACAGGAATGCCCTGACCCTGACCCTGCCTTCATGGGAATCGACATACTTGACGGCGTTGTCGAGAATATTGCGCACCGCAATTTCCAGATAGGCAGGATCACCGAGTACTTTCGGCAGGTCGTCCGGCATCATGACCTCGAGCCGGATTTCCTTCTCATCGATCTGCTGCCTCAGCATGACAAGCGACTTGCGGACCGTTTCACCGAGATCGACCGCGGTGAAATGATATTCGATACGCCCGGACTCGATTTTCGAAAGATCAAGCACATCGTTGACAAGCGCGGTGAGCTGCTCGCTCTCCCTGAGGATGATCTGCAGGAACCGGACCGCATGTTCCTTGTCGTCGATGGCCCCTTCCAGCAGGGTTTCGGTGTATCCCCTGATGCTGCTGAGCGGTGTACGGAGCTCATGGGAAACGCTGGAAACGAAATCCCTGCGCATTCGCTCAAGGGTGCGCAGTTTCGTGATATCGTTGAGCACGAAGACAATGCCCTCGAATGTCTCATCCCTGATGATGGGCATGGTGCTGGCCTGCATGATGCGGGCGCCTTTACCGGTCACGAGCGGGATTTCCTCTTTGAGAAGCGTGGCCCTTTCACGGTGAACCTTTTCAAGCAGCTCCCGGAGATTCCGGTCGGCGAGGCTGGAGAGCGGCCGGGATTTCAGCATGGCCCCCTCGATGTGAAATTTCCTCGATGCGGCAGGATTGACAAGAATGATGTCACCTGCGGCATCGGTAACGATCACCGCTTCACGGATACCGGAAAATGCCGCCTGGTACCACTCACCGCTCCACCGCCTGCTCCTTATCTCGTCGCTCATGACCGAAAGGGCCCTGGCGATCGAAGCCGTCAGCTCATTGCTTTTCGATGGAACCTCCCCGGTCATGTCACCCCTGGTCCTTTTTTCGGCAATCCGGGAAAGACGCTTCAGCGGCATGGACACTCCATGGGCGATCGCAATACCGGCCAGCATGGAGAGCGCAAGCATGAGCGGCAGCAGTTTTTCAAGATCGTTCTCGACCCCGGAGCCGAATATGCCGAAATCATAGAGCGGCTTTGAAAACCTCAGGACCGCATAGGGCTGCGGAGAACCGAGAGGCACCGCCATATAAAGCATTTTCATGCCTGTCGTGCGGCTGGAACGGGAATCTTCTCCGAACCCTCGCTCCAGTGCCTGCTGAACTTCCGTACGACCAAGATGGTTCTCTGCCAGCTGCAGTTTTTCATAGGGAAGTGATGAATCGCCCAGCAGGTTCCCGCGGGTATCGATGATGGTCACCCTGATATCGAGCGCCCTGCCGATCCTTTCGGCCACAGCCTGAAGCGAATGGGAGTCGTTCCATATCACCGGTTTTTCCTGGAGCATCTGGCTGCTGAGCATGAGGTCCCTGCGGAGTTCGCTGCGGATGGACCCGCCGAGTCGCTCCTTCAACTGGAAACCGAGTATCATCGAACAGGCGAACACCGCAAGAAAAACGGCGGATCCGATAATCACCCCGAGTCTTAAGGTCTCCTTAGGCTTCATGGCCGGAGCCCTCGTCGAATTTGTAACCGAACCCCCTTACCGTCCTGATGTTCCTGCCCGTTTCACCGAGTTTTTCACGCAACCTGGTCACATGGGTATCGATCGTGCGGGTATTGATGCTCCTGTCGATATCCCACACGTCGCTCAGGAGCGCCTCTCGCGACTGGGCCTCCCCTTTGCGCTTCAGGAGCGCCGCCAGCAGCTTGAATTCCATCATGGTCAGTACCAGCTCTTTTCCGTCAAGCTGTGCGGTATGTCGTGAAAGATCGATTTCGAGCGGACCTGAACCGATGATCTGAGCGGTTTTTCCGCCATGCCTGCGATCGCGCTTGAGGATTGCGCGAATCCTCAGGGCAAGCTCTCGGGGGCTGAACGGCTTGACGACATAATCGTCGATTCCGAGCTCGAATCCGAGTACCCTGTCGATTTCTTCACCTTTCGCGGTCAGCATGACAATGGGAATATCGCGGTGGAGCTGGTGCTGCCTGACCCTGCGGCAGACCTCGAAGCCGTCGATGCCTGGAAGCATGACGTCGAGCAGAATCAGGTCGGCGCCTTTCCGGGAAAGCTCAAGCATCGCATCTTCGCCGCTCGATGCACGGCAGCAGGTAAAGCCTGATTTTTCAAGGTTGTAAGAGAGAAGGCTCGAAAGGTTTTCGTCATCCTCGACAATAAGAATCACTGGTTCTGTCATGTTTTCCGCGTTTGTTTGATCCACCCGGATTTCATTACCCGGAATCTGCCGAATAACCGCAGAAACCGGATTTATTGTCCTGCCTTCCAGCAGGCCGTTTCATGGCCTGGCTCCAGCTGCAGAAGCTCTGGCTGCTCCCGGCGGCAATGGTCGTCGGCAATCGGGCACCTGCCCGCGAACCGGCATCCCTCGGGAAGGTTCACGGCACTCGGAACGAACCCCTCGATGACATGAAGTCGCTCTGCCGGGGCTCCTAACCTCGGGATGGATTTGAGCAGCCCTTTCGTATAGGGATGGAGGGGGTTGCTGAAAATCTGCCGGACCGATCCTTTTTCGACAACCCGCGAAGCGTACATGACGAGCACCTCCTCGCACAGCTCCGCCACGACGCCGAAATCGTGGGTAATGAGCATCACGCTCATACCGGTATCCGACTGGAGCTTGCCGATCAGATCGAGTATCTGCGCCTGCACCGTCACGTCGAGCGCCGTCGTGGGCTCGTCGGCGATCAGAAGGGCCGGGTTGCAGGAGAGCGCCATGGCAATCATGACACGCTGGCGCATACCGCCCGAAAGTTCATGGGGATAGGATGAAAAACGTTCCGCAGGGTTAGGAATGCCAACCAGGTGCAGCAGTTCGACAGAACGTTTCTTCGCTTCCTCATGTTTGATATCCCTGTGGATAAGGATCTGCTCCATGATCTGGCTGCCGCAGGTGAAGACCGGGTTGAGCGAGCTCATCGGCTCCTGGAAGATCATGGCAATCTCATTGCCCCTGAGTTTGCGCATCTCGTCTTCCGAAAGTTTCAGGAGGTCCCGGCCTTTCCAGAAAATCTCGCCGCCGGCAAAATAACCCGGAGGCATGGGGACCAGCCGCATGACGGAAAGGGCGGTCACCGATTTACCGCAGCCTGACTCGCCGACGACGCCGAGGGTGCGGTTCCGGCCAAGCGAAAAGCTCACGCCGTCTACGGCTTTTGCCGTACCGCTGTCGGTAGAGTAGTAGGTCCGGAGGTTTTTCAGTTCAAGGATTTTTTCCATATATAGCTATCTTCCCTGCCTGCGGTGATTTAAAAGGTTACGTTACGCCGGGATCATGGATGAAAATATGGTTTGTGCGCTTCATATGAAAACGTTATCGGATACACCAATCCAACCCGCTGCAGTGACAAGAAAAAATACCGGTTTTCTCTTCGACGCCCTGAAACATTCGGCGCCCTATAAATCTGTCCTGAAATCCCTGCCGGCTCCTTCAAAGGACGGGAACGGAAAACACCGGGAACTTGCCGTAACCGGTCTCCGGGGCTCTCTTGCGCCGCTTCTCGCCGCCGCACTGTTCAGCGATTCTGATTCGCCGCTAATGGTGCTCTGCGGCCAGAACAGCTTCGAGCTTTATGAAAACGACCTCGAAGCCCTGCTGCCCGATGAGCAGGTCTGCAACACTTCGGATGGCATCTCCCTGTCGCTTCTCGCACTGCTCGATCAGAAAAAGCCCGTCCTGCTTTCTCTCTTCGACGACCTGGATCGTCATCTGTGCGATCCCGGCGAAGCGGGCAAACGAATTTTCAGGCTTTCGGTCAACAACGACGCAGGATATGACAACCTGAAACGGTTCCTCATTTCCAACGACTTCGAACAGAGGGAGTTCGTCGAGGACGAAGGCGAGTACTCACTGAGAGGGGCGATTATCGACGTCTTCCCGTTCGGAGCAACGGAACCCCTGCGCATCGAATTTTTCGGCGACACGGTCTCTTCGATGCGCATCTTCGACATCAACAGCCAGCTTTCCGGCAAAGCGCTCCAGAAGGCCGACCTCACCGCCGGTTTCACCGGCACCGGGGCATCGGCGACGCTGTTCGACTACATCGATCCTGCGACGATCATCGTGCTCGACGACTACATGGAATTCGCATCGCTCGACAACCATGAAAAGCTTTCCGAAGCGCTCTCAAGGTTCCGCCGCATCGCAATCCAGCCTTCGTCACCATCGGCCGTGAACTTCAATTCCCTGCCCCAGAAAAAGCTCAACGCGAATTTCCGCCTCCTCGCCTCCCTTATCCGGCAGGAAAGCGCGGAACAGAGGAAAACGGTTTTCGCGACCGCTTCGCAGCGGGAAATCAGGGAACTCGGAGATTTTCTCTCGGAAGAGATGGCGCTTTCGGAAAACCAGGACGTCCCGGAAACATGGTGGGTGCCTGCGAACCTTTACGAAGGCTTCACGTTCGCAGAGATCGACCTGTATACCGAGTCAGACATCTTCGGCAAGCTGCACGCCCACAAGACGCACCGCACGAGGAAAATCCGGGGCATCTCCCTGAAGGACCTCCAGAAGCTGAAAGTCGGGGACTACGTCGTCCATGAGGATTACGGCATAGGCATTTTCAGGTCTCTTGAAACCATTACCGTCGGGAACTCCGACCAGGAATCGGTGCTGATCGAATATGAAGGCGGAGACCAGCTCTACGTCAACATCCAGAACATCGGCCTGCTGTCGAAATATTCCGCAGCGGAAAGCTCCAGCCCGGCGCTCTCGAAACTCGGAAGCTCGAAATGGGCCGCAAAGAAGGACAAGGTCCGACGGAAACTGAGGGACATCGCCATCAACCTCATCAAGGTTTACGCCCAGCGTAAAATGCAGCCGGGTTTCGCGTTCGGGCCCGACTCCATCTTCATGCGAGAGTTCGAGGCATCCTTCATCTTCGATGAAACGCCCGACCAGTACAAGGCGATCGAAGAGGTGAAAAAAGACATGCAGGCATCCCACCCGATGGACCGGCTGATCTGCGGTGATGCCGGGTTCGGCAAAACCGAAATCGCCATGAGGGCGGCCTTCAAGGCGGTCGAATCGAAAAAGCAGGTTGCCGTGCTGACGCCGACCACCATCCTTGCCCACCAGCATTACGAATCGTTTTCCAGAAGGTTCGAAAATTTTCCGGTCACCATCGCCGTCCTCAGCCGCTTCGTAACACGCAAAGACCAGCAGGGACTCCTGAAAAAAATCGAAGCCGGCCTGGTGGACATTGTCATTGGCACCCACCGCCTGGTTTCGAAGGACGTGCGGTTCAGGGAGCTCGGCCTGCTGGTCATCGACGAAGAACAGCATTTCGGCGTCGAAGTCAAGGAGAAGCTCCGCGAGCAGTTCCCCAACGTCGACACCCTCACCATGTCGGCCACGCCGATCCCGAGAACGCTGCAGTTTTCCATGCTTGGCGCGAGGGACCTCTCGATTGTCTCAACCCCGCCGAAAAACCGGCAGCCGGTCGAAACCGTCATAACCGATTACGATGCGGCGCTCATCGAGTCTGCAATCCGCAGGGAAATCCAGCGTGACGGGCAGGTCTTCTTCCTGCACAACCGGATTTCATCCATCGAAGAGATGCTCAGGACCCTTCATGATCTCGTGCCTTCCGCACGCATCGTCTTCGCACATGGCCAGATGCCACCGAGGGAACTCGAAAAGATCATGATGGATTTCATGCAGAAAGAGATCGACGTGCTCGTCTCGACATCGATCATCGGCTCCGGTCTCGATATCTCGAACGCGAACACCATCTTCATCAACCGCGCGGACATGTTCGGCCTTTCGGATCTCTACCAGCTGCGAGGCAGGGTCGGCAGGAGCGACAGGAAAGCATACTGCTACCTCATCGCCCCTCCGCTGCACACCCTGAAGCGCGAGGCTGTCCAGCGGCTTGCCGTCATCGAAAGCTTCACCGAGCTGGGCTCCGGGTTCAACATCGCCCTTCGCGACCTCGATATCCGGGGTGCCGGCAACCTGCTCGGAGCTGAACAGTCAGGGTTCATTCACGAGCTTGGTTTCGACCTTTACCAGAAAATGCTCGAGGAAACGGTAGCGGAGCTGAAATCGACCGAGTTCAGCCACCTTTTCGAAAGCGACGGAAAAACCCCTGCCGCACCTGCGAAAAGCTGCGACCTTGTTTTTTTCTTCAATGCACTGATCCCGGATTACTATATCAGCGCAACCCACGAACGTTTCGCGTTTTACGAGAAAATCTCGAAAGCCCCTTCCGGGGAGGCGATCCAGAGGATTTCCGAAGAGCTCAGGGACAGGTTCGGGCCCTTGCCGGAAGAGGTGACAAACCTGCTCCTGCTCAGCAAGTTCAAGCTGCTCTGCACAGCGCTCGGCCTCGAAAAAATCGATATCCAGCCACGCACGCTCACGCTGTTCCTGCCAGATCAGGAAAGCGGCAGCCTGGCGCGCAGGGAGTTCTACCAGTACCTCTTCACGGCCGTTCAGGAACCATGGATGCAGGAATACCGGCCGGGGTTCCGTTTCGAGAAAAAAATGAAACTGGTGCTCAGCTATCCTCCAGGCATCGAAACTCCTGAAAAAGTGATTCCATGCTCGATGGATCTGCTGAAAAAGCTCGATGCGGCCTCGAAGGAAGAGGTCCGGGAAATCAGCTGATAAACTGCTGTTCAATCCCGGAAATCCACCCTTTGCACCGGCACAGCCCGGAAGCAGGGCGTCCGCCTGGAAACGCCGGGCCAGGCATGAAAGAGAACCGCAAGCCCGATTTTTTTACGGCACGGCAACTTTTGCACATCGGGAAGTGTTCGCATAAATGTAGACAAATTCAGTCTTGTTAATTTTGAACTATCGAACCAATGAAAGTCACCATCAATAACAACATTTACGAAGCGAAGGAAGGAGAACGGCTGCTCGACATTGCCCGCAGGAACCATGCCCATATCGGATTTTTCTGCGGTGGCAATGCGATCTGCCAGACCTGTTACGTCAAGGTGCTCGAAGGCGCGGACCTGCTTTCGCCGATCAGCGAAACCGAGAAAGCCCTGCTTTCGGACAGCCTCATACAGGAAGGGACAAGGATGGCATGCCTGACCACGGTGGAAAAACCCGGCAGCATATCGGTAATTTCCGCTGTGGAAGAGGTGAAGCAGATGTTCGAAAACACACCGCTTCAGCTGGTCGATTATGCAGGAAAAATGGGCAGGGAGGCGCTGGTAAAGTTCCCCGACACCATGAGAATCCAGGCCGCAAGGAAGTTCGACCTTCTCCAGCTGGTAACCGATGTGATCAATGGAATAGGCGATGCCCTGACCATGGTCCTGAAGGCGATACAGATACCCCTGCCATCCGCTGCTTCATGCGGTTGCGGAACACCTTCGGGAGGACCGCTGAAACCGCTTCATGACAGGAACTGCGAAACCGGGGAAAAAGGAGAAGAGAAGAGGACTGCTCCTGCCAAGATAACACCGATCGCTGCCTGAAGCATTGACTCTTGACATAAATTTCATTGCCTGCGGCTTGTCCCTCATGAGGGGCAGGCCGCAACTGTTTCGGACATATCTATTTATTTATTCCGAACCCATCTTGCTCGGGTTGGTTCCGATGAATAGGAATCGAAATCCTCATTTACCAAATAAACAAAATCCATCAACTACTATTGCCCTGTTGTATTCCGAAAAGAGAAAAATCCTCAATTCCTGATGAATGAGCACGGCTGTATTGAAAGCGACGGGAACGGAGGATGCCTGAAGTCGGTTATAAATTTGCGTGTTTCATACCCCCTGTCGGAAAAAATACTCCGGCAACTTCAGCTCTTTTTGGTCAGGTCGGCAAGATGTTCAGTATTGGTTAACCGGCAGGAATTTCATTGATTGTATTTTCTGTGTCGGTTCCTGTCGAAGGAAAACGGAGGCTGTCAATAAAAAAATCAGGAAAACGATGATCATTTATATCAACGACAGACCATGTGATGCGCAGGTCGGCGATCTCCTGCTCAAGGTGGCCCAGAACAGCAAAAGCCATATCGGGTACATCTGCGGAGGCAACGCCATTTGCCAGAGCTGTTTCGTCTATGTGAAAGAAGGAGCGGAATTCCTCTCGGAACCGGGCGAAGAAGAGAAGGTATTCATCTCCCCTAAACTGCTGCAGGAAGGCGGAAGACTTGCATGCCGGACCTTCATCAGGAGGGAAGGAAGCATAAAGGTGCTGACGAGGGCTGAAAACCTGAGACGCATCGTTCTCGGCCTCAATGTCCCGGGTTTCATAACCTACGCCCAGACAATAGGCCACAATGTGCTGAACCAGCTTCCAGGCGGAGCGGCCAATCTGTTCAACCGGACCAGGGAAGGAAGACTGAACCCGCTCGACACGTTGAAAAAAATAGGTTCAGGTATAGCCCCCGCATCCCTGTTCGCCATAAACTCGTTCATCGAAACATTTCCGTTCATGCAGTACCCGGTCTCCCTGGTCACCGGTGCAGTGAAAGGAATAGCCTGCTCGGCTGCGACTGCGGTATCGGCGGTTTCGGGAGGGCTTCTGCAACTTCCCTGCCCTGGAGGAACCGGCAGAGCAAAACCGGAATCACAGCTTATCGAAAAGGTCACTATCTTGCAAAAGTAAGTCTCCGGCTCCTTTTTAAGGAGTTGAGGACCGTAATCATGCATTCAGGATGGGGTACACATCAGATATCGGCAACATCGAGTTCGAGCTTGGCGCAAAGACCCTTGAACGCTGGCTGATAAAGCCAGAAAAAACCATGAGCATCGTTCTGGGTATCCCCAGGGAGCGGGCCCAGGACGAACGAAGGGTTGCCATTTCACCTCCTGGTGTCCAGATCCTTGTCGAACATGGAATAAAAGTCGTCATCGAGGAATCAGCCGGAAAGTTCTGCAACTTCACTGATTACGACTATTCTGAAGCAGGTGCGCTTGTCGTCAACTCCATCGACGAACTGTACAACCAGGCAAACGTCATCGTTAAGGTCTCTCCCCCACAACCGGAAGAGCTTTCGCTTCTCATCCCCGGCCAGATGCTCATCTCCGCCGTCCATCTGGGAACGGTCAGCAATCACATGATCAAAACCCTGCTTGACAGGAACATTACCGCACTGGGTTTCGAATTCATCGAAACAAGGGACGGCGAGCTGCCGATCGTGCGCACCCTGAGCGAGATAGCCGGTTCCCTTGCCATCCAGACGGCAGCAAAATACCTGGAAACGGGATACGGGGGAAGCGGAATTCTCCTCGGCGGGATCGCCGGGGTCCCTCCGGCCCACGTCACCATTATCGGCGCTGGCACCGTCGGACTCTTCGCGGCTCAGGATGCCCTCGGGCTTGGCGCCCAGGTCACCGTCATCGACAAGGAGATCAACAGGCTGAGAAGGTTCGAAGCTTTTTTCAACCGCCATCTGGTTACGGCAATCGCCAACGAACACTATATTTCCCAGCTCGCGAAAATGTCGGACGTCATCATAGGCGCGCTCAGCCCGCGGCAGAAAATCAGCAAACCGCTGGTCAGCGAACAGGTGGTGAAATCGATGAAACCCGGCTCGGTCATCATCGACGTCTCGATCGACCAGGGGGCCTGCTTCGCAACCAGTCGGCACACGTCTCACACCAACCCGATTTACGTGAAATATGGCGTAACCCACTACTGCGTGCCGAACATTCCGTCAGCCGTAGCGAAAACCGCATCGTTCGCCCTCACCAACACCCTGCTGCCCTTCCTGCTCAAGCTGACCGAACACGAAACCGTTTCAGATATCCTCTGGAAAAGCCACAGCCTGCGAAAGGGCACCTATGTCTTCAAGGGATATGTCACCAAGAAAATCGTATCAGAACTGACCGACCTGCCTTTCAGGGAGATAGACATGCTGCTGGCGGCATGCTGAACAGCCGTCAGCCGAGATAATCGAGAGGGTTGCCAAGTTTTCTTGCGATATAGGAAGCGCAGGAAACTCCTGAATAGGTCACCGCGATTACCCCCTGCCCGGGAAAGGTGCTGTCGCCGGTAAGGTAGAGGTTTCTGACCGGAGTCGTGTTCTGCGGCTTCTGCAGGATGTTCTGTCCTGGCTTCAGAAGAGGACCGTATGATCCTTTGTAACGGTTGAGGTAGCGCTCGTGCGTAAGCGGCGAGGCGAGGACTTTCAGCTCCACTGCTTTCGAAAGGCCTGGAAGGATGCGTTCCGTCCTTGAGATCACCGATGCCGCAAGCGATTCTTTCGTTTCCCGGTATGCGTCGCTACCCCTTGAAAACCGGTCCCAGTCTTCGGTTTCAGCGGTGACAAATGCATGGATGGTATGCTTTCCCGGAGGTGCAAGCGAAGGATCGAGAATGCTCGGTGCGGAAAAATAGATCGTACCTGCCGGACTGGAGTAGCTTTTCCAGTCGTCAACAAGGATATGGTGCACGTAAAATCCTTCGGGAACGACCGATGCATCGACGCCGAGATAGAGCTGAAACCAGCTCGGAGAACGAAGAAAGCGGTTCTGAGGAACCCTGAACCGGGGATCTCCGACAAGCCGGTCGAAGGTATCCCAGACAGTGGCATTGCTGACCACCGCTCTGGCGAAATGTTCACTGCCGTCGGAAAGCCTCACACCGCGGGCGATGCCATTGTCAATGATAACGGAAGATACCTCGGCCTGAAAACGCACCCTGCCCCCGAATTTTTCAATCCCCCTGCACAACGCCGCAGGAATTGCTCCCGAACCACCGACAGGATAGTTGATTCCGCCGTGATGACGGTCGGCAAGGCAGATACCGGCATTGACCAGCGGCGTCGAAACTGCATCCTGGAGCGCCCATGAGTAGGCTTCCATATCTATAAAAGAGAGCAGTTCCCTGTCACTGATGAACCTCCGGGCGGTCCTGCCCATGGAACGGAACGTTTTCATGGCAAGCGAGACCGTCATGAGCGGGTGGTGGAGGCCAACTTCTCCGAGATGGACGATATCCTCGAGCGAACCGGCCGGAAGCGAGCTGAGTATCCGGTAGACATCTTCAAGCTCGTCATAGAATTTCCGGATTCCAGATGTTTCATGGGGAAAACGCGAAACCAGGCTTTCGATGAACGCTTCCCTGCTGTAGCATGCCGGAATATTGAACCCGCCGGGAAGATGAAAGTGTATCTGGACTGGGTCAGGAATCGTTACGACCTGAATGCCGAGTTTTCTGAAAATTCTGGTATGCAGGTTGAGGGTGCCGCTTCTGTCGTCGTCCGAAAAACCGTAAAAAACCGAAGCTCCCGCGTCGAAGGTGTATCCCTGCCTGCTGAACGATGAACAGCTGCCGCCCGGAAACCTGTTTTTTTCAAAAACGAGCGTCGAGAAGCCTCGTTCCTGCAACAGGGCCGCTGCCGTCAATCCGCCTATACCCGAACCGATGACAATGATATCAACCGCTTCTTTCCCTGATTGCCCCATGTGTTTTCCCTTGCAGGTTCTGAAATGCGAAAAAATAAATTTATATAAATTCAGTAGATTACCAGTTCAGTTATCCCCATAATACACCAAGGTAAAACGAATTCCATGGCTAAACCAGAAACGAACAATCCCGCAAAAGCCAGTTCGAAAAAAGAAGCCTTGTCGCGGGAGGAAAACCTCAAACAGCTCGAATTTCAGAAGGAGGCTGTCGTTCATATCAACTCGTTATACAACTACGCCCTCCACCTGACCATGAACCCTGATGATGCCGAGGACCTTGTCCAGGAAACATACCTTAAGGCATACCGATTTTTCAATTCTTTCGAACGGGGAACCAACTGTAAGGCATGGCTGTTTAAAATCCTTAAAAACAATTATATCAACAGTTTTAGAAAAAATTCAAAAGAGCCCGGCAAAGTAGATTATGATCTTATAAAAGATTTCTATCATTCCATCAAGGATACAAGGACCGATACGAGTGAAGCCGAAAGCGACTTTTTCCATACGTTGCTGCCCGAAGAAGTCTATCTGGCCCTGCAGTCCCTCCCGGAAGAGTTCAGAGAAGTGATTCAGTTGTGTGATATTGAAGGATTTACATACGAAGAAATCGCAAATATGGTAGAAAGCCCTATCGGCACGGTAAGATCAAGATTGTACAGGGGAAGAAAACTGCTTCGTGCACAACTTGAAAGCTATGCGAAAAAATACGGCTATAACACCGATACAGAGCAATGAACAATACACACAAAAATTTTTTAGCATGAACTGCAACAAGACACGCGTGCTGATGAGCATCGCCGTAGATGGCGAGCTTACGGTAAAAGAAGAACAGATGTTTCTTCTCCATCTCTCTGAATGCGAGATGTGCAGGCTTGAGTATGAAGAAGCGAAAAAAACAAAAATGATCATCAGGAACAAGATTGTCAGATTCAATGCACCCGCATCCCTTGTGACCATGATCATGCAACTGTCGGATGTTGAAGCAAAAAAAACCGAAGACACCCTTTCACTGTGAGTCAATCAGTTTCCGCACCGCTGCTGCCCGACAATAATACCGTTTACAGGTTTGAATTGTATGAATAAATAGTTATATAGCCACCTGAAAACATTTTTGTTGTTTTATCAAAAGGTAGGAATTTCCGGGGTTGCCAACGGTTTGTTATGAACAAGACCATTACCATAACCGACGAGGAAGTCAGAAAACTGAATCTCAACACGCCGGATGAAATGCTTGAAGCTGTCTCCAACCGCTTCAAACTTCTGTCCGAACCGATGAGGCTGAAGATTCTCCGCGTCCTTTGCGAAAAGGAACATACCGTCCAGGAAATCGTTCGGGAAGTCAAAGCCAGCCAGGCGAATATTTCGAAACACCTAGCCCTCATGCATGACAACGGCATTGTCAACCGCCGCAAGGAAGGATTGAAATGCTACTACCGAATTGCAGACGAAAGCATCGTGTGCGCATTCTACCTTATATCCAAAAGTGTCGTTGAAAATCTTCAGGACAGGCTCAGCTGGATACAGAAAATAAATTCAAGCATTTCAGCCTGAAACGCTCCGATCCTTCCTCTTCCGGTTTTCCACCATACCGCAAGCATCCCTCACTGTAACCAGCCACCAGCAATCAGTCTGTTTTGTTTCTCCGGCATCAGAGAATAATAATCCGGTTTTGTCGGGATGCCATTCCTGGTTTCCTTTATCCGGTTGCTGCCACACAAGGACCGTGAAGAGTAAATCCATGAATATCTATCGGGGGCTGGGGAGTGGGGAATGGGTGCTGAGGACTGGGTGCTGAGGACTGGGTGCTGAGGACTGAGGGAGGGAACTGGAAAGTGGAGAGTGGGTAATGGGGAGTGGGTAAGAAAAAAATGCTTAGTCCTGAGCACTTAGCACTCAGCACTGAAAAAAGGACTGAGGACTGGAGAGTAGAAAGTGGAAAGTGGGTGCTGGGTAATGGGTGCTGGGTAATGGGTGCTGGGTAATGGGTACTGGGTAATGGGTACTGGGTAATGGGTAATGGGTAATGGGTACTGGGTGCTGGGTGCTGGGTAATGGGGTGTGGGATATACCGAGCCCCGTAGGGGCGGAATATCGGTAGCCAGGGGTGCCAGCCCCTGGATGGAGGATCACAATATAATACGGGTTTCAGCTCCGCAGGAGCTGCATGGCAGGAAGTGCTGAGGACCGGGAAGTGAGATTTTGTCCCTGTTGTCGCCGCAGTCCTTTTAGTCTCTTTGCAGTATGCCTGGGTTCTGGGTGCCGGGGAAAGTGGGATGTCAGGCAGGAAGTGCTGAGGGCTGAGTGCTGAGGACCGGGAAGTGAGATTTTGTCCCTGTTGTCGCCGCAGTCCTTTTAGTCTCTTTGCAGTATGCCTGGGTACTGGGATGAAAGTGCCGTGTAGTTTACATTCTTGTTTATTACTTAACTCCAACGATTAAAGCATTCCGAGCAAAGCGAACAATCGATAACGTATTGTTTGACAGAAAAACGGATCCTTCACTCCTCGATGCTTCGTTCAGGATGACAGAATAAATCCCGCAGTCATTTACTACCCGCTAAATGCCGAAGCAAAAACAACGTTTCGCTCCTGTAGGTACCATCATGCATTCCTTTCAACATTTCCTTCCGGCTCAACTCTGCCATTATTACCGAATAATGACAAATTAGTCACACTTTCAGCATATCTGTCAGTATTAATGTCACACTCAGGGACAAAAAAACGCATCAAATCGATTGGCACGTTTTTTGTGGTTTTACAGACAGTGAATTTGAAAGACCTGAAAAACTGGAATCACACTAAATTTTATCGACGAAGGAGAAAAACCATGCTTGTGAAATTATCGAAAGACCCACTCAAACTGTTCGATGATATCTGGTCCGGAGCCCAGATGCCTGCCGCCCCGGCGTTCAAGGTCGATATTTCGGAAGACGAGAAGGCATTCCATATCGATGCGGAACTTCCGGGCTTGTCCAAAGAGAACATCGCGCTTAACATCGAGGAGGACATGCTGACCATCAGGGCGGAAAGGAAACAGGAATCGGAAGAGTCGAGGAAGAATTACCACCGCATAGAAAGGACGTACGGCAGTTTTTCGCGCAGTTTCAATCTCGGGGAAATGATCGATCAGGAACATATCACCGCGGATTATGACAACGGGATCCTTCATGTGAGCCTGCCGAAAGCTGTGCCGGTGAAAAAGACGAAAGAAATAGCCATCAGCTGAACTGATACGGTCCGGGTCCGTAAACAATCTCGGGCCCGGACAACAACAACATTTTAAACAAGGAATTGCATTATGGGTAAAATTATCGGTATCGACCTCGGCACGACTAACTCCTGCGTGTCGGTAATGCAGGGAACGCAACCGACGGTCATAGAAAACTCCGAGGGCAACCGTACGACACCCTCCATCGTTGCCTTCACCAAAACGGGTGACCGGCTTGTCGGCCAGGCAGCGAAAAGGCAGGCAATCACCAATCCGAAAAACACGATCTTTTCCATCAAGCGCTTCATGGGGAGAAAGTTCGATGAGGTGCCGAACGAGAAAAAAATCGCCCCCTATGACGTCGTCAATGAAAACGGCGAGGCAAGGGTAAAAATAAACGACAAGGTATACTCCCCTCAGGAAATTTCGGCGATGGTGCTTCAGAAAATGAAACAGACAGCCGAAGACTTCCTCGGTGAAAAAGTGACCGAGGCTGTCATTACGGTCCCGGCCTACTTCAACGACGCCCAGAGGCAGGCCACGAAAGATGCCGGACGGATCGCAGGGCTCGAGGTGAAGAGGATCATCAACGAGCCGACCGCTGCAGCACTCGCCTACGGACTCGACAAGAAAACGGAGAACGAGAAGGTGGCAGTTTTCGACCTCGGTGGAGGAACCTTCGATATTTCCATCCTGGAGCTTGGCGACGGCGTTTTCGAAGTCAAGTCTACCGACGGCGATACGCACCTCGGCGGTGACGATTTCGACCAGAAAATCATCGATTATCTTGCAGATGAATTCAAAAAACAGGAAAGCATCGACCTCCGAAAGGACCCTATCGCACTGCAGCGCCTGAAAGAAGCTGCCGAAAAAGCGAAAATAGAGCTCTCATCGAGGACCGACACGGAAATCAACCTTCCGTTCATCACAGCGACACAGGAAGGCCCTAAACATCTCGTCGTGAACCTTACCCGCGCCAAATTCGAGGCAATTTCGTCCGATCTTTTCGAAAAGCTTCTCGACCCGTGCCATCGTGCAGTCAAGAATTCAAAAATCGATCTGAAAGAGATTGACGAAGTTGTGCTGGTCGGCGGTTCAACCCGCATTCCGAAAGTCCAGGCTCTGGTCAAGGAGTTCTTCGGCAGGGAGCCAAACAAGAGCGTGAACCCGGACGAGGTCGTGGCAATCGGCGCAGCCATCCAGGGCGGCGTGCTGAAGGGTGACGTTACCGACGTTCTCCTGCTCGACGTCACTCCTCTTTCGCTTGGTATCGAAACCCTTGGCGGCGTCATGACGAAACTTATCGACGCCAACACCACCATTCCGACCAGGAAACAGGAAGTGTTCTCAACGGCTGCAGACAACCAGACCTCCGTGGAAGTACACGTCCTTCAGGGTGAACGTCCTATGGCAAACGACAACAAGACACTCGGCCGCTTCCATCTGGGCGACATTCCGCCTGCACCGAGGGGCATGCCACAGATCGAGGTCACATTCGACATCGATTCCAACGGCATCCTGAGCGTTTCGGCCAAGGACAAGGCTACCGGTAAAGAGCAGAGTATCAAAATCGAATCGAGCAGCAAGCTCAGCGACACCGAAGTCGAAAAGATGAAGCAGGACGCGAAGATGCACGCCGCGGAGGACCAGAAGAAGAAAGAAGATATCGAAACCAGGAACACGGCCGACTCGCTTATTTTCAGCACCGAAAAACAGCTGAAGGAGCTTGGAGATAAAATTCCGTCCGACAGGAAAGTCTCTCTCGAAGGCGCTCTTGAAAAGCTCAAGGAGGCTTACAAGAACGGTACGATCGAATCCATCAGGGATGCCATGGAGCAGCTCAACAAGGAGTGGAACGAAATCGCATCGAACCTTTACCAGTCTCAGGGGGCTGGAGCTCCGCAGGGAGGAGAAGGCGCACCGTCAGGCGGGAGCACATCCCGCGGTAACGACGGCGAAGTGCAGAATGCCGAGTACGAGGTTATCGACGGCAATAACAAATAAATGCCGTTGAAAGAAAGAACAATGACAAGGGGATTCGCATGAATCCCTTTGTTATTTCTGCCTGTTTTGGTAACTTAAGTTTTATAAAGGCAGAACGCCCGTTTGTGTTATCATAGCAAATATTAACCCTGCAAACGATGCAATCACAGCTCAGCCGTCCGGACACCGCACCGAACCAGGTCAGGAAAAGCACCGCCGGTCCCTGGTCAGGAAACGCCGTACACAAGGCGGAAAAATATTTCATCACGTCAGCAAAAAGGGACAACAGGGGAAACCTCGACTTCAGGATAAGCCCTGCTTCCGGGCGACGTTCTCTCCTGCCTACAAAATTGATGATTGACAAAATCATTTCCGGGGAAATCGAGCTTTATGTCATGTCAACCCTGCCTGACATCGGCATCAACCTCTCACAGAAAATCCTCGACAACGAAAACCGTTATGTCATTGATTTCGATAACCGCGGCGTCAAGTGGACCATGCGGGACATTCCTGTTTTCTACGATTCTCTTCATCGCCAGCTCTCGGTTGAAATCGACCGGCGAACCTACACACTCGACGAGTTTTTCAAATAATCCTGTTTCCTTCCCCCGCTGAAAAATCACGGGTCAAGTCCGACAGCTGAAAATCAAAAGCCATGCAGCAATCATACTGATCACTGCATGGCTTTCATTTTACAATACATCAATACATTACAATACAAATAACAGGTGTGTTCCCCTCTTCTTACCTGAGTTTTTTCTGTGCAAGTACCGCTTCGGGGGACCTGGGATAGAGCTTGACAAGGTCCCTGAACCTGACCTGTGCATTCGACTGATCCCCGATAAGTTCGAAAGCGATTGCCTGTTTATAGAAGGCCGCCGGCCTCTTGCCGCTTTTGGGATATTTCTCAATGACCACCTGGTATTCGAGAATCGCTTTCTCGTATGCTTTTTCCCCGAAATAGCTCTCCCCGATGTTGAACTGAGCATTCGATGCCAATTCCGATTTCGGGTATTTCTGCAACAGCAGACCGAAACTTTCCCGTGAGGCAGGATATTTCTTCTGGCCCAGTTTTTCGACACCATCCTTTAACAGTGCTGAATCGCCGAGCGTCTCCTGGACAGGCTTCTTCAGGGTTTCCGCTGGTTTTGCGGCCTGCAGTGCCGGCGGTGCCGCCTGTTTTTCCGCAGAACCGAGAGCAAGGTACTGTTCTATTTTCTGGAGCCTTGAATCAAGCTCATCTGCCTTGTGTACCAGCAGGGAATCCTCGACACCAAGCCGGCCGAATATTTCGGCATTGCTGTGATTGATCTCTTCGATACGCCCCTGAAGACGCGCCACTTCATCGCGAAGCTGCTGCACATCCGAATAGGAACCGGCTGACTGCGATTTTACATGTTCAGTGTCTGTTTTCAGTTTCAGCACGTCTTCCTTGACACCGACCATATCTTCCTGTGAGGCACAGGCTGAGAGCACAAGAAAAGAGAGTATTAAATATGATCCGTACTTTTTGTGCATGGCTTCAAGAGTTGATCATCGGTTCTATAAAGCAAGCTGCCGGCCCGTGGACCGGCAGCAGTGAAAACAACAGGTTTACCTTATTTGACGACGAAATGCGCACGCCTGTTTTTTGCCCAGGCTTCATCGTTTTCTCCGGATGCAAAAGGTCGTTCTTCTCCGTAAGAAACCGTTTCAAGACGGGAAGATGCAATTCCCAGCCTCACGAGGTACTCTTTCGCAGAGGCGCTGCGGCGCTCGCCAAGAGCTATATTATATTCGGAGGTTCCCCTGGAATCGCAATGGCCCTCGATAGTCGTGCCTTTCTGCGGGTTGCTCTCCAGCCATGATGCATTGTCCTTGAGCTGCTGCTGAGCCTCCACGCTGAGATCGGAGCTGTCAAATTCATAAAACACATCACCGAGAGGGCCCTGCTGCCACTGGTCAAAACCGTAGCCTGTCTTTAAAGCAGGTTGTTCCGTGGTTACCGGCTGCTGATTTGCAGCTTCATTCGATGCAGCATTGTTGCTTGATGAGCAACCGGCTGTCGCCATCAGGGCAAAAACCAATACACCGTATAATACATGCTTTTTCATGGGGTCTAAACGTTTTTTGTTTTTAATATCCCAGCCATAAAAAAAGGGGCAAGCAACTGACTTGCCTGCCCCTTATGTTTCTAAAGAAGCATCATGCTATTCGGAAACGAAGTGAGCCCTTCTGTTCTGTGCCCATGATTCTTCATCATGGCCGAGAGCGAATGGTTTTTCTTCGCCAAAGCTGACAGTTTTCATACGGCTTGCAGCAGCGCCGAGGTTCACCATGTAATCCCTTGCACTGTTTGCCCGGCGTTCGCCAAGAGCCATATTGTACTCATTGGTACCCCGTTCATCGCAATGGCCTTCGATAATGACTCCCTTGGCCGGGTTAGCCTGCATCCATTCGAAGTTTTTGTTGAGCTGGGCTACAGCGTCTGCACGAAGTTCGGACTTGTCGAAATCATAGAATACATCTCCGATCACGACCGGCGGCGGTGGCGGCGGCGGTGGCGGCGGCGGCGGCGGAACAACTTCCTTTTCGCAGCAGCATGCTCCCAGAAAGAGCATCGATGGTATGAACAGACCTTTCAGCAAGGTTTTTGCGCTTCTCATTTTTCCCCCTTTTTAAGGTTTTTTCAAAAATAGAAAGTTACTACTTCCGGAATAATGACCACGACGGTTGCATCTGTTCACCATCCATCTTCACCAGAGGCCTCTGATTTTCACCGGATGCGTTCATGACATATAGTTTCTTTTTTCCGTCCCTGTTCGATGTAAACACAATCATATCGCCATCAGGTGACCAGGAGGGAGACTCGTTTTCACGACACCTGCTCGTTAGTTTCACCAACCCTGTTCCATCGGCGTTAATAGTAAATATATTGATTTCCCCGCCATTTTCCCATGTTGTGTATGCAATTTTATCACCTGCAGGTGACCATGAGGGTTGCGTATTGTACCGTCCGCTGAAGGTAAGCCGTTTTACAGCTCCAGTTCCCAAGTCCTGAACAAATATCTGGGGAAGTCCGTTCCTTGAGGAAACAAACGCCATTTTGCCGCCGTCAGGCGAAAACGTGGGAGACAGGTCTATGCCCCTGCTTCTCGTAACCCTCTGGGCTATCGAACCGTCAGTCCTGACGAGATAGATTTCCTGATCGCCTTCGAAAGAAAGCGTCGTTGCCACTTCGGTGCTGTTCCGCCAGGCAGGGTCGATGCTGACGCCGTTTTTACCCGCAGGAACCGTTTGACTGGTTGTCAGGTCCCTGATGTACAGGTTGGGCCTGCCCGATGTGAAATCTGTCCAGGATAGATAGCGACCGTCCGGGGAGAACACAGGGGTCAGCGAAATGGATCTGGAAGAAGTCAGCTGCGCCACATTCTGTCCATCGAAATCACACTGGTAAATCTCTTTGGTGCCGGTGCGGGTGGAAACAAATGCGATTTTTGTGCCGAACACCGATTTTTTTCCGGTAAGCAACTGCACGAGGTCCGCACAGAACGCCAGGCCGACAGACCTGATCTGCTCTTCCCTTCCGGTATAGGTTTTCCTGAGAATCTGTTTCGATGAAAGTGTTTCGTATACCTCCATATCAAGGACGACTTCACCCGATTGCTTTGTAACTTTTCCTCCGGCATAGATTTCAGATCCGACGGAGTTCAACGCTCCGAAATTGAGGACGGGATTTTTCGGATTGGTCGTATCGACAATATTCAGTGGAGCCGGAAGAATATTGAAAAACCCGGTAAAGGCAAGGCCTTCATGAATGACCGAATCAAGGCTCTGGGCCCAGCCAGTCTCTCTTTTACCCTTTGCATCGGGCTGCCTGAGGACAATGGCGATCTTTGCCGAGCCCTCCTTCCGGATGGCAATATACTCCCCTGTCTCTTCAGCCGAAAGCCGCAAAGGCATGGAAAGCAGGAACAAAAAAATGATTAACGGCAGCTGCACCGTGTTTATTGACGACCGCATATAATTAAAACCGTGACGCGTTAAAATAGGAGGTAAAGGATTGGATACTTACAAAGGAAATGTAAAAAATACTGATGAAAAAAGATTGAGTTCTACAGATAATTATCAAGAACGACAGAATATTGATTGCAATGGGATTTATAAGTCAAATATAAGTTAAACAAGAATATAACAAAAGCTGTAAGTGGTATTTGCACGCGTCATGCGCAGAAAAGCAGGGCAACAAAAAGATTGTCAGATCTTGAAGTTTGTATTATCGAAAAGGATTTCAGCCTGTTATTTCTCGATACCTTCGGGAGTGAACACAAAGCCGATCCAGAGGCCCGGGTTGCCCTGGCCTCCCGGCACGGCCGGAAGCGGTGAGGATTTTTCCAGGGCTTTTTTTACCGACATATTGAGATACTCGCTGGGAGAACGCTTGTCGTAGACAATTTCACGAACCGTACCGTCAGGCAGGATGTTGATGCGGACATAGACTTCCATACCGAAACTGTTTCTCATCATGCTCTTCGAGAACTCCCAGTTCTTCTGGATGATCATGGCAATCTGTGCTTTATAGGGGTCAGCAATTCCTCCGCTGCCGAAGCCTACACCTGAAGCACCCCGGCCCGAACCCGCCCCCTGGCCGGGCCCCCCTGTGGCACCCTGGGTGCCCACTTTCTGTTTGAGGGCCGAAAGCGCGCTGTTGAGTGACGAAGGGGATACCTGGGTTTTCCTGTCGGCGCTCTGCTTCAGTTTTTCGAGTGTCCGGGTAAGGTCGGAAGGTTTCGCATCTGTTTTTGACTTCAATGGTTCTTCGGGCAGTTTTTTCTGCGGCACCTGGGCAACCTGTTCGACAGGCTGCGTCAGGGATGGAGCTTTTGCCTCCTGCGGAGACTGTTCCCGGGTTTCAGCAGAGCCTGGTTCCGAAACCTGCGAAGCACCGCCTGAACCCGGCAGGGAGACGAATGTGACATTGACAACCCTGGTCTTCACGTGCCTGCCGGATTCCCAAATCCAGATGAAAAGGGAAAGAGTGATAACAAGGACATGCATGAGCGCAGCTGCAACGAGCCATGCATAGAATTTTCTGTCAGTCCGCAAGGGGTACAGTCCTCTGTTCATACACCACAATTATCTGCTGCCATCCTTTTTAACCGGTGCCGGCTGGGTCACCATCCCGATCACTTCAATGCCCGCATCCCGTATCTGGGCCATGATGTCCATAACGGCGCCATATGGAAGGGTCTTGTCCGCCTTAAGGTATACCTCCCTGGTCCGTTTCACATCGAGAATGGTGGGCAGGCGGTCGCGGACCTCGGAAGCTTCGAGCTGGTACTGGTTGATGAAAACGCGGCGCGATGCGTCGACACTGATGATGACCGCCCTCTCATCGACATCCATCCGTTCGTGCGAGGTCTGGGGCGTATCCACCTTTACCCCGTGGGTCATCATCGGTGCGGTGACCATGAAAATGATGAGCAGGACGAGCATGACATCAACGAAAGGCGTCACGTTGATATCGCTCATCAGCCTGCCCTTGCGGGAAACCATCATAAATCGCCCTCCTATTGCTCTTTGATGCAGACCGACACGAATTCAGGGGAAAACTCCTCGAGATCGCGTTCGATGGAATCGATCTGATGGGTGAAATAGTTATAGGCGATAACGGCAGGAATAGCGGCTGCAAGACCTGCAGCGGTGGCGATCAGCGCTTCGGAAATACCGGGAGCGACCGCTGCGAGAGAGGCCGACTGCGTCAGGCCGATGTTCTGGAAAGAGCTCATGATTCCCCATACCGTGCCGAAAAGGCCGATAAAGGGAGCGGTATTGCCCACAGTGGCAAGAAAAGGCACCAGAGAGGAAATCCTCTTGCTTTCGGCGTTCGCCTCACGCTTCACAGCCCTGGCGACCCTGGCTTTCGCCTGTTTCATGTCGGTGACCTGACCGAGGGCACGCAATTCGACATAACCGGCCCGGAAAACCCGAGGCAACGATCCGTTCCGATAGCGCTCGCTTTCGGCGAATATTTTTTCGGTGTTGTACACTTCGAAAAAATAATCGAGGAATGCCGCCGACTCGGAAAGCGACTTCCTGACCGCCCCGAACTTGTACGCTATGATCGCCCATGACACGATGGAAAATAACAGCAGGACAGAGAGGATGAAAAGTACAAGGGGGCCGGCATCGGAAATAAGTCCGAAGATACCGAGTTTGGAATCATGCATGACAATGAAGGCTTGTTTCGATATGTGTTCAATTAAAAAGTCCGCAGGTTTTCAATGACAAGGTAAGCCAGTGCCGAACCCGATATGGCACAGAACGTGTTGACAAGGTCGTTGTTCACGAAAGGGATTCCCTTGAGCAGCCTGTTTTCGACCAGAACGCCGTCCGGGGCGACGCTGTGGGTGCGCTCGGTCACTTTTTCCCTGATGGGATCAAAATACTGAGCCTGCACCGTAGCTCCAAAAAAACTGTCGACAAGACTTGCAAGAAGCCCTGAAAAACCGATCAGCAATAGCGACTGGACGACACCGAAGGAATTGATCCAACCGACGTTCATAAGCACGGAGCTTGCACAGATGAACAGGGAACCGATGAACGCTCCGGATGTTCCCGGTACGGAAACACCGCCGGATGTTCCAACGGGAACTTCCTTGAAGGTTGTGACAAGCCAGGCTTTCGGGTTCGGCCACATCGTGCCGATCTCGGTTGCCCATGTATCGGCCTGCACAGCAGCGAGGGTCCCGAGGTAAGCGAAAAAAATCGCCGGGTCGTTCGTCAGGGAAAAAACGATCATGAGGATCCATGCAATACCGCCGTTCGCATAAACCTGACCGGCATCTCGCTGGGACCCTTTCTCGAAAACGAGGTCGAACTTCGCTTTTCTTTTCTTGCCGAGTTTCGAAAGGATGGAGGAAAGGATGTAAAAGGTGAGCAGCGGGACCGTCCATGTCATCCCGCCCATACCGAATATGGTTGTGCCCATGAGGAACAGGGCCGTCGCTCCGCTGTTGTCGAGGAACTTGACCTTGATGGAAAACATGGCCAGCAGTAATGCGCAGAGGCCTCCGACAAGGAACTGTTCGGGCGGGATGGTCTGGTTCACCTCGAGGACATAGAGAAAGTAGGAAATCGAGGCAGGGATGAAAAAGTTGTCGAGCCCATGCGACAGCATCGCCTCCACACCGGTGGCGACAAGGGCGAGGAGCAGTGCAAGCGCGAGGAGAAGCATCAGCGGTTTTCCGGTAAGCCCTCCGCTGAAATTGCCGCTGAAGAGAGTTAAGCCGACGGCAAGCAGGATGAACGCACTCAGAAACATGGTAACCGAGCCCTCGATCGTCTTCGGGCTTTTCGTCAGGTGCTCTATATGTTTTTTACCGACGGAGCTGCCGACAAGGCCGGCAAGCGAATCGCCGACGCCCATCACGAGCATTGAAAGCTGCAGAATCCACCGGTGCGATTCCCAGAGGAAAAGAACCTGGAGCAGCAGAATAAGGGGAAAATAGATCGAGCCGTAGCTTTTTATGGCATCAGGCTGGTCGTCGGGACCACCGTGACCGGCAAGAAGCGACCGGAACCAGCCAAACTTCAGGTTGAGGCTTCCGAGGGCCAGGAGCAGAACGGCCGTAAGTGCGGGATAGAAGTTCGACTGGAAATAATCAGGAAGGAAAAAAATGGCGACACCGATGGTCAGATGAACGATTTTCCTGGCTACGAGTGTCTTGACGCTGAATTTCCTTGTAAGCAGTTCCGCAAGGATGACAAAGAAAAGGACCAGTGATACGGTGAGAAAAAAGGCCGGGACATCCTGCGGCAAT
The DNA here is from genome assembly GCA_903928225.1 of uncultured Chlorobiaceae bacterium. Classification (GTDB taxonomy): domain Bacteria; phylum Bacteroidota; class Chlorobiia; order Chlorobiales; family Chlorobiaceae; genus Chlorobium. The sequence continues at coordinate 29,285 of CAIYPU010000055.1, forward strand.
GGTGCTTGAAGGGTCGGCATGGCTCTGTTGTGTTAGTTGTTTCTTTTTCAGGAAAAAACGGCAGTTGTCAACACTCCCGGTGCATAAAAAATATCATTTTAACTCTTCAGAGTAAACAGCAAACACGAAGGCGACCTATTTTTTTTTTGTTTTTGTTTTAATTGTGCTTTCACTATAAATTGTGCATATGATTTTGTTTTCTTACTGCAAGAAACCTGTTCGCTTCAATGTCTGCATCTGAACCATACTGTTTTACCGCCGGCAGCCGATCCACCGCAGCTGCGGCATCTCGCACCGCCGGAACAGGCGGCCATGCGGCACTTGCATCGAACACCCTCGTTTCCGGGATCGAAAGGATCATTCCTGTAGTACTTTCACAGGTAAACATTCTCGTACTCTGATTTTCAGAGCCGGTCCCAAGTCCATTTCCACCTTTCAATTACTCAACTCAGTGGCTTCGGGAACGGCGCTACCGGGGATTTATTGTTAATTGCATAAAAAAGGTAACCGCAATGAGATCTGATACCATAAAAAAAGGATTTGAAAAAGCACCGCACCGCAGCCTGCTTAAAGCTACCGGGTCAATCGCTTCCGGTGACGATTTCAAAAAACCCTTCATCGGGGTCTGCAACTCGTTCAACGAGCTGATACCCGGCCACGCCCATCTTCAGGAGCTTGGAAAGATCGCCAGAGAGGAGGTCCGCAAGGCAGGGGGCGTCCCTTTCGAATTCAATACGATCGGAGTCTGCGACGGCATCGCCATGGGACATATCGGCATGCGCTACTCCCTTGCAAGCCGCGAGCTCATCGCTGACAGCGTCGAAACCGTCGCCGAGGCACACCGGCTCGACGGGCTGGTCTGCATTCCCAACTGCGACAAGATCACCCCGGGCATGATGATGGCCGCTCTTCGCATCAACATTCCCGTCATCTTCGTTTCCGGCGGACCCATGAAGGCGGGCCATACCCCTTCGGGACAAACCGTCGATTTGATATCGGTCTTCGAGGCGGTCGGTCAGTTCAGCACCGGCAACATCAGCGAAAGCGAGCTGCAGTCCTACGAAGACAACGCCTGCCCAGGTTGCGGCTCCTGCTCCGGCATGTTCACGGCCAACTCGATGAACTGCCTCTGCGAAGCGCTCGGCTTCGCGCTGCCGGGCAACGGCACCATCCTCGCCGTCGATCCGAGGCGCAACGAACTGGTCAGGGAAGCGTCACGCCGTATCGTCGAACTGGTCAACAATAACGTGAGACCGAGGGACATCCTCACCAGGAAAGCGCTCCTGAATGCTTTTTCGCTGGATTTCGCGATGGGAGGCAGCACCAACACCATCCTGCATTCGCTTGCCATCGCCACCGAAGCGGAAGTGGATTTCGACCTGTCGCAGCTCAACGGGCTATCGGCAAAAACCCCATACATCTGCAAGGTCAGTCCGGCCACGATGGATGTGCATATCGAGGATGTCGACCGCGCAGGGGGAATTTCGGCAATCCTGAAAGAGCTCAGTAAAATCGACGGCCTGCTCGATCTTTCAGCAATGACTGTGAGCGGCAGGACGCTGGGCGAAAACATCGCCGGTGCTGAAGTCAAAGACCGCGCGGTCATCAGGAGCATCGACAATCCGTATTCTGCAACAGGTGGACTTGCCGTGCTTTACGGAAACCTCGCTCCGCTGGGGGCCGTGGTGAAAACCGGTGCGGTCGCGCCTGAAATGATGAAGCATACCGGACCGGCCAAAGTCTATGACTGCCAGGACGATGCGATCAAAGGCATCATGGAAGGCGACGTGAAAGCCGGTGACGTCGTGGTGATCCGCTACGAAGGTCCGAAAGGAGGCCCGGGAATGCCGGAGATGCTCTCCCCTACAAGCGCGATCATGGGACGGGGACTCGGGTCGTCGGTTGCACTCATCACGGACGGACGATTTTCGGGCGGTTCGAGGGGGGCATGCGTCGGACATGTTTCTCCCGAGGCTGCAGAAAAAGGTCCCATCGCTGCACTGCGGACTGGGGACAGCATAACCATCGACATTCCACAGAGAAGCATCTCGGTGGAACTTTCGGACAGCGAGATCACGGAGAGGCTCGCTTCGCTGAAGGAGTTCGAACCGAAAATCAGGAAGGGCTACCTTGCAAGGTATTCGAAGCTGGTCACGTCGGCAAACACCGGCGCTGTGCTCAAAAACCCGGTCTCATGTGAAATCTGAAACTTCAACCAACAATGGAAGCTATGCATACAACAGGCCAGATACTGAACGGATCTGAAATTTTCTTCGAATGCCTCCGGCGTGAAAACGTCGAATATATCTTCGGGTACCCCGGCGGCGCCCTGCTGAAAGTCTACGAAACGCTCCACGACGTCGAAGACATCACGCATATCCTTGTCCGCCATGAACAGGGCGCGACCCACATGGCTGAAGGGTACGCCCGCTCCACCGGCAAACCCGGCGTCGTTCTCGTCACCTCGGGCCCCGGCGCGACAAACACTGTCACCGGCATCGCAAACGCCTACATGGACTCGACCCCGATGGTCGTTTTCACCGGCCAGGTGCCGAGCTCGCTGATCGGCAACGACGCGTTCCAGGAAGCCGATATCGTCGGCATCACCAGGCCGATAACCAAGCACAACTTCCTCGTCAAGGATGTGAAGGAACTCGCCATCACCATCCGCAAGGCATTCTACCTTGCCACGACGGGCAGGCCCGGACCGGTCGTCGTCGACATGCCGAAAGACGTCCTTGCCGCCACCTGCCCGTTCGAGTGGCCTGAAACCGTCGAGATCAGGGGGTTCAAACCGACCTTCAAATGCCACAAGAACCAGATCGAGAAAGCGGCCCATAAAATCGCGAAGGCAAAACGCCCGCTGCTCTATGTCGGCGGCGGCGTCATCACGGCTGATGCTTCCGAAGAGCTCCGGACACTCGCCATCAAATACAATATCCCGGTCACGATGACCCTGCAGGGGCTCGGCGCCTTCCCCGGCAACCATCCGCTGAGCATGGGCATGCTCGGCATGCACGGCACCTACTGGGCGAACCAGGCGGTGAACAACTGCGACCTGCTGATCGCCGTCGGAGCCCGTTTCGATGACAGGGTTACGGGAAAAGTCGACGCTTTCGCCACACAGGCCTACAAGATCCATAACGACATCGACCCGACCAACGTCGACAAGAATATCAAGGTTGACCTGCCGATCGTCGGCGATTCGAAGGATTTCCTCGCTTCCCTGCTCGAGGAAATGCCGGAAAAAACGGAAAGCCGGGAAGCATGGCTCGCCGATATAGAGAAATGGCGGAAAAAATGCCCGCTCTCCTATACGGTCGAACCGGACTCGCTGAAAACCGAGTTCGTCATCGAGGAGGTATCGAAACAGACCGCGGGCAACGCCGTTGTCGTTACCGATGTCGGCCAGCACCAGATGTGGACGACCCAGTTCTATACCTTCATGAACCCTCGCTCCATCATATCGAGCGGCGGGCTCGGCACCATGGGCTACGGCCTGCCCGCGGCGATTGGCGCGGCGTTCGGCATCAAGGACCGCCCGGTCGTGCTTTTCTGCGGGGACGGCGGGTTCATGATGAACATCCAGGAGCTTGTCACGGCCGTCTACTGTAAAGTGCCGGTCAAGATTTTCCTGATCAACAACAGTTACCTCGGCATGGTCCGCCAGTGGCAGGAGCTCTTCCACAAGGAAAAGTACTCCTTCACCGACCTGGCCGAAAGCAACCCGGATTTCGTCAAGCTTGCCGAAGCCTTCGGATGCAAGGCGCTCATGGCCGACAATCCGGAAACTGCGAAGGAAGCCATCAGGAGCGCCCTTGCCTGGAACGAGGGACCGGTCGTGGTCGACTGCAGGGTTGCAAGAAAAGAGATGGTTTTTCCAATGGTGCCTGCAGGCGGAGCGATCTCGGATATGCTCCTTGCAAGGTTGAATCCTAAAACAATGGTTTGAATCGGACTATGAAGCACATCATTTCTGTTCTCGTCGAAAACAGGTTCGGATCCCTTAACCGCGTCGCAGCCATGTTCAGTGCCCGCGGGTTCAATCTGGAAAGCATTTCCATCGGTGAGACCGAGGACCCGGAAATTTCGCGCATGACCATCGTCACCAGGGGAGACGACCAGATCATCAACCAGGTGCTCAAGCAGCTCAACAGGCTCATCGACACCATCAAGGTCACCGACCTCAGCAGGCAGCCCCACGTTGAACGGGAGCTGCTCCTGATGACGCTGAAACTCAGCAAAACAACGCAGCACGAGATTTTCGAGCTGATCGACGTTTTTAAAGGAAAAGTCGTGGATATAAAGCAAAAATCCATTACTATTGAGGTCATCGGTTCACCGGACAAGATCAATACGTCCATTGATATCTTCAAGCCCTACGGTATAAAGGAGCTTGCCCGTTCCGGCGTTGTCGCGATACACCGGGGGGAATGAACTATTTATAATCAAACAATCTAAACTATTTGCAGATGAACGTTTATTATGAGCAGGATGCCGATCTCGGGTATCTCCAGGGTAAAAATATTGCGGTGCTCGGATACGGCAGCCAGGGCCATGCTCATGCCCTGAATCTCAAGGACAGCGGCCTGAACGTCTGTGTTGGCCTCCGCTCCGACAGCTCTTCCTGCGCAAAGGCAAGGGAAGCCGGCCTTCAGGTCAACACGGTTGCTGACGCGGTGAAATGGGCCGACATCGTCATGGTTCTCCTGCCGGACCAGTACCAGAAAGCGATCTACGATAACGAGATACTGCCAAACCTGGCCCCTGGCAATACGCTCGCTTTCGCCCACGGCTTCAATATCCACTACAAGCAGATCGTGCCGGAACCAACGGTCAACGTCATCATGATCGCCCCGAAGAGCCCCGGGCATCTCGTCCGCCGCACCTTCACCGAAGGCAACGGTGTGCCGTGCCTCATCGCCGTCCACCAGGACTACACCGGTGACGCCAAACAGCAGGCGCTCGCATGGGCCAAAGGTCTGGGCGGCACAAAAGCCGGTGTTATCGAAACGACCATCAAGGATGAAACCGAAACCGACCTCTTCGGCGAACAGGCCGTGCTTTGCGGCGGATCGGCCGAACTGATCAAGGCCGGATTCGAAACCCTGGTCGAAGCCGGATACCCGGAAGAGCTCGCCTATTTCGAGTGCATGCACGAGCTCAAGCTCATCGTAGACCTCTACTATGAAGGCGGCCTCTCGAGGATGAATTACTCGGTGAGCGACACTGCCGAATACGGCGGCATGACCCGCGGACCTCGCCTTATCACCCCGGCTGTCAAGGCTGAAATGAAGAAAATCCTCACCGAGGTGCAGGACGGACGTTTCGCCAAAGAGTTCATCGACGAGTGCAACGGCGGCTACAAGAACCTTTCGCAGCTGCGCAAGGATAACAGCCAGCATCCGATCGAAAAAGTCGGGGCAAAGCTTCGCGACATGATGAGCTGGCTGGTCAGGAAATAAGACGCAACGGGAGAAGCATGTACAAAATCGTTTCAATACCGGGCGACGGTATCGGCCCGGAAGTCGTTGCAGGGGCCCTCGAGGTCCTCGAGAAGGTTGGCCGGAAGCACGGACTTGATTTTTCGGTCGAGGAGCACCCTTTCGGGGGCGCTTCCTACGACCTGCACGGTGAAATGCTCACCGATGCCACACTTGAAGCCTGCAGGAACTGCGATGCTGTCCTGCTTGGCGCAGTAGGCGGACCCAAATGGGAAAACCTTCCTCACGACAAGAAACCGGAAGCTGCGCTCCTGAGGATCCGCAAGGAGCTCGGGCTTTTCGCAAACCTCAGGCCGGCAAAGGTCTACGACGCACTGGTCGATGCATCGTCGCTCAAGGACGAGGTGGTCAGGGGTACTGATTTCCTCGTGTTCAGGGAGCTTACCGGCGGCATCTATTTCGGCCAGCCGCGCGGGTTCGACGAAAACCGCGGATGGAACACCATGGTATACGAACGCTATGAAGTGGAACGCATCGCAAGGCTCGCCTTCGAAGCGGCGCGCAAGCGCTCCGGCAGGGTCATGTCCATCGACAAGGCCAATGTGCTCGAAGTCTCCCAGTTCTGGAGGAACGTCGTGCAGGAAATCCACAAGGATTACCGGGATGTGGAGCTGAACCACATGTACGTCGACAACGCCGCGATGCAGATCGTGCGCAACCCTAAACAGTTTGACGTCATCGTCACCGGCAACCTGTTCGGTGACATCCTGAGCGACATCGCAGGCATGATCACCGGCAGCCTCGGCATGCTGCCGTCGGCGAGCATCGGCAGCAAACATGCCCTGTACGAACCGATCCACGGCAGCGCGCCGGATATCGCAGGCAGGAACATAGCCAACCCGATCGCCACGATCGCGTCGGTTGCCATGATGTTCGAGCACAGCTTCCGCCGGACGGATATCGCCACAGAGATCTACGATGCCATAGAAAACGCGCTGGCGTCGGGGATCAGAACCGCCGATATCGCCAAACCGGGAGAAAAAACCGTTTCGACAACCGATATGACAAACGCAATCGTCAGGCAACTGTGAGCCTGGCAAAACTGGGACTGGGAAGGTAACGTGAGAGAAAAAATCCTGGTATTCGATACGACGCTTCGCGACGGGGAACAATCCCCTGGAGCATCCCTGAATGTTCAGGAAAAGGTCGAGATTGCCCGCCAGCTCGAAAAGCTCGGCGTGGACATCATAGAAGCCGGATTTCCGGCTTCTTCCCCTTTGCAGCTCGAAGCCGTCCAGCGTATCTGCGACGGTTCGAAAAGCGTCATAGCAGCTCTCGCCCGCGCTGTGGAAAATGATATTTCCGCGGCATGGAAAGCCCTGAGCCCAGCCGGCAGGCCGCGCATCCATACCTTCATCAGCACCTCGGATATCCACATCCTTGGCAAGTTCGGAAGCGACCGCTACGGCACGAACCTCCGGGAAAAGCGGCAGAACGTGCTCCGCATGGCGGTCGATGCCGTGAAGTTCGCGAAAACCTTCACGCCGGACGTGGAATTTTCCGCCGAAGACGCGGGAAGGACCGAGCCGGGTTATCTGGCTGAAATCATCGCTGCAGTGATCGAAGCGGGGGCAAAAACCGTGAACATTCCCGATACGACCGGTTATACCTGGCCGTCGGAATTCGGCGGAAAGATCGCAAGGCTCATCGCGGACGTGCCGAACATCGGCGATGCCGTCGTCAGCGTCCACTGCCATAACGATCTCGGCCTCGCCGTGGCAAATTCGCTCAGCGCCGTCGAAAACGGTGCGCGACAGATTGAATGCACGGTGAACGGCATCGGGGAACGGGCAGGCAACGCATCGCTGGAGGAGATCGTCATGGCCCTGAAAGTGCGTGCCGACCTGCACCATTTCCAGACCGGCATCGTCACCGAAGAGATTTACAATACCAGCCGCATGGTTTCCGCCTTCACCGGCATCATCATCCAGCCGAACAAGGCGGTCGTAGGCGACAACGCGTTCGCTCACGAGTCGGGCATCCACCAGGACGGCATGCTGAAAAGCCGTGAAACCTATGAGGTCATGACACCCCAATCGGTCGGCGTTCCGGAAACAAGCATCGTGCTTGGCCGCCATTCCGGAAAACACGGACTTCAGGCCCGCCTGCTCGCACTCGGCTACAAGCTCGGCGACCAGGAACTCGAAACGGTCTATCGCCGTTTTGTGGATATAGCCGACAAAAAAAAGGAAGTGTATGACGACGACCTGAGAGTGCTTATGGGCGATGAGCTCGGAAGGCCCGGCGGCACCTATGAGCTCGACTACATGCATATCAACAGCGGCACCGCCTCGATCCCGACCGCGACGGTGCGAATCAGGGAGGAAAACCAGCTGTACGAGGAATCGGCAACCGGAGACGGTCCGGTCGACGCCTGTTTCAGGGCGATCGAAAGGGCGCTCGGCATCGAATCGATGGTGAGCACCTATACCGTCCGGTCAACCACGGCAGGGCGCCAGGCACTCGGCGAGGCCCTGGTTCGGATAAGGGACGGCAACATCTCCTTCAACGGCAGAGGAGTATCGACCGATATCATCGAAGCCAGCGCGAAAGCGTACCTGCAGGCACTTGGCCAGCGAAGGCTTCACAACCAGAACACTCTTTCAGAAACAACAGACAACGGTGTGTAAAGAACCATGGAACAGACAATAACCCAGAAAATCCTTGCCAGGGCGGCAAACCGGAAATTCGTGGATGCCGGTGAAAACGTCTGGCTCAACGTCGATATCCTGCTGACGCATGATGTATGCGGACCGCCGACCTTCGACATCTTCAAGGAAGAGTTCGGGCCGGATGCCAAAGTTTGGGACCCCGAAAAGGTCGTAGTCCTTCCCGATCACTATATTTTCACGGCCAACGAGCATGCCCACCGCAACATCGACCTGCTCAGGCAGTTCGCCGTCGAACAGGCCCTGCCGAACTACTATGATGTCGGGTCCAGCCGGTACAAGGGGGTCTGCCATGTCGCCCTCGCCGAGGAAGGGTTCAACCTGCCCGGTACCGTGCTGTTCGGCACCGACTCGCACACCTGCACCTCCGGAGCGTTCGGCATGTTCGGCACCGGGATCGGCAATACCGACGCCGCCTTTATCCTCGGCACCGGAAAGCTTTGGGAAAAAGTGCCTGAATCGATGCTTTTCACCTTTGACGGCGAAATGCCCGAATACCTGACCGCAAAGGACCTGATCCTTCAGATCCTCGGCGATATCGGGACCGACGGCGCAACCTACCGCGCAATGGAGTTCGACGGCGAAGCGGTCTTTTCGCTGCCGATGGAAGAGAGGATGACCCTGACCAACATGGCTATCGAAGGCGGCGGCATGAACGGCATCATCGCTGCCGACAAGGTCACCGAAGCCTATGTACGCTCGAAAACCTCGAAACCGTACGAGATTTTCCGGAGCGATCCGGGCGCGCGCTACCATAGCAAGTACCGCTACAACGTTCGCGAACTCGAACCGGTCGTCGCGCAGCCCCACAGCCCCGATAACAGGGCCACGGTAAGGAGCGTTCAGGGCACGAAAATCACGAAATCCTATATCGGTTCATGTACCGGCGGAAAGCTCGAAGATTTCAGGATGGCTGCGAAAATCCTGAAGGGAAAGCAGGTCGCCGTTCCGACCAACATCGTTCCCGCAACCGTCAAGGTCATGCACGATCTGGATTGCGAGAAGTACGAGGGTGAAACGCTCAAGCAGATTTTCGAGAACGCAGGCTGCAGCATCGCCCTGCCATCCTGCGCGGCATGCCTCGGCGGCCCGGCCGATACCGTAGGCCGTTCGGTGGACAACGACGTCGTGGTTTCCACGACGAACCGCAACTTCCCCGGACGCATGGGCAGCAAGCATGCGGGCGTCTACCTCGCTTCGCCGCTTACGGCGGCCGCTTCGGCACTGACCGGAAAACTCACCGATCCGAGGGACTACCTCTGAACGATGAATTGATAACTCAATGCGACGAATGAACTTGTAAGAAAATCACAGCAATGGAAAACATCATTCAGGGTAAAGCCTACGTGTTAGGCAAAAATATCGATACCGACCAGATCATTCCGGCCGAACACCTGGTGTACAGCCTTTCAAGGCCGGAAGAGGTGAAAATGTACGGCAAGTATGCCCTTTCGGGTGTTCCGCTTCCTGAAGGCGGCCTTCCGCAAGGCAACATCCCGTTCGTGAAGGATGGTGAGTTCGAATCGGAATACTCCATCATCGTCGCCGGCCCGAACTTCGGTTGCGGATCGTCGAGAGAGCATGCCCCGTTCTCGCTCAAGGTCGCCGGCGCGAAAGCCATCATCGCGGAATCCTACGCGAGGATCTTCTACCGCAACTGTGTTGACGGCGGATTCGTCATTCCCTATGAAACCGCAGAACACCTCAACCAGTTAGTCAGAACCGGCGACGAGCTGAAAATCGACATCGATGCGAACACCGTCGAGAACCTCAGCACGAACACCCTCTTTACTCTCAATCCGCTTGGCGATGTCTTCAGCATCGTCAGGGCGGGAGGCATCTTTGCCTATGCAAGGCAGGAAAACTTAATGGCCCAGGGCTGATTTATGACCAAAGGCACGAAGCTCATAGAACTTTACGACACGACCCTTCGCGACGGCACCCAGGGTGAGCACATCACCCTGTCGGTGCAGGACAAGCTGCTGATCGCCGAAAAACTCGACGAGTTCGGCATGGATTTCATCGAAGGCGGATGGCCGAGCAGCAACCCCAAGGACGAGGAATTTTTCAGCAAGGCACAGAACCTCAACTTAAGGCATGCGAAGCTCTGTTCGTTCGGCTCGACCGCGCGACTGGCATCGGCTGTGGACACCGATCCGAACCTTGTCGGTCTGGTACGCTCCGAAACCCCGGTCATCACCATTTTCGGCAAAACCTGGAACGCGCATTCAAAGAAAGGGCTCGGTATTTCCGATGAAGAAAATGCCGAACTGATCTTCAAATCGGTCGATTTCCTGAAAAACGAAGGCCGTGAAGTCATTTTCGACGCCGAACACTTTTTCGACGGATATAAAAGCGACCGGGTTTTCGCCCTGAAAATGCTCCGTTCCGCCGTCGAAGGCGGAGCGTCGAGGATCGTACTGTGCGACACGAACGGCGGCACCCTGCCCCATGAAGTCACGGAAATCGTCAAAGAGGTGCTGTCGGCTGTCAGTGTACCGGTCGGCATCCACTGCCACAACGACAGCGACCTTGCCGTCGCCAACTCGATCGCGGCCGTGGCTGCCGGAGCAACCCATATCCAGGGAACCATCAACGGAATCGGCGAACGGTGCGGCAATGCCAACCTCATCAGCATCATTCCGAACATCATGCTCAAGCTACAGGGACGCTTCGCGTTTCTCGAGCACCTGAGCAACCTGACACCACTGTCAAATTACGTGTACGAGATACTGAACCTTCCGCCGAACTCGAAAGCGCCGTTTGTCGGCAAATCGGCATTCGCACACAAGGGAGGAATCCATGTCAGCGCAGTCATGAAGGAGAGCTCGCTTTACGAGCACATCGACCCCGCTCTTGTCGGCAACCGGCAGAGGGTCCTCGTTTCCGAACTCTCCGGACAGAGCAACATCCGCTACAAGGCCCAGGAGATCGGCATCACGATCCCGGAAAAGAGCGAGGTATTCAAAAAGATTGTGCACAACATCAAGGAGCTCGAGCACAGGGGATACCAGTTCGACGGGGCGGAAGCTTCATTCGAACTGATCCTGCAGCAGGAACTCGGCAATTTCAGCCCCTTCTTCGAAGTGCTTGAAACCAAGGTGCATATCGAATCAGGTAAAGACTCGAAAAATGTCGATCAGGCAATCCTCAAGGTACGGGTCGCCGACGAAGTCGAACTGACGGCTGCAGACGGGGACGGCCCGGTCAATGCGCTCGACAAGGCGCTGCGCAAGGCACTGAGCCGTTTTTACCCGGAGATCAGGGCAATCCGTCTTGTCGATTACAAGGTACGCGTGCTTGAGGAGAAACGGGGGACCAGCGCGAAAGTGAGGGTACTGATCGAAACGAGCAACGGCCGTACGACCTGGGGAACGGTCGGCGTTTCGACAAACATCATCGAAGCGAGCCTCCAGGCGCTCCAGGACAGCATCAATTACCATCTCTTCCTGAGCAAGGCTGCGGTTCCCGTCAGCTGATCCCGGCTGATATCAAGAATCATCGATCCAGAAAGGCGGCACGTTCCCTGTGCCGCTTTTTTTTGCCCGCCCTGAAGAAGGAATATTCTTTTCTGCCTTCTCTTTTTACCATATATTTACGTCAACAACAAATTTGACTGAATAACCGATTCGTGAACCATGCGCCTCCATGACCTCGATCCGGACAACAGGCCGAGAGAACGGTTTCTCCAGTCCGGACCGATTTCCCTCAGCACGGCGGAACTGCTCGCGCTCATTCTCCGCACGGGGACGAAAAACTGCAACATCGTCGATACCTGCAATGAAATCATTGCACGGTTCGGCCTTGAAAAACTGCCGGACCTCACTATCGGCGAGCTCCAACAGGTAAAAGGGATAGGTAAGGCGAAAGCCATGCAGATCGTTTCCGCATTTGAACTGGGAAGGAGAATTAACCACTCGAGGAACCACAACAGGAAAATCCATGCCGCCCGGGATGTGTTCGAATACATGGAAGGGAAAATTCCTGACGAGACCAAAGAACACCTCTTCGTCCTTCACCTCAATACCAAAAACCAGGTCGTCAAGAACGAACTGGTCTCGATCGGCACGCTGAACGCTTCCCTCATCCACCCCAGGGAGGTTTTCAAGGCTGCGATCAGGGAAAGTTCGCACACAATCATCCTCGTGCACAACCACCCTTCCGGCGACGTCGAGCCAAGCAACGCCGACAGGCAGGTCACTTCCCTCCTGAAACAGGCGGGTACCATCATCCAGATCGAACTGCTCGATCATATCATCATCGGAAGGACAAGCTGGTTCAGCTTCAGGGAAAACTCCCTTCTCTGAAAAGGTTACCGCACGCCTTTATGGTCTTAAGCGGCAAGACTGAATGTCGGAAGAAATCCCGATAAATGGGAATATGAGAATTTCACTCTCCGATTCATCGGGACCAACCAGAATACAAAAGCCCTGGAGCAAATGAATCGCGGTGCCAATCCATAGATACTGAAACATCCCCTCCAAAAGACCGTAAAAAAAAAGATGGCGATGCCTGCACATACCGGCAAAAACGCGCAGTCCGGCAACACGAACAGTGCCCGCTGCAACATCAGTACTTGTATGTGATAGTTTCTTTTTTTACTTGTCTAACTTGGGGGCGGGGCCTTCTTCAGGAGGCCGGCTCTTCAGCCTAAAGATTCAGCGCTGACAGGTTCTGCAACGATCACGCTCAACACAGGGATCTCGCGGACGTTCTTGGCCTGCAGGCCTTTCTGGGTCTTGTCCAGCTCGAAATCCACCTCGGCATCCTGGTTCAGAACCTTGAAGCTCTGCTCGGACACAATGGCTGAAAAGTGAACAAAAATGTCCTCTCCGCCATCCGGGTTCAAAATAAAGCCGTAGCCTTTTTTGCCGTCAAACCATTTTACTTTACTTCTTGCCATGTTAACAGCAGGGATTAAACAATTAATAAAAAAGAACGTACCGTGCGTACGATCCCTCTTGTATAAGGCGCCAGAAGGGCGACTTACATTTAAATATATGTTTTTCTCTATTATTTCACACCGGGAGCAAGATAACAATTGTGAATCAATTATCATAGGAAAATCGTGACGGTTTGCACTGATTTCCGTTTTATCAATGCGGAAACCAGAATTCGATTTCGAAGAGAAGCCGCAATGAAGCAGAACGCAATGAAGAATTCATTGCATTATAATAGAACAAATTATTGTTTTTATTTCTTATGCTTCGCCTGGAATGAAAAAACAGGAGCTGTTGAAGCAAACCGGAATTGACAGTTTTATTCGCCGGAGCAATAACCATTTTCCAACAGAGAGAACATGAAACATGTCATCATGATAACCGGGGCGGGCAAAGGAATCGGAAGGGCAATTGCACTCGATTTCGCAAAAGCGTCACGGAATATTCCGGAGTTCGAACCGATCCTCGTCCTCATTTCGAGAACATTGAGCGATCTGGAATCACTCGCATCCGAATGCACGAACCTGGGGGCGGAAACCGTCATTCACGAAGCGGACATAGCAATGACCTCGCAAATGGACCGCATCGTCAACGGGACCGTCGAACAGTTCGGACGTATCGACTGCCTGGTGAACAATGCCGGGGTGGGACGCTTCAAAGACCTCGGAGAGTTCACCGCTGAAGACATGCATTACACGATGTCAATCAATGTGAAAGGCACCTTCTTCCTCACCCAGAGTGTTTTCGAGATCATGCGCAGACAGCGGTCCGGACATCTGTTTTTCATCACCTCGGTTGCCGCGGAAAAACCTTTCAGGAGCTCTGCGCTTTACTGCATGTCGAAATTCGCCCAGAAAGGGCTGGTCGAAGTCATCCGGCTCCATGCACGAGAGTGCAATGTCAGGGTCACCAACGTCATGCCCGGGGCCGTCCATACGCCGATGTGGGGGAAGGTACCTGACGATATGCGGCGTATCATGATGATTCCCGAAGATATCTCGGGGCCGGTCGTGAACGCCTATCTTCTTCCGGCCCGGACCGTCACGGAAGAACTGGTTTTCAGGCCGGCAGGCGGCGATATCAACGAATGAACTATGCGGAAGAGGCTGTGGGAAAGGAGCTTTTTTTCCCGTATTTTCCGGTACTTTTTCTTTAGACAACCCTTTGAGCAATACACTATGAGCCTGAAAGAAAAAATAGACCAGGACCTGAAAGACACCATGAAAAGCGGAGACAAGGAGCGCCTGAACGCAATCCGCTCGATCCGCGCGGCCCTCCTCGAAAAAGAGGTTTCGATCAGGGTTGGCGGAAAGGCCGTCCTGAACCCGGAACAGGAGATCGAAGTCCTGTCGAGCCTTGCAAAAAAAAGGCGTGACGCCATCGAGCAGTTTACCGCAGGAAACCGTCCGGACCTTGCCGAAATCGAACGCAAGGAGCTCTCGCTGATCGAAGAATACCTTCCGGCACCTATGTCCGACGATGAAGTCAGGGCGGTCATTGCCGACATTGTAGCAAAAACCGGAGCATCATCGATGAAAGAGATGGGCAGGGTCATGGGCGAAGCGATGAAGGCGCTCAAGGGCAAAACCGACGGCAACAAGGTGCAGGAATTCGTCAAATCGCTGCTGTCAGCATAACCCACTTTTCCACATACCATGCTCGATATCAACTATATACGCCAAAACCCGGAAGAGGTCCAGGAAATGCTGCAGAAGCGCCTGCTCTCTTCCGAAACACCGAAAGTGTCAAGGCTCCTCGAACTCGACAGGCAACGCAGGGAACTCGTCCAGAAATCGGACGATCTGAAGGCCCTCCGCAATTCGGTTTCGAAAGAGATCGCCGACATCAAGAAAAGCAGAACCGGATCAGCTGACGAGCTGATCGTGAAGATGAAATCGGTTTCCGATGAGATCACGGGAATGGACAGCAGGCTCGGGGAACTTGAAACGGAAATGGAATCCATTCTGCTCGGCCTGCCGAACAGGCTGCACCCTACGGTCCCGGCGGGACGATCGGCAGATGAAAACCTGGTCAGCAAAGGTCCGGTCGAATTCAGCCATAACCTTGATTTCAAGCTGAAAAATCACCTCGAACTTGGAAAGTCGCTCGGAATCCTCGATTTCGAACGGGGAGCGAAAATCAGCGGGGCAGGTTTTCCCGTCTATACCGGCAAGGGCGCACGGCTTGAACGCGCCCTCATCAATTTCATGCTCGATCACCATACTTCGAACGGCTACACCGAGATCTTTCCGCCGTTTTTCGTGAACCGCGAATCGCTCAGGGGAACCGGCCAGTGGCCCAAGTTCGCCGACCAGGTTTACTACATGCAGGAAGATGACCTCTATGCCATTCCAACCGCAGAAGTGCCGGTCACCAACCTGCACCGCGACGAGATGCTCGACGTCAACGCGCTTCCAATCTCCTATGCCGCATACTCGGCCTGTTTCCGGCGTGAAGCGGGGAGTTACGGCAAGGATACCCGCGGGTTCCTGAGGGTACACCAGTTCAACAAGGTTGAAATGGTCAAGTTCACCCGGCCGGAAAACTCATACCAGGCGCTCGAGGAGATCAGGCAAAGCGCCGAAGCCATCCTTGTGGCGCTGAAAATCCCCTATCGGGTCCTGCTGCTCTGCAGCGGCGACATCAGCGCGAATGCGGCTAAATGCTATGATATCGAAGTCTGGTCTCCCGCCGAAGGAAAGTTCCTCGAAGCATCGAGCTGCTCGAATTTCGAGGATTACCAGGCAAGGCGTGCAAATATCCGGTTCAAGCCGGACAGCAAGTCGAAACCCGAGTTCGTCCATACGCTGAACGGCTCGGGCCTTGCTACATCGCGCCTTATGGTCTCTATCCTCGAACATTACCAGACTCCCGAGGGCTCGGTCCGGGTCCCGGAAGCGCTCCAGCCCTACACCGGGTTCACCGAGATAGCTCAGGCGGCTGTCTGAGCTTCCCGTGCCCTGCGGTCAAGGAACTCCCTCACCATACGGCTCACCGTTTCCACGTCGATCAGGAAAGCGTCGTGGCCGTATGGTTCCTCAAGGTAGAGCAGCTTCGAGTTCGGCATATATTGCGCCAGTTCCTCCTGTTCTTCCTTCGGATAGAGCACATCGGAATAGATAGAGAGGATCTCGACCGGCAACTGCAAGGAACGGAGCACCTCCTCGTAGTCTCCCCTGCCCCTGGCAAGGTCATGCATATCCATCGCTTTCGTGAGGGCGACATAGGTGTTCGCATCGAAACGCTCAACCAGCTTCCGCCCCTGGTGGTGGAGGTAGCTTTCTGCCTTGAAGGTGTTTCCCTGCTGGATCTGTCTGCCGAAGCGCTGCTGGAAGTTCTCGAAGCTCCGGTAGCTGCACATCGCCATCATCCTTGCGGCGGCAAGGCCTCTCGAGGGCGGAAGGTCTTCGGTGTACCAGCCGCTGTTCCAGTCGCGGTCGGCATAGATCGCCTGGCGCTGAGCTTCGCTCTGGGCGATGCACCATGCGGAATGGCGTCCCGAAGCGCCCATGGGCATGAGCGCCTCGACGACATCGGGATAGAGGAACCCCCACTCGAGTACCTGCATCCCTCCAAGCGAGGCACCTACGGCAAGCTTGACCCTGTGGATGCCAAGCGAAGCAAGCAGCCTTCGCTGCACGTGCACCATGTCGCGGATGGTGATGAGCGGGAAATCGGGTCCGTAGTTCCGGCCCGTCGCAGGGTCAAGGGAAACCGGACCCGTCGTTCCGTAACAGCTGCCGAGCACATTGCTGCAGATGATGAAGTCCTTCGTGTCGTCGAAGGCACCACCGGGAGCAAACATGCCTTCCCACCACGAGTCGGCATCAGCGGACCCGGTCAGCGCGTGACAGACAAGAATGACGTTGTCTTGATTGTCGTTGAGCGTCCCCCAGGTCCTGTAAGCCACGCGAAGTGAGGGAAGGCTGCCTCCAAGTTCGCAGAAATAGGGTTCGTCCGATTCGAAGTATGTTGTCTTTTCCGATAGAAGGCCGGTATATGCTTTCATGCTCTTATGACAGTTTTGCGAATGCCTGTTCGAAGTCAGCGATAATATCGTCGATATGTTCTATCCCGCAGGAAACCCGGATCATGTCGGCAGAAACCCCTGCGGATTCCTGTTCGGCCGTGGAAAGCTGCTGGTGGGTGGTCGAAGCGGGATGGATCACCAGCGTTTTCGCGTCGCCTACATTGGCAAGGTGGCTTGCGAGCTGCACGTTGTCGATGAAGCCGACCGCTTTTTCATAACCGCCTTCGATACCGAACGTGAGGACGCCCCCGAAACCGTGCTGCAGGTATCTGCCAGCCAGGGCATGCGTCGGATGGTTTTCCAGGCCCGGATAGTTCACCCATGAAACCGCGGGATGGCTGGAGAGCCACCTTGCAAGCGCGAGGGTATTGTCCGCATGGCGCTGTACCCTCAGGGAAAGCGTCTCGAGCCCCTGAAGCAGCATGAACGAATTGAATGGGCTGATGGCAGGGCCGATATCGCGAAGACCCTCGACCCTCGCCTTGACGATAAAGGCAAGATCGCCGAATGTTTCATGGAATTTCAGTCCGTGGTATCCTTCTGACGGCTCGCTGATCAGCGGAAACTTACCATTGCCCCAGTCGAACCTTCCTCCGTCGACGATCACACCGCCCATCGAGGTGCCATGCCCGCCGATCCATTTGGTGGCGGATTCGACGACGATCGACGCCCCGTGATCGAGCGGGCGGCAAAGGTAGCCGCAGCAGCCGAACGTATTGTCGACGATCAGCGGAATGCCGTTTTCGGCAGCGACCGATGCGACCGCCTCGAAATCGGGAATATGAAACGCGGGATTGCCTATCGTTTCGAGATAGAGCGCCTTGGTGTTCCCGTCGATTGCCCTGCGGAAGCCTTCTGCACTGCAACCTTCGACAAACTTCACCCCGATGCCGAGGCGTCGGAACGACACCTTGAACTGGTTGTAGGTCCCGCCGTAGAGATAGCTTGAAGAAACGATATTGTCTCCGGCCTGGCAGAGGGTTGTCAGCGCGATGAACTGCGCCGAATGGCCGCTCGCCACGGCAAGCGCTGCCTTGCCGCCCTCGAGCGCGGCGATGCGTTGTTCGAGCACATCGGTTGTCGGGTTCATCAGCCGAGTATAGATGTTGCCGGCCTTTTTCAGGGCAAAAAGGTCCGCGCCATGCTCCGCGCTCTCGAAAATATAGGAGGTCGTCTGATAAATGGGCACCGCCCGGGAATTCGTCGCGGGATCGGGCCTCTGGCCTGCATGAACCTGCAGGGTTTCAAAGTGGAGTTTGGGTTCTTGCTGTGTCATAACTGGACGTTGACTGAAAACAGGCTACCGGTCCCGAAACGCAGGAAACCAACCACTGATGGGTTTGCGGATATGTAAGGAGTGAGGTATGAAAATGCCGGGGCATGCATACCACCATCTTTCCCGGCATACGCCGGGTGGAATTGGCACCTCTCATTGGGTAATGAAGGTTGCCAAGGCTTCTCAGGGCCAGTCCCTCCGCCTTTCTGGATGATAGCTGGAAAACAAATAAAAGAACGTTAAGTTCAAGTAACATACGACAGGGAATGCTATTTTACAAGTCGCCTGAATAAAACACGTTAGAAAAACCACACTCCGTTCCCGCTATGAAAAGCGCTCGCGAACTGGCCCTCAGGGTCCTCCTGGCCATCGATACCGGCAAATCGAAATCGGACAGCCTGCTGCACCACGCCCTCGGCGAATCGAAACTGGAACGCAACGAACGTGCGCTTGCCACGGGCATTGTCTACGGTGTGCTCAGGTACCGGCTGCGGCTCGATTTCATCATCGGCCGTTTCTATCACCACGATTTTTCGAAAGCGGCACCGGTCCTGCAGAACATCCTGAGGATCGGTGCGTTCCAGCTCCTTTACCTCGACAAGGTCCCGGGCTGGGCCGCAGTGAACGAAAGTGTAAAACTTGCCCGAAAATACAAGGGCGAACGGATGGCGAAACTCACCAACGGCGTCCTGCGCAAAATCACTCCCGAAAACATACACATCGAGGAATGGCTTCAGGAAAAAGAGCTTCCGGAACGCTATGCCCTCCTCCACTCCCACCCGCAGTGGCTGGTAGAACGATGGCTGAGCACCTTCGGCAGCGAAAAATGCCTCTCCATGCTCGATTACGACAACAGACCTCCCCTGTTCGGGTTCAGGTTGAACCGCCTGAAAACAACTGCGGCGGAGTTTTTTTCCAACCCCTCTTTTACAGGCGCTGAGCACGAAGTTTGCCCCCTCGACAATTTCTTCTTCTCGAAGGATTTCAGCAGCTTCGAAACCGCGGTAAGGGAGGGGCTGCTGTCGGTCCAGAACCCCACCCAGGCCCTTGCCTGCCTCCTCCTGAACCCTTCGCCCGGAAGCACGGTGCTCGACCTGTGCGCGGCACCCGGCGGAAAATCCGGCATGATGGCGGAAATGATGATGAACACCGGATCAATCACCTCCATCGACCTCTTTGAACAGAAACTGCAGAAACTCGCAACCCACGCACAAGCCCTCGGGATTTCGATCATACAGACCAGGGCCGCAGATGCAAGGAGCTTCCGGCCTGAAGTGAAGCCCCGGTTCATCCTGCTTGACGCACCCTGCTCAGGCAGCGGCGTGCTCGGCCGGAGAGCGGAGCTGAGATGGAAAATCGACGGGAAAATGCTTCGGGAACTTGCAGAGTTGCAGCGGGAGCTGCTGGAGCATGCCGCAACGATACTCGATGAAGGAGGGGCAATAGTCTATGCCACCTGTTCGGTCGAACCGGAAGAAAATGCCCTTCAGACAGCCTCGTTCCTCGAAAGGCACCCTGAGTTTGAAATCGATACCGACTGCGGCGGCATTCCCGAACGGTTCAGGAACAGTGCGGAAAAAAACGGATATCTCATCACCCTTCCGGGCGATCTGCCTGGATTTGACGGGGGGTTCTGCCAGAAGCTGAGGAAAATCTGACTGATCGGTCGGATCGGGCCGATTTCACTCGTTGCCTGCAATATCCTCGTCCCACAAATCCGGCCGGGTCCTGATGAATTCGCTCATAAGCTTAATACAGGGCTCATCCTGGAGCAACGCGACTTCGACGCCATGTTCCTGCAGGAACTGGATATTCCCCCGGAAATTCCTGTCCTCTCCCACGACCACGCGCCTGATGCCGAACTGCACGATCGTACCGGAACACATCATGCAGGGAGAGAGTGTCGTATAGAGGGTGACGTCTTCATACCGGCCCCTCCTTCCGGCCTTTCGGATGCAGTCCATTTCGCCATGCGAGACAGGATCACCGTCCTGAACGCGCCGGTTGTGCCCTGAAGCGATAACGCGGCCATTTTCAACCATGACCGCGCCAACGGGGACACCCCCCTCTTCAAAACTTTTCCTGGCCTCCTCCAACGCCAGCCTCATATAATCGCTGTCGGTGTTCATGGTTTTTTCCCTGATTGGGCCGGTTGGTCCGATTGGTCTGATCCTTCATGATAAAAATACCATGAAAACCTCAGACTTCAACACTACCGCTGCATTCAGGATAACCGGTACAGCCAAAGAACTGCCTGCCTGCGCTTTTGCCTTTCCGCACCGTACGCAATACCATCGTTTTGCCGCATTTCGGACAAAGAGGAGGAGGATCGGACTGATTGGACTGATCGGGCATATCCTGTTTCTTTCTGTTCCGTTCTGCAAGACGTGCTGCTGAAAGCTGCTCGCTATAACTCCCGTCTTCGATGAACTCCCGTTCAAGAGCTTCAATCTGCCGGTCGAGAAGCCAGTTTGCCTGGTGGATCAGGCATATGATGGCATTTGCCCTGATCGAAGGTTCCGCTTGTTCTATCCAGCGCGTATAGAGTGAATAGTGTTTATCGTCGGAGTTCCGCGTGGCTGACTGATCTGTCCGATTGAACTGATCGATCTTGTCGGACTGATTTTCGGCGCGAACCTTTCTCACCTCCAAGGCTTCCGGCGCATCGTATGCCCATTGCGGCAGGCTCCGATGGCGCAAATAATCCTCATAATCGAGCAGCAGTTCTTCAAGGCTGGATCTGGCGACATGTACCAGTCTCAGCTCCGTCTGCGATGAGACCGATGAAGCCCTGCTACCCTCTGCAATGCTCTGCCGGCCGCTTCGGGCTGCCTGGATCATCTGGTCGCACATACGCGACCGCGCATCAAGGTATTTTTCACAAAACCGCCACGTCGCATCGTAAATGACCGTTGCCATCTGGAAACTCCTCAGTTCACGATAACCTCCTCCGGGTCTGATCCTTCCCATGCCCTCTCCGATGTTTTATTGTCAATGCTGCACCTTTCAATATTACGCTATTTTTTCGTATCATAAAAATCAACTTGACCGATCCGACCTATTTTTGTCGTATCTTTCCTTTTTAAACGCCCGCACCTTGCAGCCATATGCCTGAACCCGCTTCCATAAAGGTGCTTGACAGCTTCCTGGACTACCTTTCCATCGAACGGAACTTTTCGGAAAACACCAGGCTCTCCTACCGGAACGATCTCGAACGTTACCTGTGCTTCATGCAGGACCGGCAGAAAGCGCTTGCGGACATCATGCCGGCCCATGTCCAGGAGTTCATTTCCGGGTTGCACTCCGCCGGGCTCGAGGCCAGTTCACTCGCGCGAAATGTTTCCGCCATCCGCTCCTTCCATAAATTTCTTTCAAGAGAGAAAATACTCGATGCCAACCCTGCCGATAACCTGCACCAGCCGAAACAGTCGCGCTATCTCCCTGCAGTCCTGTCGCAGGAAGAGACATTGCGGGTCCTCGATGCACCCATGAAACAGGAACCTCGCGGGAAATTCGACCTCAGGGACAAAGCGGTCCTCGAGATCCTTTATGCAACCGGGATACGGGTAAGCGAGCTGGTTGAGCTGCGATTGCAGAACCTTTTTTTCGATGCCGGTTTTGCGAGGATTTTCGGCAAAGGCTCGAAAGAACGGCTCGTTCCGGTAGGACGCTCCGCAATCGAATGGACGACACGCTATGTCAGCGAGCAACGCATCTCGCTCACTTCGCGTGATTCCGAAGATTATATTTTTCTGAACGCACGGGGAAATAAACTGTCACGAATGGCCATATTCAACATCGTGCGGCAGTACGCATCCGGCGCAGGAATAACAAAAGAGATCAGCCCGCACACCTTCCGCCACACGTTCGCCACCCACCTGCTCGAAGGAGGGGCTGACCTTCGTTCGGTGCAGGAGATGCTCGGGCACAGCTCGATCAGCACTACGCAGATTTACACCCACATCGACAGGTCCTTCATCAAGGAAGTGCACAGGACCTTCCATCCGAGGGGCTGAAATCCGGGATCAGATAACCCAGGTATCCTGGCGTTCCATGATCAGCTTTTTCCTGTCATGGCTCTCCATTTCGATCCTGAACGCTTCGAGGCTCAAATTGATATCCGCAAAAAAGAAAACCAGTGTTCCACTCAGACAGAACATGCTCGCCGTGAAAATTGCAGCGATGAGCATCGGAAGGTCAAGGTCGGCAAGTGCACTGAAAAACAGCAGGATGATCAGGACCGAAGCGCCGAAACAGGTCATGCACGCAAGCAGGATCGCCGTCCTGATATATCTCGCCCGTTTCCAGAGAATGGCGACCTCCCTGTTTATCCTCAGGACATACTGCTCCGGCTTTGATTCGAGGTCATCGAGAAGGGCCCGCGAACGGTCGATGATCCGCCCGAGCCTGTTTGTCATGGTGAGAAGAAGAAGACCGAGGCCCGAAATAAGGATCATCGGGCCGATCGAAGTCTGAAGCACAGGGACGATCTCCCTGAAGGTATGGATGGACATGAAACGCTCTTTATTGATATCCTGATCTGTTCTACACATCACGTGCAACGAAGTGCGCACCGTAACGATCAAAAATAGCAATACATAACTAACGGGCAACCCCGGAATGATGTTTTTGCAAAAAAGATACTGATCTCCGGACGGGCTCTTTTCACCTTTTCAGAGAAGCCAGATCGATAATTTCCCCCGCCTGGGGAATCGTGGCGCTCAGGCCAAGCTTTTCCACAATTTTCTCTCTGAAAATTTTCTTGACCTCCTCATCGCCATGCACCACATAAACCGCGGGATTGCTGCGGAAACCACCCAGCCATCGCAAGAGGTCATCCTGGTCGCCATGGGCAGACAATCCCCCGATGGTATGCAGGGTTGCCCTGACCGGTAATGACGTTCCGTGTATCGTCACCTGTTCTGCACCTTCGACAAGCTGCCTGCCGAGTGTGCCTTCCGCCTGGTACCCGGTGATGATCACCGAACATTCCGGGCGGCTGATGTTATGCTTGAGATGGTGCAGGACCCGTCCTCCATTGCACATGCCGCTTCCTGCAATGATGATCGCGCCGGTCCTGATGGAATTGATCGCCTGCGACTGGTCAACCCTCGAAGTCATGTGCAGGTTTTTAAGCAACGGCCTCCCTTTGTGACCGTTCCGGAACAACAGGGCTTCCTCGTCATAGAGTTCCGGATAGTCCCGGTAGATCCGGCTTGCCTCGATGGCCATGGGGCTGTCGAGGAAGATCTGCCAGCGTTCGAGGTTCCATGCTTCGAAATTTTGGGCGAAAAGATAGAGCAGTTCCTGGCTTCTGCCGATGGCAAATGCCGGGATCAGGATATTGCCGCACCTGTCGCATGCCGAACCGATGATCCCACCGATTTCTGCAAGGGTCTCGGAGAGTTCCCGGTGAAGCCTGTCCCCATAGGTACTTTCGACAATCACCGCATCCGCTTCGTCGATTGCGTCAGGATCTTTCAGGATCGGGCTGCCGTACTGGCCAAGATCGCCGCTGAATACGAGCTTTCTCGTTGCTCCCCCTTCTTCGATCCATACTTCGACACATGCGGAGCCGAGAATATGCCCCGCGTCCTGGAAACGGACCGAAATGCCCGGAAGAATCTCCTTTTTCACATGGTAGGGCATCCCGGAAAGCGTTTCAAGCGCCCGGAGGGCGTCCTCGCGCGTGTAGAGCGGCTCGGCATGCAGGTCCTTGCGCGTTTCGGGCTTCTTCCTGCGGTAGGCGGCATCGCTCTCGGCAAGCGATGCCGAATCAAGCAACAGCACTCTGCACAGGTCAATTGTCGCCTGCTGCGTATAGACAGGCCCTCTGAATCCGTGTTTGACAAGCAGCGGCAGGCGTCCGGAATGGTCGATATGGCCATGGCTGAGGACTACGCCATCAAGCGATGAGGGATCGAAGGGAAATGAGGAGCGGTTGAGGGCTTCCTCCTCTTTCTTACCCTGGATAAGTCCGCAATCGAGGAGGAGAGTGCGACCGGCTGCCCTGAGAATATGGCAGGAACCGGTAACTCTCTGTGTCGCGCCGTAAAACTGAAGTTCCATAGTTGACTCCCTGTCTTCCTGATTAGCTTTTGCCAACGATGAGCAAGCCTTATTGCCGGATACAGGAATGCCTCAGTACTTCCGAAACCGGCATTTTCATTACTGAAATATAAAGATTAAAACAGTCGATGACGCAGGGGGCCGGATCGTCGAATGAGACCGGAAAGAAAACCTGTGAAAATAAACAAAAAAAAAAGGGGAGATAAATCCCCCCGTCATGAACAACTTTCAACGGACAATACCGTATCGGGAAATGAAATTGCGCAGCCTTTAAAAGTTCAGCTTTTCCTCTTTTTCTTGTTATGGCCGGTAAAAAAAGAAGCTTCCTTTCCTGCCGGCTTGAACGGTTTCCTGGAACTTTTCTTTGCTCCGTAAGGCGAATAGCGATCCTGATCTTCCATTTTGGAAAGCCTGAGCTGACGGCCGCAGACCCTGACTTTACGAAGTTCGTGAAATACATTGTCGGGCATGCCTTTGGGCAGTTCGACAGAACTGTAGGTGTCGCTGATGGAAATCTGGCCGACCATTTCGGGATCGAGCCCGATTTCGTTAATGATGGCGCCGAGAATATTTCCCGCCTTCACTCCGTGCTCGCTGCCGACCTCGATACGATACCGTTCTTTCGCCTCATCGCCGTAGGACTCGCCCCGGGCTCTCTTTTTTACCGGGCCTCGGTCCCTGTCGAAACCACGCTCCCTGTCCGACCCCCGGTCCCTGTCAGTTACCGGACGATCTTCACGAAATTTCGCCTTTTCCGGCTTGTTGGACAACAGCAGCGGCGTATCTCCCTGGAGCAAGGATGCAAGCGCTGCGGCAGCATCGAGCACAGGAACGTCATGTTCGTGGCAGTAGCGTTCGACAAGGGTGGTATAGAACCCGAGGTCCTCGGCCGCAATCCGGTCGGTAATCCTCTGGTTGAACTTTGCAACCCTCCTGTCATTGATCACTTCGGTGGATGGAAGCTCCATCAGTTCGATACGGCTGCGTGTCGCTTTTTCGATGGCATAGAGCATGCTTTTCTCCCTCGGCGACACGAAGAGGATTGCCTCGCCGCTCCGTCCAGCCCTACCGGTGCGACCGATACGATGCACATAGGATTCGGTGTCGGACGGGATGTCGTAGTTGATGACATGGCTGATCCTTTCCACATCGAGCCCGCGAGCCGCGACATCGGTGGCGATAACGATGCTGAGGGTGCCGTCCTTCAGCTGCTCGACGGTCCTTTCACGCTGGGACTGGGGCATATCCCCGTTCAGTGCTGCTGCGGCGTATCCCCTCGCCTGGAGCTTTTCAGCCAGTTCAAGCGTCATGGTTTTCGTACGCACAAAAATGATGATGCCGTCGAACTGTTCGAATTCAAGGATACGGGTAAGGATATCGAGCTTGTGACTTCCGCCCACAACCCAGTACCGCTGGCGGATGGTCTCGACGGTAGCTGTTTTTTTCTGGATGGTTATTTCAGCCGGGTCTTTCAGGTACTTCTGGGCGATCCTGCGGATCTGCGCCGGCATGGTGGCTGAAAAGAGCGCGACCTGGCGGCCTTCCGGGGTTTCCGAAAGAATCCATTCGACATCATCGATGAACCCCATGCGAAGCATCTCGTCGGCCTCGTCAAGGACGATGCACTGCAGAGAATCGAGGTTGAGCGAACCGCGGCGCATATGGTCCATGACCCTTCCCGGGGTACCTACCACGACGTGAACGCCGCGTTTGAGCATGCGGAGCTGGACCCCATAGTCCTGCCCGCCGTAGATCGGAAGCACATGGAATCCCTTGAGGTACTCCGCGTAGCGCTGGAACGCCTCGGCCACCTGGATGGCAAGCTCCCTTGTCGGAGCGAGTACGAGCGCCTGGGGTTCGGCCAGTGCAAGTCGGATGTTCGCGAGGACGGGAAGCGCGAAGGCTGCCGTTTTGCCGGTGCCTGTCTGGGCCTGCCCGAGCACATCGCGTCCTTCGAGTAGAAGAGGAATGGTCTGGGCCTGGATTGGTGTGGGGTTTTCGTAACCGACCTCTTCAAGCGCTTTCATGAGAGGCTGGGGCAGCTCGAGGCTGCGGAAATCCGTAAGTAACGGCTGATTGTCGTTCATGGTCTTTTCTGTTCCGGTCATTGTTTGATGAAATACCCCGCCTGTAACGGGGGTGGCAGCAATGCAGGAAAGAAAAAAATGAAGATGGGAGGGTTCTCCCGCAAGAACATCCGCACGGCCCGGAGGCGGCGCTGTTCCGACATCGTTTCGCAACAAAATCCCCGCCGGTGGAGGGCTTCAACGCCTTTTTTCAGCCGGGAAATCCTTTCTTAGCATATACACCACGCACTCTAAAACGTCAGCATAGTACGATTTTATTTTGTGAAAGACGAATTCCTCGTGCATTGAGACAAATAAAAGCACCCGTGGCAAAGTTTTCCGACCTTATGCATCAGGGTTTATTTCATGAACACGTATCTCTGTTTCCTGCGGTCTTCAGGAACAATCGTGCCGAAATAGATCCCGCGCAATTCGAGGCCTCCGTCTCTGCGGAAGCGATAAAAACCCGAAAGGTCGCAATCCGCAGGCTTTTTGTTGCCGCCTTCGATCGTAAACGCGATAGTTTGCTTTTTCAGGTCGCAGGTGAAGTGGCCCCAATAATCCTTGTAGACTTCGAACGGGTAAACGGTTACCGAAAAGCTGCGGTCGGGCTTTATGAAAAGCTCCCGTATGTTCCCGCCCTTCTCTTTCCAGTTTCCGATGAACGGATTGGCATCTTCAGTATAGACATATACGCTATTTTTCAGGACGGTGCCGCCTTCATGCAATGTCGCCCTGACCGTAAATACCGTGCCGTCCTTCACGTCACGCCCGATCACGACCATGTTTCGCTGCCTGTCAAGCAGAACGCCTGACGAAGGTTCCACATTCCAGGCAGGACTGACATCTACAGGCTTCCCGGCCATCGGGAAAAAGAATTCCCTGCTGACGGTCATCACCTTGAGCCTTATCGTATCGCCCGGGCAGGCATAGATCCTGTCAAGGCTGTTGATGAGAAGGTTCTCACGCTCTTCCCTGGAAAGTGATGCAAACGATACCGCATGCAACGAAACAGGAATACAGGCTGCAAGGATGTAAACAGCAAGGAAGAACGACATCTTGAGGAAGCTTCTCATATCAGTTATCATAGTGATTCGCGAAGAATTACTCATTGAAATTTCACGATTGTTCAAAGCCCTTTACGGTTACCGGGCAGGATGGCACGGGGAATACCGGGATACTTCCGGGCAAGTTTGCTGAAATACCCTGGACTGTCCAGACAATCGGGGTTTTCCGGTTCGGTACAGGGTATCTCGACAATGGCCCATCTTCCCTGCTTTTTGTGCAGCAAGGCATAAAAATCCTCATACTTTCCTTTTCCGTCCACGGATTGCGGCTGCGTATGCACCCATGCCCATCCTCTGCCGACATTCATGGTTTTAACCACGAAGACGACGTCGAGTTCGTGGAGTTTCCTGATTTTCAGGCGCATCGCATCGAGGATTTCGCGACGCTCGACACTTGCCGGTGCAGGGGTATGCACAGACGGCGATTTTCCGCATGCATCCGGAAGGAGAATAGCGCCGGAAAATACTCCTGCCGTCATGAAAACCACGGC
Source organism: uncultured Chlorobiaceae bacterium (assembly GCA_903928225.1). GTDB lineage: Bacteria > Bacteroidota > Chlorobiia > Chlorobiales > Chlorobiaceae > Chlorobium. The sequence goes on from CAIYPU010000055.1 coordinate 57,397, forward strand.
AAATAAAAGATTATTCATTGTTCTTTTCATTGCAACCCATCGTTTTTTTGTCCGAATGGCGCTTCGCACAAAATCCTGTACTCGGCTCCGGAAGGTTTCAGAATGGATTCATAAAGGCAAAGCCTTCGAAATGTTGCAGCCCAGGAAACAGGCTCTTCGAGCTTCATTCGAGCGAGATCATGCTCATCTTCATGCCGCACGCGCGCAATCGTCAGGTGGAGGAGGAACGGCCGGTGTTCAACGGGAACAAGTGGCACCCGGGCGCTCAGCTCGTCGCGCAAGGCGGGGAAAAATGAAGACGCTTTTCCGATGGCCCACACAAGACGGGGCCTTGAAGGCACTGGGCCGGGCTTGACCATCGTAAAGGCTGCATCGGCAGCCTGATATCCTGAAGCCGTTTCCTCCAGAATGCTGCAAATGCTGCCGGGATTTTCGGACTCCCAGGGCGGAACAAGCGTAAGGTGAAGGTTTTCCGGCCTTGTCCAGCGCAGACGGAGCCCGGCATGGCGTTTACGGAATTCCATGACCTGGGCAATCAGATCCTCCCCCGCGGGAATGCCGATGAATACCCTCTTCGGACGTCTATCCACAGAACAGGTTCCTGCTTTTTGTTGCGGTTGTTCTCTCCGGCATCGTTTACCTGAAATTATGCAAAGTCGGGCACATTCCAGCCGGAAGTAAAAATCCGTTTCCGCCGGAGAGTGTTAAACCGGGGCAAATGCGTTATCTTTCATGGAAAGACAGGAGTTTTTCCATGTCCAGTCGAAAATCGCACGGTCAACCTGAACCAAAAATGTACGGCCATGTTCAAGATTACATCCATCCTCTGCCCGGTTGATTTCTCCGATGCTTCGCTCAAGGCGGTCAGCTACGCAAAAGAATTCGCCGCGGTTTCAGGTGCTTCGATTTTCCTGCTCCATATCGTGGAACCGGTGCCGATGCCGCCGGTGGACACATCGCTGAACTATATGGAAATGGAGGAAGTGCTTGAAAAAGCTGCGAAAGAAGATCTCCTGGCCCTGATAAAGTCAATGAAAGCAGAAGGATCAAACGTCGAAGGAACAATGGAGATCGGGAAAGCCGCGGATATCATCCTCGAAAAAGCGGCGGAACTGAACGCCAATTTCATCATCATGGGCTCGCACGGACGGAAAGGCCTCAACCGGCTCATCATGGGCAGCGTGGCCGATGCCGTCATCCGCAGGTCCGACTGTCCGGTCCTGATCGTCAAGAACAGCGAAAAAGAGTTCATCGACGAAAAGTGACGCTTACGCCCGATACATTGCAGAGTAAAACCGGCGGCGGCCAGGCGAATGGAAACTGAAAAAGGAATGGACAGCGAAAATAAAAACCGCCTGCAAGTGCTCTCCAGAGCGATCATCATCTTCAGCATCCTGCTTCCCGGGATGGTCGGCATTGGTGTAAAATTATGGCTGATGTCCAGACATAAGCCGACCTGGCCATTCTGGTCTTTACTTAATCCCGGGTTTCTGGCACTCTTTTTTGCGGCTTCAGCTGTTTACGCCCTTCCATTCTATCTGCTTACCCTTTACAGTAAAATGCTTTACGAGGGCAAACTGAAATTATCGTTTTCCTGCGAAGAAACCGTTTTCATCACCGGCCTCGCATTTTTTGCCGGATTGCCGGCTGCCATCACGATGTTCATCGATATGTTCCAGAAGTTCGATCCCATCGTTTTCCTTGTTTCGGGTCTTTTTATCTGGCATTACGGCTTATTCATCCTTGCAGGGGCCCTTTCCGGAACCCTGCTTGTCCTGCTTCGGAGAAAACTGAAAAGCAGGAACAACCTCAAGGGAAGCTGAAAGAGGACTCCACCCGCAAGATACTGCGACCCCTTTCCTGATCACGTGCAAGTTATTCCGTATTCGCTCCGGGATAATTTTTGCGTAATGTTATTACTATATTGTGAAATTAAACGCTCCCGACATCCGGGAGCACAGAATATAACCGCCGTCCCTTACCGGCAAAGGAGTCCGTCATGTCCATGGAAGCCGCAAAAGCCTGCATCGCGAAATTGAAAACCGACGAAAGTTTCAGGGAAACGATCTTCTCTTTGAAGGAATCGGAAGACCGTCTTCGGGCCATCGTCGATGCCGGGTATCCGTGCACCACTGAAGAATTGCGTCAGGTTGCCGCCGAAACCGTAATGAATGAAGATATAACAGGAGGAGCCCAGGACCGCGATAATATGCTTTCGATGTGCGGCTTGAGCTATTGCTTCGTCCTGGGTTGAACAATGCCGTTCCTTGCAGTCGCAGTCATGTTTCGGCATAAATCGAATGATACTCTGTCATTCACGTTCCTTCAGCATGGTTCAACCATACCGGCCGAAAGCCGTGCAGCACACATCCCTTGCCTGCATGAAATTCCGCATCTTTTCTGAAAGCGCTCAGTCATGCTTCAGCATAGAATCCAGAGGGTTTTTCCCCAAATTCAGGTTTTTCCGTTCCGGCTGCACCATCCGGTAACCGTTCAGTTTCTCTGCTCCGGAAGCTTTCCCGAGCAGCTGATTACAGATTTCGAGGCTTCTTCGGGTGTCGATGTAAGCTTCAAGAAACGGTATAAGGGAGCGCTTCAGCACAGAACAGTACTCAAGGCCCTCCTGCCCGTAATATTTAGCCCGCAGGCGCTTGCTTGCACAACCGCCCCCGCAGAGCGGCAGTACCGGGCATTCCATGCAGGTTATATCGGTGAACGGATCGACGCCCGTACTGTACCTTGCAACCATTTCACGGTTGAAGAGCGGTTCAGTGGCAAAGATCGAACCGACAACCATCTCCCTGTTGCCGACATCTTCAAGGCATTTGTACATCTCGCCCGCCGGTCCTATCACATACCCGTAACGGGATGTCGCCAGACAGGTATTCGAATATCCGGGATACGGAAAAAATCCGCCCCTGGGGACGATTCCCTTCAGGTTATAACCTTCGAGCAGGAATTCCGACCATTCGTCCGTACACAGGCCGCAATGGCGATCATAGGGATGGATTGGATACGTATTGACATATCCGGGATAAACCGACACTTTTTTTCCGGTGTAACGCTGCAGGATTTCCTCCCTGAGCGAAGAGAACTCATCCATGTTGGGCCTGTCGACATTTATCCTCACGGCCAGGTTGCCCTGCCATCGAGAGTTCATGAGCAGGTCGATGTTTTCCATGATCTTCCGGTAGGTCGGACCACCTCCGTTCAGCATTCTCCTGCAATCATGGACAGCTTCCCTGCCGTCGAGCGTGACCTGGATATAGCCGATTCTGAGTTCGTCCAGCACCGCTATCCACGTTTCATCGAGAAGGTAGGCGTTCGTCACCATCCCTGCATTGCCGTAACCTGGAAAAAGCTCCAGGAAGCGGTATGTCAACTCCCTGACAATTTCGAGAGAGAGGGTCGGTTCTCCGCCGAACCAGGTGACACTGAGGTTCCTGATGTCGTTCAGGTTTTTCACGAAGGAAACAAGCGTTTCAACCGTCTCCGTGTCCATGGTTTTCACTTTGCCCCTGCCATGCTCGTAGCAATAAACGCAGCTGAAATTGCATGAGAGTGTCGGGCAGATGCACAACCCGAGGGTGGAGGTCCCGAAGCATGCCGCATTCCGGTTGTAATGCAGCTGCATCAGCGACGAGGCGTCTTCCTCACTTGTCGCAAGAAATCCTTTTTCTTCGAGCAGCTTCAGGAATCCGGAATCCAGTCCATCCGGAGGGTTGTCCAAACCGTCACGTATCGCTTCCGACCGTTCGTAATGCCGGCGGTCCAGTTCAAGCATCGTCCCCGACAGCGCATTGAAAAGATAGAAGCCGTGCTTTTCCGAAGAAAAAAGCGTGTTGTAACGGGACCAGGGCTTCATGGATTTCATGAGCGGCAGGTTGATGTTTGGTAATCGATAAATATAGCAATAAATTACACTAAACAAGGTTGCGGCAGGGTAGCGCAAGATGTCGCAAATACCTGTTCGCGGCTAACACATGCAATATCCATTCTCCTGTTCACGTGTTCATCCATGGCTATCGAGTTCAGAAAAGAAGCCCTGAAAAAGCTCAATTCTCCGGATGACCTTGACAGCCTCATGCCGGTGACAGACCGGAAAGGCTGGATAGCACTGCTTTCGACGGCCCTTTTCATCGTCGCGGTGCTTGTCTGGGGATTCCAGGGCAGAATATACACGACGGTTGACGGGCAGGGCATCACCATGAGCACGGAAACCATACAGTCCATCGCCGCAAGATCGACGGGCATCGTGACCGGGCTGACGGTCAGGGACGGTCAGACCGTCCAGGAAGGTGAAATCCTGGCGATCATCGAACAACCGGAACTGAAACAGGAATTTCTTTCGGTATTTTCCACCTACGAGTACCTCTCTTCCCATCAGGCTGAAAAACGGTATTTCCTGAAAAACCAGATCGCACAGCTTGAGAAAAAAGTCCAGAAAACTCATCAGCAATCAGGCGGCAGATTCCATGAAACAAGCCCCTCCACGGAACAGTCCCTCATGGAGCTGAAAAACAAACTCTACCTTCTTGACAAGGAGCTTTCCGACGCCGAGCGCAACCTCGATAAATCAAGGGAAAACTACAAATGGCGTTCCGCGGTTATCGCGCCTTTCACCGGAAGGGTGACTGAAATAAAAACCACGAACGGCCAGGAAGTATCCCCGGGGTTCGAGCTCCTTCAGGCCGAACCATTCAACAGCCAGCTCCATCAGGATATCAGGCTCGACCTCTATGTATCGTCCGGCAACGCGAAAAAGATCCGCAAAGGCATGGAAGTCTACGTATCGCCCTCTACGGTAAAACCGGAAGAGTACGGCTATATCGTCGGAAAAGTCTTCTATGTGAGCGAATACCCGGTATCCGAACAATCGATTGCCACCGATATCAGGAACGAAGGCCTCGCCCGCAACTTTGCTTCGGGAAGCCCTCCCTACAAAGTCACCATAAGGCTGATCAGGGACCCTGCGAACAGAAGCGGATTCAGGTGGACTTCGGGAAGGGACCCGAAAACAACGATCACTTCAGGAATACTCTGCAAAGGAAAGATCATTGTTGAAGAACAATCTCCTGCAGAGCTGGTCATTCCGTCCCTGAAAAAGATGGTTCTTGGAAACACCGATTCCTGACAGGGTGCTCAAAGAGCAGCAACCTTGTGAACAACGCTTTGCAGCAGTGCCCGGGAAGTTTTGTCATTTCATCGTGAAAAAAACATGAACAGCCGGCAAAATCCATTCACCATCGATTCCCCGGGAGGGTCCCACGAATGAGTTTCATGCTTTTTCCCACCGAAAAGCTCTGGGATGAAAAACGGGCCAGGACACCGACCATCCTGCAGATGGAAGCGACAGAATGCGGTGCGGCCTCGCTGGGAATGATCCTTGCATGGTTCGGCCTTTATGTGCCGCTTGAGCAGCTCCGTATCGACTGCGGGGTATCGCGGGACGGAAGCAAGGCGAGCAACCTGATCGTAGCCGCCAGAAAATACGGGCTCGAGGCAAAAGGATGCAGGCTGGACATCGACGATCTGCACAGGAAGGACCTCCCGATGATCCTCTTCTGGAACATGTACCATTTCGTGGTTTTCGAGGGATTCAGGAAAGGGTGTTACTATATCAACGACCCTGCGAGGGGTGAGCGGAAAGTGAGCCTGAAAGAATTCAGCGACTCCTATTCGGGAATAGCCATCGTCTTTGAAAAAACTCCTGCATTCAGGAGCGGCGGACAACCGTTCAACCTCTTCGAAGCACTGAAAAAGCGGTTGCCGGGCCTTGAAAAGGCTATGTCTTACATTATCCTTGCCAGCCTGCTTCTTGTCGTTCCCGGACTTCTTGTCCCTTCCTTTCTGAGGATCTACATCGATTATGTCATCGTGAAAGGAACGACCGGATGGATACAGCCTCTCATGATCGGCATGCTGCTTACCGCATGTCTCCAGGGCGCATTGACCTGGCTGCAGCAATTCTATATACTCAGGGCCGAGACAAAACTGGCCATGGTATCATCGGCAAAATTCTTCAACCATGTCTTCGCGCAGCCCATGAGGTTTTTCACCATGCGCCAGGCAGGAGAAATATCCAACAGGGTCCAGCTGAACGACCAGGTTGCGACCCTGCTCGCGGGAGAACTTTCGACAAGGTCGCTCAATGTCCTGCTTATCGTCTTTTATGCTCTCCTGATGCTCCGGTATGACATCATCCTGACGTTCGGAGCCATCGTCATCGCACTGCTCAACGCATCTGCGCTCTTCTACGTCTCCCGCAAGCGCATCAGCCTGAACCAGAAATTCATGCAGGATAACGGCAAGCTGATGGGAACGACATTTCACGGCATACGCACCATCGAAAGCCTGAAAGCTTCCGGCAATGAACAGGATTTTTTTGCAAGATGGGGCGGGCTTTTCGCCAATATGGTGATCGGCAGGCAGGAACTTCAGACAGCCACGGTATTCCTGCTCGCACTCCCTCCGTTCCTGCAGTCGATCGGCAATATTTCCATTCTCACCCTCGGCGGGCTGCGGGTTATGGAAGGCAATCTCTCCATAGGCATGCTGGTGGCGTTCCAGAGCCTGCTGCTTTCATTTCTCGCCCCGGTCAACCAGATGGTCAGCCTCGGCCAGAAACTGCAGGATACCAGGGCCAGCCTGCAGCGCCTCGATGATGTCACGAACAACGAGAGCGAACTTTCCATCGAAGACGACAATGCGGAGACAGCGAAATTCGTGAGACTGGAAGGAAGTGTCGAGCTGAAGAATATCACGTTCGGGTACAACCTTCTCGATCCACCCCTGATTGAAAATTTTTCGCTTGTGATCAGGCCCGGCAATCGCGTCGCGCTTGTCGGAGGTTCCGGTTCCGGGAAATCCACAATCGCGAAACTCGTCGCGGGGCTTTATGAGCCCTGGTCCGGCGAGGTGCTGTTTGACGGGATACCGAGAGAGAAGATTCCCAGAAAGCTGCAGGCAGCTTCCATCAGCATGGTTGACCAGGAAATCAGCCTCTTCGAAGGAACGATAGCGGAAAATATCGCCATGTGGGACATGACGATACCTCATGACGAGATCGTGCTCGCAGCCAGGGACGCGGCAATTCACGAAATGATCATAACCAGGACAGGCGGCTACCAGTCCCGTCTGGGAGAGGGAGGCAGAAATATCAGCGGCGGACAGCGGCAGAGAATAGAAATCGCCAGGGCACTCTCCCAGAACCCGTCCATCCTCATCCTTGACGAAGCGACAAGCGCACTGGACCCGCCGACAGAAAAGATTATCGATATGAACATCCGAAACCGCGGATGTTCATGCCTTATCGTCGCCCACCGGCTGAGCACCATCCGTGACTGCGACGAAATTATCGTCCTCGATTCGGGAAAGGTCGCTGAACGGGGCACCCATGACTCGCTCATGGCGGCAGGTGGCATCTATGCGGGACTTGTGGCAAAAGGTTAGACGCTCTTTTCGGGCACTGATATGCAGGAATGAAAAACAGGTATCGTTTCTGACCGATGAATGAAGAGAAAGCTGCAGCACTTGCAGAAAAAAGGTTCACTGAAAAAAACCGTTTTCAGGCGGAACGCTACCGAAAAGCGCTCGAGGGGCTTTCGGAGATCCTCGTCGAAAACGATAATGGCTCTGCTGCTGCCGTTTCAGACCCGCTGCTCGCCGCATGTATGCTTGTGGGACAGGCTTCTCATATCGTCATCAGCGAACCGCCGCCGGAAATCGATGCGTCACATGAAGATCCGCTTCAGTTCATCTGCCGCTTTTCGGGCATCCGCGCACGCAGGGTAAGTTTTTCCAGGGGAGGCCGGTGGTGGTTGCATGAAAACGGCCCGCTTCTTGCCTTCAGGGGAAAAGAAATGAACCCGGTAGCCCTGCTCCCCGGCAAAAAAGGGTATAGGCTCATCGATCCGCAGACTCATGAGAACCTCGTGGTGGATGAACTGCTTCAGGAGGAACTCGATCATGAAAACGCATGGATGTTCTACCGCCCTTTCCCGGAAAGGGTCCTGCATTTCAGTGACATCGTCCGTTACGGCATTTCGGGAAGCAGGTCCGACCTGGCAACCATGCTGCTTTTCGGTTTTGCTGGCGCATCTATCGGACTTCTTGTCCCCATCCTGACCGGCATACTCTTCGATACGATCATCCCCCGTTCCTCCAGCGGACAACTGCTGCAACTCGGCACAATCCTTGCAGCGGGCATCATGGCTTCAAGCGGGTTCGAACTGGCCCGCCAGATACTGGTCATGAGAGTGCAGTCCCGGCTTGACATCAGGCTTCAGCCGGCATTTATCGACCGTCTTCTCAACCTGCCCAGCACCTTCTTCAGGAACTACTCTTCCGGCGATCTTGCGACCCGCATTCTCGGTATTTCGCAAATAAGGGAGGTCCTGAGCAGCGCGGTACTGACCGCACTTCTTGGACTGGTCTTCGGGTTCATGAATTTTTTCCTGCTCTTTTTCTACAGCTGGAAACTTGCCTTCGTCGCCGCTGCCATGACCATGGCCCTTGTCGGCATCACCGTCTGGGCAAGCTACCGGCAGCTCGGGCTCAAAAAAGCCGTTTTCGAAACACGCGGCAACATTTCAGGTCTGCTCGGCAGCCTGCTGACCGGAATAGCAAAAATCAGGATGACGGGAACAGAAAAGCATGCATTCGCCGAGTGGGCGGCAAGGTTCCGAAAAGAGCGCAGCATATTGCTCAAAGCCGGCAGCATGCAGAATATGCTGGCTGTAACATCGGCATCTTTTCCGGTCACAGGCCTTGCAATCATCATATTTTCAGCCGGCAGCAACCTGAGTGGAGAACATCTCAGCTGCGGGTCGTTCATCGCCTTCACCACCGCGTTCACCACATTCCAGAGCGCGCTCCTGCAATCAGCGATGACCATCATCGGGAGCCTCGATGTCGTTCCGCTCTACGAACGGATCAAGCCGGTCCTCGATGCCCTTCCGGAAACATCCTTCACGCGTTCGCACCCTGGAAAACTTCAGGGCGGAGTGGAAATGCAGGGTGTGAATTTCAGTTACACCCCGGACAGTCCCCAGATTCTCCATGACATCGATATCAAGGCGGAACCGGGAGAATTCATAGCGATAGTCGGCAGTTCAGGTTCAGGAAAATCCACCATCATGCGCCTCCTTCTCGGCTTCGAAAAGCCTGCCGCCGGCACGGTGTTCTATGACGGCGTCGATCTGGCGACCCTGAACGTTCAGGCAGTGCGCCGCCAGATAGGTGTGGTCCTGCAGAACGCACATCTTCAGCCCGGCTTCATCATCAATACGATCCTCGGCTCATCGACCCTGACTGCTGAATATGCGTGGGTAGCCGCAAAAATGGCAGGTATCGCCGATGATATCAGAAAAATGCCGATGGGCATGTACACCGTCATCAGCGAAGGGTGTGAAACCATATCGGGAGGACAGAAACAACGGCTGCTCATTGCCGGGGCCCTTGTCCGGAAGCCGGGAATGATTTTTTTCGATGAAGCGACCAGCGCGCTCGACAACGAAACGCAGGAAATAATCAGCAGAAGCCTCGAAGAGCTGCAGTCAACCCGGATTGTGATCGCCCACCGGCTGAGCACCATCCGAAATGCCGACAGGATCTACTGCATCGAGGAAGGACGTATTGTACAGACAGGCAGATATGACGAGCTCATGGCTGTGGAAGGTTTTTTCAGGGAGCTGGCCAACCGTCAGATCGCATGAGGAAAAACCCGCAAGAAACCGACTTTTCAAACAGGGAAACTGAAAAACCATGAAAAAACCCGAAATCGGCAGACTCCCCCTGGTCCAGCTTTCCATCATTTTTGCCGTACTGCTTGCTTCGCTTGTCATATCCTGGACGATGCTGAGCCGGCATGCCATGAACAGCGGCAGAAACCTCATCAACCTGAGCATGCTCCACATTGCCGACCAGATCAGGCAGAACGACCAGACGCTCTATACCCTCAGGCTCGAGTCCGACGCCCAGTCGATAGCAAAAGCCCGCGCGTTTGCCTGGATGATCCAGCAGGAACCATCCCTGATCCACGACGAGCATAAACTCGAAGAGATCCGAAAACTCCTCGATGTCGATGAACTCCACGTAAGCGACAAGAACGGCATCCTCGTCGGCAGCACGATCCACAGTTTCATAGGCTATAACTTCGCATCCGATCCGCAGTCGAAGCCGTTCCTGCTCGCCATCTATTACAGGGATTTCAAACTGGCCCAGCCTCCGATGCCGAAAGGTTTTGACAAAACCATATTCCAGTACACCGGCGTTTCCCGTCTTGACGAACCGGGAATCGTTCAGATCGGGTACAAGCCGGAAAGGCTCTACCGGGCGCTCGCTGCCGCAGATATCGCAAAAGTCGCCTATGGCTACAGGACAAGGCAGACCGGCACGATCATTGTTACGGACCTCAACGGCAAAATCCTGAGCAGCACGGATGGCAGGTTCATCGGCAGGGATGTATCCGCCTGCGGATTTCCCCGCAACTCCTTCAGGGGACCGGAAGGGATGTTCACTCAAACTGTCGGCAAACTGAAATCGCTTTTCATCTACAGGGTCTACGACGATTACATGATCATCGGTTCACTCGGGCTCGATGAACTCTACCAGCGGAGGAACCAGTCGATGATCGTCCAGGTCCTTACCAGCATCGCTGTTTTTTCGCTGATGGCACTGTTTCTCATCCGGAAAAACAATGAAAAAGGAAACATATCAGCCTGACGGGCACTTCTTTTTTTTTGCTGTGTTAAGCACGGGTACAAGGCGCAGAGAGCCCCGACAAGATCTGAATAAACTCCTGAACAGGAATGTACGCGTGTCAGATGAGGATTTCGGTCCCGACAGGTCTGGACCAATCCGAACAACAAGGCTTCAGAACAACCAGACAGAGGTGCCCTGATGCGATATCGAAGGCTGATTGCTGGCTGTTTAATGAGTCGATCGGTTCAAACTGCTTCTACCTTTTCATCATCGGGTCCGGCAATGATCTGCCAACAGCAACCGATTGCCTTTACGACCCTTTTTCCTCACACCACTCTTCACTCGGGGCAACATGCTCGCCGACGAATGGTTCGGCCCGGAAACCCCGGTCACCTCGCTTTCGGGAGGACAATCAAGGGCGCTGATGATCGCCGATACGGCTTTTCTCAGTTCGTCGCCGGTCGTGCTGATCGACGAAATTGAAAACGCAGGCATCGACAGAAATAAGCGCTCTCGCTTCTTGTCCGCAAGGAGAAAATCGTGCTGATGGCTACCCACGATCCAATCCTCGCTGTCATGGCTGAACGCAGACTCGTCATCAGGAACAGAGGAATACACAGGTTCATCGAAACGACCGGAAAGGAAAAAGCCAATCTCGCGATGCTCGAAGAACTTGACAACAGGATGCTTGCCCTCCGGACAAGGCTCAGGAGCGGAGAACCGATCGAAGATATCGGCCCAGGCTGAAGGCATTGATTGAAGCGTAAAGAAAGAAAAAAAACTGCCCGGCGGTTCAGGTGCCACCGGGCAGTTTTTTATGATACAATCCTGCATGCAGAACGCCGTCATTTAGCGCAATTGCCCGGTGATTTGAAATTCGGATCGTAACTCTCCCAGAGCCAGCCTGCGACCGCTTCAAGTTCCTTGTCTGACAGCGTCATCGCCGGCATGAGGCCGAAACGGCTGACAGCGGCCGCTTCGAGTTTCGATTGCTTCGCATCCGGCTTTTTCATAAACGTCACCATATGGGTCACACCATCTTTCCTGTCGGCAAAGGCCTGATGGTAATGCATGGTAATCCCGAGGATCGGCGGAGCCGATTTGGGGGGAGGGCTCATGGAATGGCAGATGCTGCAGTGCTTGTCGTAAAGCAACTTGCCCTGGGTCCCGTCCGGAATGGCATGAAGGGGGCCTGCCGCCATAGAGAGCAGGAAAAGGATAAAAGCGGATTTTTTTAACCGGATCATGAATTGAGAATTGAACGTTTACAAAATGATTTCGCAGCTGAAATAATCTAAAAAGCGCACATGATGCCGCCGTAGAAATATGTTCCTGTCGATGCCGCGCCTCCGCTGTTGCCATAAGCCGCGTTTGCCTCGACATTGAACATATTGTCAACGCCCACGAACAGCTCCGAATTGCTGTTCACTTTTTTCGCGAGGTAGCAGTTCACAAGCGTATAGGAATCGGTACGGCTCGTTTCGCTGGTCCATTGCCGTCCTGTAGTAATGACCCTGATATTGCCGCTGAAACCATGCCCGCTCCTGAATGCAAGTTTGACTGTGTTTGCAATGTCCGGAACAAAGAGCAGATCGTGACCGATCGTCTGATCTTCGGTGTCCAGGAATGTAATTTGATCGGAAAGCGTGAACCCATAAGGAAGTTTGATCCCAGCCGATACTTCGAGTCCCTGCGTCATGGCTTTCGAAGTGTTTCTCAGCTCATAGATCGGGATCGCCGGTTTCGTTCCGCTATAGGTATGGGTGAAGAATTCGGTTATCATATCGCGCATGTCGTTTCGGAACGCCGTAATGCCGCAGGTAAACCTGCTCCATGTCCCGTCGGCGCCAATTTCATAGGAACGTGATTTCTCGGGATCGAGGTTCGGATTGGCATAGATGATTTTTTGTTTTGTTGAGGTAGAGCCCGTATAAAGCTCGTAAAGCGTCGGGGCCCTGAACCCTTCGCTGTATGATCCCCTCAGTCGCACATGGTCGTTGAGCTTCAGCCAGGCACCGACTTTTGGACTGAATGCGTTGCCGAAATCCGAATGATCGTCATACCTTGCGCCGATCACCGCACCGAAAGGATCGGCAAGCTGCACTTCATCCTGCAGAAAAGCAGCGAAGTTATGTGCATCGTGAGAAAGACTGTTATCCGACCTGTTTTCAGTACTGTACTCCATCCCGGTCGTAATCCGGTGATTATCAGCGATCGTTGCCGTCCACCTCCCCTCATACTGGCTCGTATCAACATTGAGTGTCGTCGTTGTCACCGTGCCGCCGGCAACCGGCTGCATATCTGATTGCCAGTCATAAGTGGATTTCCAGCTCCGAAGCGTCAGCCTGGATTCTTTGCCGGTATCGATGTCAACTCCGAGATAACCGAACAACCGGTCGGCATTGACCGTCCTGTTCTTGTAGCCATTATTTGAACGGATTCCCTCCAGCTTCGTATCGGCATAGTTGACGCCGAACGAAAGATTGCATCCCGGAGCGAGAAGGTAGTTCAAGGCTGCAGAATAGGCATCGAACCGCCTGTCGTCACCATCGGTATCGAGGGTGCTTTTATCCCTGTCATAGCGATCCCTGTTATTGTAGGTTACAGAGGCAACATATCCGAGCTTTCCCTGGGTACCGCTCACATAACCGTTGGTGTTGATACTGCCCGCTTCTCCGTATGTGCTCTCGCCCGTGTAAATATTGAGGCCGGCATGGATGTCTTTCGTCGGTTTTTTCGTGATGATGTTGATGACGCCTCCGACAGCATCGCTGCCATAAAGGGCGGAGCCTGATCCTCGGATAATTTCGATCCGTTCGATCATACCGGCCGGAATTTCCCCCATGTCGAGCAATCCCTGGAATCCGCTGTACATACGCATGCCATCGACAAGCACCAGCGTGTTCCTGCTGTTGAGTCCGCGCATCCTTGCTGCACTTATCCTCCCGTTCGAGGGTTCAAGGGTGATACTCTGTGCTTCGGTCAGCACATCAGAAAGTGTCGTGGCACCACTTTCATTGATCTCCTTCCTGCTGATCACCTCGACTGCCGCGGGGACCTTCGAAACCGGTGTTTCGCTGAGTGTCGCCGTCACGACAATTTCCTCCGACTGCCCGCTGTTGAGTGACTGCGCTGATGCTGTTGCCTCTGGAGATACCGCCGAACTCAGCAGTGCAAAAAAAATGATCAGTTTATTCGATCTGTTCTTCATCGTTGAAAACTTCTTTTGATTTATGAAACTTGATACTTAAAAAACTCGTCTGACTGGCCGAACAGCCCGAACATAAACAGTCATTCACGATCGTCGCTATATCCCTTACCATATAACGCTATAAGCACGAAACCGGTCTCCATTTATTCGTTCAGTGCATTGTGTCAACCATTACAGCGTCCTGTAAAAAAAAAAAGCAGCTTTAAGCAGATAAGACATCATAACGGACACTGATTCAGGCCCTGCCTTCTCAAGCTCAGCTGCGGCTGAATTTCCTCAATGCGTAGAAAAGCAGGATCGATACAACGCCAAGCATCAGGGACAGCACTGCCGCTTTTTCAAAATTCCCCTCGAAAACAGCATTATAGACCGCAAGCGATACCGTTTCGGTCTTTCCTATGATGTTCCCCCCGAGGATCAACGTTACACCGACCTCGCCGAGCGAACGCCCCATAGAAAGGATGAGTCCGGCGATCAGCGCACGGCTGATGGTCGGCAGAACGACGGAGCGATAGGTCTGGAACCTGTTTTTCCCCAACGTCCAGGCTGCCTCGACAAGCGAAGGATTCATTCCCTCGACAGCCGCCTGAACCGATTTGACAACAAGCGGAAGCCCGGCAATGAACGATGCGATGAATACGCCGGATTTGCTGAAAATGATTTCCTGGCCAAGTGCTGACAAGGGTGCGCCTATAACCCCGTTCCGTCCGAGCAGCAGAAGCAGCAGAAACCCGGTAGCTATCGGAGGAAAGACCAGCGGAAGGGTAACGATGGTATCGGCAACGGATATAAAAAGGTTCCTTTGGCAGGTAAATAAATAACCGGCAATCACTCCCGCCGCCAGGTGAAGCAGCAGGGTGACCAGTGAAGTCTCGACGGTCAGCATGAGGGATGCCGTCATGCCATCGCCTGAAATAATGCTGAAATAATGTTCCATCAAAGCCCGTAACGCCTGAGAATGGCAATACACTCTTTATCCTGCATGAACTTCAGGAATGACCTGACCACGAATTGCTTCTCGAAGCCGCTGACAACACCAGCTTCAATAAAAATGGGCGTATAGAGCGATTGCTCTGCGGGAAGGTAACCGCCGATATTTTCCTGTATACCGATCGCATCGGTCACGTTGATGAAACCGGCGTCGATTTCGCCCGTCTGCAGGTATGACGAAACCTGGGGCACTGTTGCCACGACGAGCAGCTTGCTTCCGAGATGTCCCGCAAGTCCCGATTTCTGCAGATATTCAGCAGCTGCCTTCCCGTAAACCGCTTTCCTGTCATCAGGCATGGCAACTCTTGTAACAGTACTGGTGCCGATATCGTCGATTTTCTTCAGAACAAGCCCCTTACGCCAGGCCAGTACAAGTTTTCCCTGGCCCAGTGGATAGTATGACACAAAATTGATCGCCGACTGCTCGAAAAAACTTTTTTCCCCGAACAGGACCGCTATCTGACCGGTCATCCTGGATTGGGAAATAATCTGCTGCATGTGACCGAAAACCGCATCGACGTGATTGCCGGTCTTTTTTTCGAATTTTTCCGCTATCTCCATAAGCGGCCTTTTGTACCCTGCACCTGCAGCAATCGTTATAGATTCGGCACGAAGGGTCGCGGAAAGGAAGAACGACACGATGAACACGGCAAAAAACAGGAACTTCTTCTGCATTTCTATCAACTTTTTTGATCTGCGGAAAATAACTCCCGGCGTATGAACATGCCGGGAGCACACACGACTGAAAGAACACGAAGAAAACATATCAGTAATGGAACGAAACCGTTGCCATGACGGTGAACGGAGCTCCCGGCAGGTATGAGGTTTTCAATGTCTTGTAGTCTGAAGTACTGATCAGGCTGACATATTTCTTGTCGAATATGTTCAGGAACGAGAGCGAACAATCGACATTTTTAAATCCGAACATCGATTTGTTCCAGGTAAGATCGACGTCAAAAAGCGTCGTTGCATCTATCTTTTCCTTGTGCAGTACATCGCCGTAACGGACCGAGGTATACCTTACGATCGGCGTGATGGTGAAATCACCCGCTTTATAGCTGATCATCCCTTTGGCGAGAAACTCCGGAGCATCCGGCACCTGCTTCCCTTTTACCGTGATCGGACTGTTCGTTGCATCAGAAAGGATATCCTGAGAGAAATAGAATTTGTTCCAGGAGAACGAACCGTAGAGCCTGAGATTTTCAAACGGTGTGCATTCGCCCTCCACCTCGACCCCGTACCCTTCGGCTTTCGCATTGTTCATGGGGTAGAAGGCATTCAGGGCTTCATCGAAAAGAACCGCCTGCTTGTTGTTGTGCCTGGTGTAGTAGATGGTCGGGACCAGGCTCCAGTTGCTTCCTTTCGCATGCACGCCCAGTTCAAAATTCTTCGATATTTCCATCACCTTCCTGTCCCAGAGCTGCTGGAAAGTGATCCCCTTGTCTGTAAAGTACTTGGCCTGCTGAATAAAGTAAGGGTAAATATCGACGTGGGTGACATAGTTTTCGCCATAGGAAGCAAAAAGCGAAACGTTGCCGCCGAGGGCCCTCGTGACAGTCACATCAGGAAAGAGGCGTCCAAATGTTTTGGTATCGGGAGCGCTGTAATCAGGCATCACTGCAGGATTCGCTGCGATCGCATCGTCATAGCCGACATCGCCGATACCAGTTGTATTCCAGGTAATGATTGACGGCAGGGTATAGTTGACATATTTTACGCCGCCTTCGATCTGGAAATCCCCGAACCGGTGTTTTCCCTCGATGAAGAGCGTATGCAGTTCATGGCTCGAATCGTTCGAAAGCAGGGTCCATTTGTCAAAAACAGGCTGACCACCAGATACGGTATAATTTTTCCACGAAGAGGGAGGGCCCGGACGTGACTGTGTATGGTAGAGGTAGCCCATGTCAAGATCGGTCCCGGACACCGTTGTTCTGTATTCAGCGAGAATCCCCTTCAGGTCGTGATCGATATCCCATCTCCTGATACGGTTTCCGCCATTGTTCGGCAGGGAAATGGTTTCAAGGTAATACCCTTTGTCGCTCCAGCAGTAAGGCTTGATGGAAAGGGTGGAATGCTCGCCTGTCCTGATCTCGAGGTTCGCCATCAGCATCCAGTCCTCGAACTCGTTCCTGTTGTAATCATAATAGTCGTATTTTGTGGGATCGGTTCCGAAATCGGTTGCATAAGCATAATCCAGATCGCTGATCTGTGCATAGCTGAACGATTTGTAGGTATGGATCTTCCCCTTGCTCCAGGTAACAAAGGTTTCAAGTTTCACGTTGTCCCCGAACTGTCTGGTCACGCCGGCCATGAAATTTTTCCTCTTGCTGTCTCCTTCACCTTTCCATTTGTCGGCTGATGCATCGGAAAAAGAAAAGAACGCCTTGAAATCACCCGGCATCATTCCGGTATCCACACGCAGATATGTCCGGCGGAAACTGTCACTGCCGATGCTCTGTTTCAGCAGCATATCGAATTTGTCCTCGGGACGGCGGATTTCCATATTGATTTTTCCGCCCACATCGGCAAGGCCAAGCCCTGCACAGGCGGGCATGACGCCGGTATAGATGTTGATATTGCTGAAATTCTCGAGATCGTAGATGGTCGCTCCACCTCCGGGCCGTCCTGTCAGCGGCAGTCCCTCGACGTTGACGGTCGTTGCCGGCACGCCCCCTGCCGTAGCTTCGACGCCCCTGAAACGGAAAGCTTCGTGGTAGTTTATGATATCGGCCAGGCCCCAGGGATCGACGCTTTCCTGGCTGAGGGAAGGAAGGAGATTGATCGCCTTGTAGACCGACATCTGCGAAGGGTTCAGCACTTCAGTCTCCCTGCCGGTGACGAGCTGAAGAACATCCCCCTTCCTGCCCTGAACGACGATCTCTTCGGCAGCCCCCCCTTTCATCGCCACCATCTCCATGTCCGGAATTGTTCCGGCGGCTGAAAGCGATTCACAAACAGAAAGAAGAAAAACGATAAGAAATATTTTTTTCATGAGAACGGAAGTTTCGTTATTTCCGAAAATAATAACGCTTGTTAAAAAAAGAGGGAAACCCGTTTTCCCCTATGGACCTGCTCAAAAGCCCCTGCTCATGATTGTGGCGCGGGTTCGGCCCGCAACACATCGCACAACAAAACGCTATATCTGAAAACAATAACGAAACACGAACGAACATACATCTGAAACGATTGGCTTCCGGTGTAAATATCAGGCAACAAATCCAATTAAACAAATTATTTCAACAAAATAATCTTATCGGGTTATGAAATTAACAACTGTTCCCTTATAAATTAAGGCAACACGAGGCGCCGTCGCATAAAACGCTCACAGTATTATCAGAAACCAGGAGCACGTTTATACCGATTTCGAACAAAACCGGTTATTTTCACGGAAAGCAAATGTTTTTGGACCATTCACGCTAAAGAATCAGGATGAACAGTTTTTCGGCTTCAATTCTTCGTGTCGAACGCAAGGATTCATTATGTCTCCTTGAACTCGACGCTTCGGGTATCACGCTCTGCATGGTGCTGTTCGACCTCGATCCATCTTTTTGTTGCAATTGCCGGGTCAACATCCTTTTCAAAGAAACCGAAGTGATTCTTTCGAGAGAACCCATGCCGAAAACGACCATAATCAACTGTTTTCCGGCCACAATCAGGACAATACGTGCGGGACAGATACTCGCCGATATCGGAATGCACTGCGCTGCGGGGGCCGTTTCAGGCATCATCAGCAGAAAAGCGCTCGACAGGTTGCAGTTCACGGAAAACGAAACGGTGACTGTACTGATAAAAGCGGACGAGTTGACGCTTGAAACGGTTCCGGAAAACGGGGAGTGCGTCTGATGTTGGTGCTGGAGGTAAAAAAAACACTGGCAGGGTCCGATGGACCCTTCGATCTTTCAGTCAATCTTGAGATCAGGACTGGAACACTGCAAACCCTGTATGGAAAATCAGGAAGCGGAAAAACCACCATTCTTCGTATACTTGCCGGCCTTGCTACTCCGGATGCCGGCTATATTGAAGTACACGGCAGCGTCTGGCTGGACAGCATGAGAGGCATCAATGTCCCTGCCCGGAAAAGACGTGTAGGGTTCGTGTTCCAGGATTACTCACTTTTTCCGAAAATGACGGTAAGGGAAAACCTGCTGTTCGCCCAGGACAAAAAAAACAACGGCAAGATTGACGACCTGCTTGATCTGATAGACCTTGCGGCCCTCGCAGACCGTTATCCATCGACGCTTTCCGGAGGACAGCAACAGCGGGTCGCACTCGCCCGTGCCGTGCTCAGAGAACCGGAAATCCTGCTTCTCGACGAACCACTGTCCGCGCTCGACCAGAAAACGCGGGCAAAACTGCAGGATGAAATATTGAGGCTCCATAAAGAGTTCAACCTGACCACCATCCTGGTCTCACACGACAAGCAGGAAGTTTTCAAACTGTCAGACAAAGTGGCCTTCCTGGAAAAAGGCGGGATCGTTCGAGATGGAAGCGTACTGGATGTCTTTCTGAACAGGAACACGTCAAACAAGTTTTCTTTTGCGGGAACAATCCTGAGCATCAGGAAAGCCGACTGCATCTATCTTGCCGTCATCGGGTCCGGCAACGAGCTCTTCGAAGCGGTGCTGACGGAAAAGGATATCAGGCACCTCATGCCGGGCGATGAGGTGCTTGTCGCGTCAAAGGCTTTCAATCCGGTTGTCATGAAACTTGAAAACGTCAGAAATTCCTGATCCTGAAAACTCCCGTCACTCGACAATCCCGACCCTGAGATGAAGTTGCGAGACGGCTTACAGGAAATGCCATAATACAAATCCGCCGGCAGCCAGTGCAATGATCAATCCCGAGAAGACGGCCGCTTTTTTTGCCGATACAGATGAAGGCATGATGGTTTTCAATCGGTTCGTTCGAACAGTGGTCAATATTCGGTCCTTACCTTTCCCCTGCTTTTTGCCGGAGCGCGGAACAATCTGGCAAAACCGCACCCGGTCAGCAGTAAAAGAGTGGAAATCAGTCCGATCAGGACAGGTTTCATATTCATGGTCATGTGCGCCTCCAACGCTTGTTATGTATTTCCTTTCAGCCCTGTCATGTTTCAGCCCGGGATGCACAGCAGTGAAAATGATACGGGAATAGCCCGCATCACCCTGTCCGGCTTAAAACCAGTTGATGCCCTCGGTCTTTTCCCCTTCTTTCTCTCCGCCTACACCAGCTTCTTCTGTTTTTGCCTCGTGAAGGGTCTTTATGAGCAAAACCGGACAATCGGCATACCGCACAACCGTCTCCGCAGTACTGCCCATGACCAGATAAGGAATATCGGATTCGCCATGCGACCCTATCGATATCATATCGGCCTTGCGCTTTTTTGCGTATGCAACGATCACATCGGCAGGTGAACCGTACCCGTCCAACTCCTGAACATCGAGTTGATAAATGCAGTCATACTGGTTCAATATTTTTATATAACTCGAAAACATCTTGTACCGGTTTTTCACGGCATCGCTGCACTCCGGAGGGTTCCGGGTACAGACATGAAACAGTATCAAACCGGAATCCTTTGCATAATACCGGGCAAGTTGTTTCAGCGCCGCCTCGGACGGCGCTGAAAAATCGACCGGGCAAAGAATGATTTTCCGCAGTTTTGATGATTTCTTTTCCATAACACAGGGATTTATCGGTTGTTTATTGATCCAGCAGATCACCTGCTGCTCGTCTGAAGGCATAAACATTTACGACATAATCATATCGGGCCTTGAGACCTGCCAGTTCCGCCTCGGCAAGCTTCGCTTCGGTTACCCTTTCCTGGGCAGCTTTCACCTCTTCACCCGCCTGCCTCCCTTTCGGATTCATTCCCCTTGCCAATTGTATTGCATCGTCAAGGAAGTTATCACCGTTGAATTTTCCGGCTTGTTTTCCGCTGAAAAGCTGTTCCGGTTGAAAAAAAATGGAGAGCAGAAGCGAAACGAGAAAAATGATACCTGATTTCATGGTTTGTCATGATTATTGTCCCGAATATGATTGCTCAATAACCATGCCATCATGCAGTGTCACCGAGGAAATATTTTATTGTATTGATTTATAATTTGTTAACGACTCGTCGCCACGAAATTGAATACATTGGTTTTCTGATTATTCGGAAATATCTTTAATTACGACATCTGAATATTCAGAAATCCGGCCATGAAAAGGAATGCTCCGTCAGAATCCCGTCAGCTGCTGAAATATATCAGCGATGCCATAGGAACGATCCGGGACCCCGGTGAACTGTTCAGGACGATCATCAACCGACTCCGACTGATGTTCTATTTCGATTCCGGAGCGATCATCACCCTGAGCAGCGAAGGACGGCATCTTGAAATTTTTTTCGATACGTCGAGGACCGTGCTTCCGGAATGGCTGCAGGAGCAGAAACAGCTGATCGCCGAAGCCCTGATCGAAAACCATAGGGAAGACCACGAGGTGAAAGCGCTCAGCATCGAGATCGACTCCTTCGGCGAGAATGAAAAAAGCAGGAAGGTCCTGCAGTCGTTTCATGAACACGGTATCCGCCAGATCATCCTCTCACCCCTGCGGCCGGGAGGGAGACTGATCGGATTCCTGACGCTCATATCGAGGGAACAGTCGGAATGGACCCAGGCCCAGAAAGACCTCCTTGCCGACATATCCCTTCCGATCGCCATGTCCGTCAGCAATGCCCTCGCTTATGAGGAATTGCGGCAGAAAGAAGCTGAAACTTCCATGCAGCTTACCATCAATAACCTCCTGCTGACCATAAAAGACCGGCACAGCATGCTGCTGGCTGTCTGCGAAGAGATAGCGAAACTTGTCTCATGCACGTTCATGGGGATCAGGGTCATCGGCCAGAACGGAAAGTTCCTTGTCGCCGATAACTATATGCTTGATTCCGGCAAACGGTTCAGGCACTTCTCACCTGTCGAATACCTCTACCCGGAAAACGAAAACGGAAGTATCGCACAGGAAGGCGTCGAACTGATTTCAAAATCTGGAATCTTTTCAAACCGGGAGTTCATCGAACTTTCCAGGGAGTATAAAATCATCGAGCTGCTCAGAGAGAGGTACCGCATCTGTTCGCTGATCTCGCACCAGCTCTGGCAGAGCTACGGCAGCAAGGCCGGACTCTTCATAGCGGCGACCGACCGGGCGTTCAGCAATGAGGACATGGAAGCGATCAGGCTGATCGTTCCCCAGCTTTCGCTCTCACTCCAGAATTACCTGGCCTTCGAAGAGATCGACTCGCTGCGCCGAAAGCTCGAGGGAGAAAAAACATACCTGATCGAAGAGATCCGGTCGGCACACAACTTCGAAGAGATCATCGGCAACAGTGACGCGCTTGTTGTCGTATTGCAGAAAGTGCGGCTTGTCGCGCCGACCGACGCAACCGTACTGATGCAGAGCGAAACCGGCACAGGCAAGGAACTTATCGCCAGGGCGATCCACAATCTTTCCCCCCGAAAAGAGAGCGTGCTCGTAAAAGTCAACTGTGCCGCCCTGCCGGCAGCCCTTATCGAATCCGAGCTGTTCGGGCATGAAAAAGGAAGTTTCACGGGAGCGACAGACCGGAGGATGGGAAAATTCGAACTGGCCGACGGCGGGACCATTTTTCTCGACGAAATCGGCGAACTGCCGATCGACCTTCAGGCAAAACTGCTCAGGGTGCTGCAGGAACGGGAGCTTGAACGTATCGGCGGACGAAAAACAATCCCGGTCAACGTACGGGTGATCGCTGCGACAAACAAAAACCTGGAAAAGGAAGTCGCAGAAGGTCGGTTCAGGGAGGACCTCTATTTCCGCCTCAATGTCTTCCCTCTTTTTCTGCCGCCGCTCCGGGAGCGCCGAAGCGATATCCCCCCGCTTGCCATCCATTTCGCCATAAAGTATGCCCGTGAGTTCGGCCGGCCTGTGCGTTCTATACGCGAATCGGACATGAGGGAACTGTGCTCCCGCGACTGGAAGGGAAATATCCGGGAGCTGGCACACTGCATCGAACAGGCGGTCATCATGTCCGAAGGCGAGATGCTCGATTTTTCTTCGATCGTCACGCCGAAAGCGTCGGTAAAGAGGGCACTCGACCATTCGGGAAAACTCATGACTCTGCCTGAACTGGAAAAGGAACAGCGCGAAAAAGAAATCTCGATCATCCTTGCCGCCCTCGACCGGGCTGACGGACGGGTAAGCGGAAAAGGAGGTGCAGCCGATATCCTCGACATCAACCCGAAAACCCTGTTTTCCCGTATCGAGGCCCTCGGCATCAGAAAACGCTACGCCCCCTGAATCGATCTTCATGGACCGGTATGCTCAACAGGCCATCAGTTATCACCTGGTAATGGTCTTGTCAGCATTACCGTTTCCTTACGGCTTATAAAATCCTGCAAAAACCACACAATCAGCAGGGCCAGTCTCCCAGCAAGCAAGTCGTGCAGGACCCTCTTTTACACGATATTGATAAAGCCGGGAAAGATTTTTTAAATTCATTCTTCAGAAGCATCGCGAGAACATTCATCATCTCTTCCCGACCTGGCTGCAGGCTCACGGCAGTCTCATTTCAGGATAAAACCATAACTGAAGCAATCGGGAAGGATCTGCATCAATCAAACCGAAAACGGAACCGGTTATGTTCAAGGAATTCAAGGAATTTGCCATGAAAGGCAACATGATCGATATGGCTGTCGGCATCATCATCGGCGGTGCATTCGGAAATGTCGTGACCGCACTTGTTTCACAGATCATGATGCCGCCCCTCGGCC
>CAIYPU010000056.1 GCA_903928225.1 uncultured Chlorobiaceae bacterium
CGCCCATGCAACCGCTGCCGCTCCCGTCAGGAAGAGGGGCTTCAGGTCGGGATTTCGATGTTCCGGGTTCATGCATTCTCCTGTAAAACGTTTCAGCAGCAGCCGGATGAATGGTTTCCGGCATGTTTTCCCGAACTTGAACCGCAGCAGCATCCACCGCTTTTTCGCTTCAGTTCACCTTTCACGGGGAAACCTTTTTCAGCCCACCCTACGATGCCATGCTGCATATTGACAACCTGACCATACCCATGGTTCATGAGAAAATAAGTTGCCATAAGGCTGCGTTCACCGACATGGCAGGCAATGATGACCTGGCGGTCGGCAGGGATTTCATGATACCGTTCTTCGAACTGGCTGAACGGTACAAGCATGAGATTGCGTACATCGAACGATGCTTCCGCAAACTCTTCGGGTTCACGGACATCGACCAGCAGGACACCTTCTTCAGTCAGTCCGAAAGCGGTCGCAGGAGATATTTCAACGGCATTGTTCATGGTCTGTCGGGTTATCGGGTTAAGAAATCCTTCAGTTCGGCACGGTCAGGAACACGGCCCTTGCAGCGCACTTCGCCATTCACGACCAGCGCTGGCGTAGAAAGCACATTGTAGGTCATGATTTTCTGGATGTCATCGACTTTTTCGATCGACGCATCGATGTTTTCAGCCGCGATGACGGCCTTTACCGCATCGGCGAGCTGGTTGCATTTGGCGCATCCTGTGCCAAGAATTTTCACCTCTTTCATAGTGTTGCAAGTTTTGTTTATCGCAAATGAACGATTATTGTTTAAAAAAAAAGCAGCGCCCTTCCTTCATGAGCACTCACGATGCTCGCCGGCATTGCCGGAGAAAAAACGGCCGAACAGCTCACCGGCCTTTTCCATGTTTTCCCTGTTGATGCAGTACTTCACTTTCGGAGGGTTGATCTCTCCCTGGATAAGCCCGGCTTCGAGAAGCGCTTTCAGATGCTGGGAAATGGTTGACTGGGCCATGGGAATGATCTCCGTCAGTTCACCGGTAAAACAGCATGACTCCCCCGCCAGCAGCTGGAGGATCCTGAGCCTGACGGGATGGGCGAGCGCCTTGGCGATAGAGGAGATCGCCGCTTCATCGGCACTGTATTCGACCGCTGACAGTGTTCTCTGCATAGATCCGCTTATTAGTTTATCGTAAATGTACGATTAATAATCATAAAATTGCAAATGAACAAAGACTGACGTTAACTTTTTTAACAAAATCTCAACATATCCTCCCCTATGATTATCCGAGAATCATCCGTTCCATGAGAATGCCTGCCGAAACCGAGGCGTTGAGCGATTCGACCCGAGGCTTCGCGCCGGCATGGGGAATCCGCACAAGCCGGTGGGCGAGCTCCTGAACCTGCCTGCTGACCCCGTTCGCCTCGTTGCCGATGACGAGAACGAGCTTCGCCGGCCATGAAGGGTATTCCCGGAAATCCCTGCCGTCGAGCGATGCTGCGGCAATGGTGTAACCTTGCCCGGAAAGCCTTTCGAGCTCCCCGTGAAGGCTGCCTGCCTGGTAATGGCGCAGGGCGTAGATACTCCCGGCGGAAGAGCGCACCGTTTTCGCATTGTAGGGATCGGCGCTTCCCGTGCTGAAGATCACGGATTCGCAGCCGAACCAGGCGGCAGTGCGCATGATCGTGCCGGCGTTGCCGGGGTCCTGCACATCGTCAAGCGCGACGATGAAAGAGCCCGCCTTCCCGGCACCGGCAGACGCCGAGGGGGATTCTTCCTGCTTCCGGAAAACCCCTATGATTCCCTGGCTTGTCGAAGTGCCTGCAAGCTGAGTGCATTCGGCATCCGTCATGGTAAACGTCCGGTCCTCCCATTTTCGGGCAAATCCGGGATCGAGGCCGATTCCATCGCGTACAAGCAGCGCTTCGAGCATCTGCGGTGAAGGCATGCTCATGCAGAGCTCACGGACAGTCCGCAACCCTTCAGCCAGGAAAAGCCCCTCGCTGTCCCTGTATTTCTTCTGGTGAAGCTTGTGGTACCGCTTGAGCTTCGCCTTGCTTAAAGCCGGGATTCCGGATGGTTTCATGACGGACGGCCTTTCTGTTTCAGCCGGTCGATCACCGACCTGGGGTCATGGGAAAAGTCCTGGGGCATGGTCCCGCCCGCTTTCGACAGCGAAGCGGTATCGAGCTGCACGGAAAAACCGGCTTCGGCATCCTCATCCATGTCCATGCCGCTCTGTCCCGACGACATGCTCCTGCGGATGTAATCGTCGAAGCTTGCCCTGTCGGATGAAAACGCATCCATCGCCTCTTCGAGCGAGCGCTGACAAACCTTTATGCACGCTTCACCCTCAACCGAAGCCATCAGCCTGATCCGGCGCAGGATATCCTCCCTCGATACGCCTTCGAAACCGGCATCCGTCATTATTTTTTCACAGGCAGCTTCGTCGATGGCTTCCATCTTCACGAGAAAAGCGGCAATACCGCCGTACCTGCCTGCATGGACCCTGATCGTCTCTTCGAGCGAAATCCCGGTCGTCTTTTTGCCTGCGTCCCTGAAAGCCGGTTCGGGGTCCGCACCGTCGGTTTTCGCGTTTCTGCCCGAAAGGAATTCCCCGTCGATCCCGTATTCCCTGAAGCGTTCTTTCAGAAGATCGTCGCGCATAGCCCTCGATCGCCTCATGGACACCGTCTCGATTTCTTCCGGCCGGCGTACGAGCAGCCCGGTGACGGCAACGATTCCCGAAAGCGCGGCGGCGATGACAGCAATAAAAAGGATGAGCTCGGTCTTCAGGCCGAACATCACCGCGAAAAGAAGCTCTGCGGCAAGAAGGGCTGAAAAGAGGGAGAGCTGTATCTTCAGGAACATTCGATCGTTCATGGCACCTTGATGGTTTGCGGCAGGAATTCGCCCGGACGGTACGTGCCGTCGCCCGGCAGATGGAACCCCGGACCTGCCGTTTCGTTGGCAATTCATCGAATTTAAGCGTTATTGTCCAATAAAAGGAACACAGCGCAATTTGCCATGCAGGAAAACAATGTCGAACTCATAGCCCCGGCCGGCGACACGACGTCGCTCGTTGCCGCCCTGAAGGCCGGAGCCGATGCCGTCTATTTCGGGGCGGAAGGGTATAACATGCGCGCCAGGACCGGCAATTTCACCGCAGCCGGGTTCCCCGCTGTCCGCTCGCTGTGCGACGAGTACGGCGCAAGGGCCTACCTTGCCCTGAACACGATCATCTACGACAGGGAAATAAAGCGGATGACCGAAACGGTCTCCAGGGCGAAAGACGCCGGACTCGATGCCGTGATCTGTTCGGACATGGCGGTCATGGAAACCTGCAGGGAGGCAGGCATGCCGTTCCACCTCTCGACGCAGGCATCGGTGAGCAACTACATGGCCGTGAAATATTATGCCGGGCTCGGTGCGAAAATGATCGTGCTTGCCCGTGAACTGTCGCTCGATCAGGTGCGGAATATCACGGCGAAGGTCCGGGAAGATCAGCTCGACCTGAAAATCGAATGTTTCGTCCACGGGGCGATGTGCGTAGCGGTTTCAGGGCGATGCTTCATATCGCAGGAGCTTTTCGGCGAGTCGGCCAACCGCGGCAAATGCCTCCAGCCCTGCAGGAGGCTCTACCTGGTAACCGACCCGGAGGAAAACCACGAGCTGGAAATCGGCACCGACTACGTCATGAGCCCCAAAGACCTTTGCGCAATAGAATTTGTCGACCTGCTCGTCGACGCCGGCATCAGCGCATTCAAGATCGAGGGCAGGAGCCGAAGCCCCGAATATGTGCATACCGCCACATCGGCCTACCGACGTGCCCTCGATTACTGCACCGTTCATCGCAAAGATGCCGATTTCAGGGAACATTTCGGCAGGCTTACCGGCGAACTGAAACAGGAACTCTCCCTGGTCTACAACCGGGGCTTCTCTGCCGGATTTTATTTCGGCAGGCCTTTCGATGCCTGGGTGAAGCAGTACGGCTCGCTCGCACTTGAAAAGAAAACCTATATCGGGGAGGTGAACAGGTATTTCCCCAAAGCTGAAGTTGCCGAGATTTCCATTCTTGCGAGGGGACTGAACAAAGGGGAAAAGCTCTCGATCGTCGGCCCGAAAACAGGGGTTGTAACCTGCAGCGCCGATACGTTTTTCACCAACGACATTCCGGGAAACGACGCATCGAAAGGCGACACCGTAACGATAAAATGTCCGAAAGTGAGAAAAAAAGACCAGGTCTACGTCCTCGAAAAACGTCGGTAAGCCGCCGGCACCGAAAGAATAGTTTTTTCCGTCGGCAAGCTTATGCGTACCTTTGTTACAATAAAGGGCAAATCTGTTTATTTTTGCGAGAAGCACGTGTGCAAGGCGCAGAGAGTCCCGGCAATATCGGGATAAACCCTGAAACCGTTGTGAACACGCAGGACACGAGGATTTCGATCCCGAATTGACAGACGTGCCCGGAAGCTGACCTTTTCAGAACGTACGCAGTCGGAGTTTGTACAATGATTTACAAGGTCATTTCGAAGACGGAGTTCAGGAAGTTCATCGACGCACTGGTCAAGCACAATACCGCTTACGGTCCCCGGGCTGTCGATACCGGTAAAGACGGCAAACCGATCTACCAGTTCATGCCGGTAACATCGGCCGACGAGATCGACTTCGATTACACCGTCACCCACTCATCAGCCAAGCATCTCTTCCTTCCTTACCGTGACGAACTGTCTCGATTCAGATTCAACGACGAAGACTGGGAACAGGAGGTGCGCTACGAAGCGCCGCCCCTGATCCTGATCGGGCTCAGGCCATGCGACATCAACGCGATCAACATCCTCGACGAAGTGATGCTCCACGGGCCCTATCCTTCGCCCTACTATCTTGCCCGAAGGAAAAACACCTTCATCATCGGGATGGACCACCTGCCGCTCCCTGACTGTTTCTGCAAATCGATGAACCGGCACACGGTCAATCACGGCTTCAACCTCTTCTGCTCGGACATCGGCGACAAATATTACCTTTCGATCAACTCCTCCAAAGCCTATACCTTCCTGAAGGAGTTCATGCTCGAGGAACCGTCCTACGAGGACAACTGCCTCCTGATCGAACGCCGCAAGACGATCAAGCAGAGCTTCACGACCAATATCGAGGTGACCGGCCTGCCCGTTTTTCTCGACATCGAGTTCGACTCGCCCATCTGGCAGAAATGGGGGGACAAGTGCCTGAGCTGCGGTTCATGCGCGATGGTCTGCCCGACCTGCTACTGCTACAGCGTCGAAGAGCGTTTCGATGTAGACCTCAAAGGCTCTTCCAGGCAGAACCACCTCTATTCGTGCAACCTCATCGATTTCGCCCAGGTTGCCGGCGGGCATAATTTCAGGCCACGGAACGGCGACCGCCTCAAATACCGCTACTACCACCACTACAGAGGCTTCGCCGCGAACGACAACCAGCAGATCTGCGTGGGATGCAACCGTTGCGGCCGTGCATGCCTGGCAGACATCAATCCCAAGGACGTCATCAACGATCTCAGACTGGAGCGAGAATCATGCATGATATGCGTTTCACCCTCCCCGGACAGGACCTGAACCGCGAACCGTTCGCACTCAAGCCCCCGGACTTCCAGAAAAAATGCGAAGTCATGATCACCGACCGGGGGTACAAGTGCCGGCTTACCAACATCGTAACGATCTCCTCGCAGGAGAAGCTGTTCCTCCTGCGCATCATCAACCCTCAGGAACGGGAGCTGTTCAACTTCAGGCCGGGCCAGTTCCTCATGCTCGAAGTGCCAGGATACGGTGAAGCTCCGATCTCCATATCGAGCGACAACAGCAACCATGAATTCATCGAAATCTGCATACGGAAAGCCGGGCATGTGACATCGGCCATGTTCGAAGCAAAACAGGGAGCTGTAGTCTCCATCAGGGGACCGTTCGGCACCGCATTCCCGATGGAGGCGATGGAAGGCAGCAACGTGCTGCTCGTGGCGGGAGGCCTCGGCATCGCCCCGGTTCGCGCGCCGCTCTACTGGATCGGCAACCACAGGGACAGGTACAAGAACGTCTATCTCCTCTATGGCGCGAAGGAGCCCTCCCAGCTGCTCTTCAGCTACCAGTTCGAAGAGTGGAAGAAAGTCAGCAAGGTCGAACTGATGACCATTGTAGAGAACCCCGATGCATCGTGGGCAGGCAGGACGGGAATGATCACGGAACTGTTCAACGATTTTTCCTTCGATGCGAAAAAAACATTCGCCATCGTCTGCGGTCCTCCGGTCATGTTCAAGTTCGTCTGCAACTACCTCGACGGCAAGGGCATCCCGATGAACCGGATGTTCGTCTCCCTCGAACGCAGGATGCACTGCGGTATGGGAAAATGCTGCCGTTGCATGGTCGGCTCGACCTTCACCTGCCTGGACGGCCCGGTCTTCGATTACTGGTCGGTCATGAACCTCAAGGAAGCGATTTAGGGAGTAACGCATGAACCATCTCGGATTCAAAATCGACAAGGTGAAGATCGCTTCGTTCGACTTCACCTGCTGCGAAGGATGCCAGCTGCAGCTGGCCAACAAGGAATCCACACTGCCCGCATTTCTCGGACTGCTCGATATCCGCAACTTCCGCGAGATATCCTCGGAACGGTACGACGATTACGACATCGCGCTCATCGAGGGAAGCATCACCCGAAGCGACGAGATCGAACGGCTCAAGGCGATACGCGCACAGGCGAAGGTGCTGGTGGCTTTCGGGTCCTGCGCCTGTTTCGGCGGCGTGAACAGCCTCAAGAACAAAATTCCCGGGGAGGAAGCGGTCCGGGGGGTTTACGGCGACAAAACGGTCCAGACGATGCCTTCGACGAAAATCAGCGATATCGTGCCCGTAGACCTGATGATCCCCGGCTGTCCGGTTTCCAAGGCCGAAGTCGAACGCATCATCGTGGGCGTCGTGACCAGGGCACCGAACAACCTGCCGAAATATCCGGTCTGCGTGGACTGCAAACAGAAGCTCAATACCTGCCTGTTCGACCTGGGAGAAGTGTGCCTCGGACCGGTCACCAAGGCGGGATGCGACGCCGTCTGCCCGACCGGCAAGACGGTCTGCCTGGGATGCCGCGGACCGGCCGACGACATGAACTTCCCCTCCTTTATACAGATCGTGAAGGAAAAAGGCCTCAGTCTGGACGAGATGCATGAAAAACTGGCATTTTACAACGGTTTCGCAGATTTCCTCGACCATGAAAGTTGATTTCAACATCGATATACACCACCTGCCGAGGGTGGAGGGACACGGCAACATTCACATATCGGTAAAGAACGGAAAGCTCGAGAAGGCCCAATGGGAGGTGATCGAAACCCCGAGGTTCTTCGAAATGATGCTTCGGGGCGTGAGCGCCGAACGGGCATCGTTCCTGACTTCCCGTATCTGCGGCATCTGCTCGGTCAGCCATTCGCTGGCAAGCATCAGGACGCTCGAACGCGCCATGGAAATCGATCCGCCCGAGGCGGCAAAAGCGGTCCGGCTCCTCGCGATGCACGGCGAAACCCTGCAGAGCCATGCACTGCACCTCTTCTTCCTGGCGGCACCCGACTTTCTCGACATGCCGAGCGCGGTTCCGATCCTGCATGCCCATCCGGAAATCGTCAAGGCAGGACTCCTGCTCAAGGAACTCGGCAATGAAATGAGCATCGCCACCACAGGCAGGGCGACCCATCCGGTCAGCCTGGTGCTCGGCGGCGTGAGCAAGGCCCCGTCGAAACAGCGTCTGAAAGAGCTGAAGGAAATGATCAGGAAACGGCATTCCGCCCTCGATACGGCCACCGATTTTTTCAGGACGCTCGCGATACCGGAGTTTGTCCGCGAAACCGAGTTCATTTCGCTGCATAACGGCAAGGACTACCCGTTCATCGGAGGCGACCTGGTTTCGACCGACGGCGTCGTCAGGGACGAAAACGACTACCTCCTGATGACCAACGAGTACACGACCGATTTCTCGACATCGAAGTTCACCCGCGTCAGCCGGGAGTCTTCCGCTGCCGGAGCACTGGCCCGCTTCAACAACAATGCCAGGTACCTCGGGCATCGCGCCCTCGAAGTCGCTGAATCCTTCGGCCTCGAAGCGGTCTGCCACAATCCTTTCATGAACAATATCGCCCAGCTCGTCGAGTGCCACCACATCTTCGAAAGTGCCGAAACGCTCATCGACCGCCTCCTCAACGACGACCTGCAACATATCCGAACGGCCTTCAAACCCAGGGCAGGAGAGGCGACCGGCGCGGTCGAAGCGCCTCGGGGCGTGCTCTACCACCATATGGAAACCGACAATGACGGAAAAGTGGTGAAAGCCGACTGCATTATCCCGACCACGCAGAACAACGCCAATATCCATTACGACCTGCAGGCGCTGGCAGCCGAGGCCGTGAAGGCAGGAAAAACAGACCGGGAGACTGAAAAGCTCTGCGAAATGCTGGTTCGCGCCTACGACCCGTGCATTTCATGCTCGGTGCATTAGGGTCCTGGGATCGCAGGGGCCCCAGCCCGGCATCCGTCC
>CAIYPU010000057.1 GCA_903928225.1 uncultured Chlorobiaceae bacterium
GCCAACGTCAATGTCAACCAGTCTCTTTTCAACCTCTCCGCGCTTGCCGGCATCAGGGCGGCGAACACCGTCCGGAGGATGAGCGACGAGGCATACAGGAATGCCGAGGCCGGGGTGGTCACCGATGTCAAGATGGCCTATTTCGATGCCCTCATCTCGAAAGACCAGCTCAGGATCGTCGAACAGAGCATAGCCCGGTGGGAGGAATCACGAAAAGATACGCAGGCGATGTTCAGGCAGGGTATTGCGGCCGACATCGATACACTGAAAGCTTTCCTCTCGGTCGAAAACCTGAGGCCGGAGCTTATCCAGGCCGGCAACCGCGTCTCGATAACCATGACGAAGCTGAAAAACGCCATGGGCATCCCTCCCGACAGCAGCATCGTCCTGACCGGCAAGCTCGAGGTGCTTCCTTCGTCCTATCCTTCGGATATCGCGGCGGCATACGGCGAAGCCCTCGCATCGAGGCCCGACCTTCATCAGCTCGAACTCCAGGTCAAGGCGGAGGGCGAACAGGTTGCCGCTGCCAATGCCGAGCATTTTCCCGTCCTTTCCGCTTTCGGCAAATGGGAGACACAGACTGCTTTCAACGACGATACCAGGCTTGCAGACGCCGTCTGGCCCCAATCTTCCTCGGTGGGCCTGAAACTGTCCCTGCCCATCTTCACCGGGTTCCGCATAAGCGCGAAAGTCCAGCAGGCCAAAATCGCGCAGCTCCAGACAAGGACGCGCTACGAAGACCTCAAGGCGAATATCCGTGCGGAAATGGAGATCAGGCTCTCGAACTTCAGGGAGTCGCAGAAGCGCATCGAGGTCCAGTCGAAAACCATCAGCGTGGCGGAGCGGAGCTACCGGATTTCACTCCTGCGCTTCAGGGAGGGGATCGGTTCGAGGCTTGAGCTTACCGACGCGGAATTGCAGCTCAACAAGGCAAAGACAAACTACCTTCAGGCGATCTACGACTATCTCGTGGCGAGTGTCCAGCTCGACAAGGCGCTGGGCAGGAGCACGGTTCAGGCCCTGCGGACGAAATAGACGATACCCGATGCGCACGACGGGCGCACGAAATATCCCGGCAGCGCGAGGGCCGACTTCACCGCAGCGTGAAGCATCCTGATGGCATTTACCGGTTTTCCCTCCATCCGGCTTGCGAGTTTTTCGCTGTGGAAGATGTTGAAGACGGTGTCCGGGAAATAGGGCATGCTCCCGGCAATCTTCAGGTTGTGCTGTTCCAGCAGCGCAGCGAGGGTTTCGGGTGTGTAATGGCAGAGATGGCGGGGTGCGTCCCAGGCAATCCAGTTTTCCCGGTAGATGGCCGCATCAGGGCTTGCATGGTTCGGCAGGGCGAGCACGATGGTGCCCTCTTTGCGGATAAGACCCGACAACAGGTCAAGCGTTTCACCCACATTATGGATATGTTCGAGGGTATGCCAGAGCACGATACGGTCGAACTGCCTTTCCTGCCTTGAATCTTCCCACAGGTCGCTGCAGACTTCGAGCCCGAATTTCTTGCGTGCGTGCTCCGCTGCCGCCCGGTCGATTTCGATCCCTTCGAGGTTATCAAGCGCAATGCCTTTTTTCCGGTGCAGGAACCCGAGGAAATCCCCCGTGGAACAGCCCACTTCGAGGACGGACGGCCCGCCGTCCTGTCTCTTCGAGCCTTTCAGGACAATGTGTGCCCTGTAGCCGAGCAGCATCCGGCGCAGGGCGAGGTAGAACCGCTCCCCTGTCGATGCTGTTTCCTCTTCGGTCAGGTGTGGATCATAGCGCACTGACCTGTAGTGGAAATGCATTTCGGAAGGACCTGGACGGGGATTGAGCATGACGAGCCCGGAGCCGCGGGAGCGGACGAGCGTCCAGCGTTTTTTCCCGGTCGTGTCGAAACGGTCGGGGACTTCAAGGAATATTTCGAATTCGGTTGAGCCGCAGATGGGGCACGGAGCGATTTCCATGGGGGTGGGACGCTCAGCTGTTTTGCTCTGCGAGAAGCTTTGCGAAAGCCTTTTTCAGGTTTTTGTAGAGCTGGACCATGTCGTTGCTCAGGACTTTCGCATCGGCAAGCACGGGCATGAAATTCGTATCGCCGTCCCAGCGCGGGACGATATGGAAATGGATGTGGTTGTCGACGCTTCCTCCGGCAATCCTGCCGAGGTTCGCTCCCAGGTTGAAGCCATGCGGCCTGAGGGTTGCCTTGAGGGCTTTCATGCAAAGGTCGGTCAGGTCCATGACCTCGAGCCTCGTTTCGCTGTCGAGTTCCGAAAATTCCGGGGTCTGCATGAAGGGTACAACCATGAGATGCCCGCAATTGTATGGGTAGAGGTTCATGATGACGAAGCTCTTCCTTGCCCGGTGCAGGACAAAGTGCTTTTCGTCCTCTTCGGGAGGGATGTCGGAAAAAATCGACTTCCCCGAGCTCCCGGAGGAGTTTTCATCCTTGAAGGACTGCATGTATACTTCACGCCAGGGT
This sequence comes from uncultured Chlorobiaceae bacterium, assembly GCA_903928225.1. Taxonomy (GTDB): domain Bacteria; phylum Bacteroidota; class Chlorobiia; order Chlorobiales; family Chlorobiaceae; genus Chlorobium. The sequence continues at coordinate 2,468 of CAIYPU010000057.1, forward strand.
GAGTACATTCGCTGCATGGAAGAGTGGTCCCGTAAATTGCAAGATTTTCAATGTGTACCAAAGGTGGGACTCGAACCCACACGAGTTTGCACTCACTGGATTTTGAGTCCAGCGCGTCTACCAGTTCCGCCACTTTGGCATGTTTCGAGGCGTGCGAGAGAAGGGACTCGAACCCTTACGCCTCACGGCACTAGTTCCTAAGACTAGCGTGTATACCAATTTCACCACTCTCGCATGACAGCCTGAGAATATACGTGGTTTTTATTTTAATAAAAATTATCTTTCGGGGTACTTTTTCAGGGTGCAACCGATAAACAACCCGTTTCATTACCGATTTTACAGAGAGCCCATGCAGTTTGATACACAGCGTTTTGCAAACTTCGTTTCCTGGGTTATCAGTCCTGTCGTTGTCGCCCCTCTCGCTTATCTTGCGATCGTTCTTCTCGGCTACGGGCACAAGCCGGAGCACCTGGCATGTCTGGTGGTCCTGTTTGCTTCGAGCACGGTTATCCCCATGCTCCTGATCTACGGGCTGAAAAAAACCGGTAAAGTCTCCGACTACAATATCACGTTCAGGGAGCAGCGTTTCCTTCCGCTGCTCGTGCTTGTAGCCGTCAATGTGCTTGGTTACGAGTTCATCCAGCAGCTGCATCCGCCAAGGCTCCTTTCCGGCATTCTGCTTTTCAATGCCGTCAATACGGTGTTCATCCTGCTGATTACCCTGCAGTGGAAGATCAGTATCCATCTGTTCAGCTATGCCTCCGCTGTAGCCCTGCTGTTCGTGAAATTCGGTTACAATGCCCTCTGGCTTCTGCCGGTAGTTCCCCTGCTGATGTGGTCGAGGATCGTGCTCAAGGCACATAATTTCATGCAAACCCTCGTAGGCAGCATTGTCGGTTTTGCAGTGGTGTTTATGGAGCTAAAATGGTGGACGGGATTGTGAAGAGGAAAAAATATGCTGTTGTCGTTACAACATATGGGGAGGTCGAAGACCTGAAAATCCGCAACCTGTGGCCAAGTTCGAGAAAAATCCTCAAAGTGGTCACCCGGCAGATCGTTGCGATTCCCGATGCGCTAATCCATTTTATAGCCGATTTCCGTTCAGCCAGGCACTACCTGAACTGGAAGCTGAGCCGCTATCATTCGACGTTTCTCGCCATTCACCGCGCGCAGACCGGAATGGTTGCCGAAGGGATCGCTTCCGCCGGCACCATTCCGGAAGCGGACCTTACCGTGTACGAGGCATATTATTTCGTTCCTCCCTACCTTGACGAACTGGTCGCGAAACTGCGCAAGGAGTACGACGGCATCGTCGTGCTTCCGCTGATACCGGTCGAATCGGCCTTTTCCTGCGGCGTCGCATGCCAGATGATCCTCGATGCCTTCCAGGACAGCATGTTCAGCGCGGTCAGGGTGGTCAGCAGGATGTGGAAAGACGAACGTCTCCTCAATATCTACGCCGACTACCTTTTCAGGGAGATCGGCGCTGCCGTGAGGGGGATACGGGGCGGGAAAGTTGGACTGGTGCTCGTCATCCACGGAACGCTCGTCAGGGACAGGGCGGGCAATCCGCCCAAGGTGTTCACCGGCCTTGAGGAAACACTCGAGTTCTTCAGGCTGATGAAGCAGAAGATAATGGAGCGTCCCGACAACATCTTTCTCGATGTCCGCCTCGGCTGCATCAACCATTCGAGGGGAGGGACGTGGATGGAGGAGACGGTCGGGAAATCCCTCGACGCTTTTAAAAAAGAGGGATATCAGGGTGTGGTCATGTTTCCCTTCGGCTTTTTTGCCGACAACAGCGAAACCGAACACGACTCCAGGAAAATGCTCGACGAGGCAGGGTTTCCTGTCGCTCAGTATGTCAGGTGCATCAACGACGCTCCGGAATTCGGCCGGTGGCTGACCGCAAGGGTCATCGAAGAGGTCAGGACGTTCGCGAACCTGCAGGCCTCCCTTGAATCACTGGAACCTAAACCGTAAAAAGCTTTTCTGCCCATGAGCGATTATCATTGTGCAGCGGAACGGGAAAATGACGTGCATCCGCAGGCTGGAGAGAAATGTGAAAAGCCGCATGAAACCGCACTGAACCTCATAGCCACCCAGCGCTACAGCGAGGCCGTGGAACTTCTCGACCAAGCGATCGCCTCCTCTCCGAGGGATGCGGCGTCGTTTTACGCACGGGCGGTCGCAAACCTTTCAATGAACAACTACCGCAAGGCCGGGAGCGATTTCCTCAGGGTGATCGTGCTTGATCCCGGACATGTTGATGCATACAGGTACCTCGGCTTCGTGCAGCACACCCTCGGCAAGGACGAGGCCGCACGGAAGACGATCGAGAAAGGGCTTGCAATCGATCCTTCCTGTGCCGATCTTTACTGTATGCTTGGCGACGTCCATCTGGACCTCTGCGAATTCGAACAGGCGAAACAGGCTTTCGACAAAGCCCTGGAGCTTGCCCCTGAAAACGCCGAGCCCCATTGCAAAATTGCAATGTATTATCTTTCAAAGGGAGATATGAAAAGCCTGAAAAGGGAATACGAGGTACTTAAAATGCTCGATGCCCCCATGGCGGAACAGATAGGAAGCCTTTTTTTCAGCTGATGCCATATGAAACTCTTTAAAGACAGCGAAGAGAAAAAGCGGTTCATGAAGAACGGCCTGCCCTATATCCTCGGGGTTGCCTGGACGCCGATCGTCTGGATACTGTTCATTGCCGTGCTTGGTCCGGTCCTTTTCGTGCTTACCGGTTCCTGGCTGCTTGCCCAGGCGGCGGTCCTCCTGCTCTCCGTTCTGGTAGTCTTCCTGCTGCTCAAGCTTTTCAGGCGTTTCGGTTTCCGGTTTTATGAAAAGGATGCGGAATAGTTATCCGTATTGAGGATGCGTTCTTTTATCGTCTGAATGTTTAAGGTTTTTGGTTTATTTCGCCTGAATCGTTCCTGGACGGAAAAAGGTAATTTATTTCTGTTCAGGAAAGATTTTTTTCTTATATTTGCGCACCTGAACCGGCATTTCCGTTCTGGAACCGTCAGGATGTGCCGACAGGCCGGGATCAACTCAACTTGCATCACATGGACCAAACCCTGAGCAATTTTGGCAACGTATTCGCATTCCTCCTCCTTGGAGTCGTATTCGTTGTAGGAGGTTTTCTTACCGCCCGTCTTCTGCGCCCCAGCCGCCCCAACCCGGAAAAAAATTCGACCTACGAGTGCGGCGAGACCGCGGTCGGAACCGCATGGGTGAAATTCAATATCAGGTTCTATGTGGTCGCTCTGATTTTTATCATTTTCGACGTCGAAGTTGTCTTCCTTTTCCCCTGGGCAACCATTTTCAGGCAGCTTGGGCAGTTCGCCCTCGTCGAGGCACTCGTGTTTGCGGGCATCCTCATTCTCGGGCTTGTCTATGCCTGGGCGAAGGGTGACCTCGACTGGGTCAGGCCGACCCCGAACATCCCGAAAATGCCGGAGATGCCGGTTGAGAAGACAGGCGAGCAGGGTAGATAATAATATTCATCATTTTTTACTAAGACGTTATGGGTTTACTTGATGCCTCCATATCCAGGCATAATGTGCTGGTGACATCGGTTGACAATGTTCTCAACTGGGCCCGTCTATCGTCCCTCTGGCCGATGGGTTTCGGTCTGGCATGCTGCGCTATCGAAATGATGGCAACCAACGCATCCAACTACGACCTCGAGCGTTTCGGTATTTTCCCGCGCTCGTCGCCCCGCCAGTCCGACCTCATGATCGTCGCTGGAACGGTCACCATGAAGATGGCTGAAAGGGTTGTCAAGCTTTACGAGCAGATGCCGGAGCCGCGTTACGTTCTCTCCATGGGAAGCTGTTCGAACTGCGGAGGCCCCTACTGGGAGCATGGCTATCATGTGCTCAAGGGCGTTGACCGCATCATCCCTGTTGACGTTTATGTGCCGGGCTGCCCGCCGAGGCCGGAATCGCTCATCGGAGGCCTCATGAAGGTCCAGGAGCTCATCAGGATGGAGCAGATCGGTATTTCGCGTGCCGATGCGCTGAAAAAACTTGCAGAAAAAAGTGTCGATCCCGGCATGGTAATCCGCCGTGAGCGCAAGGTCGCCGGGGCATAATCAACAAAAGGTTCAGAAGGAAATGGAAGAAGGGGCGGTATATTCACAGCATGTAGCGCAAAGCGCCGATGCGTGGGCGATCATCCATGAAAAATTCGGCGATGCCATTTCGGCTTTCGACCCGAACGAAACCATGCCGTTTTTCGAGGTCCTCGATCTCTCCCAGTGGCAGAAGATCGCGCTGTTCATGCGTGACCATCCCAAGCTCAAGTTCAACTACATGGCCTGCCTCTCGGGTGTTGACTATCCGGCCGAAGAGAAAGTCGGTATCGTCTGCAACCTCGAGTCGCTCGGCGTGCTCAACCACAGGATTGCCGTCAAGCTGAAATGCGCGCGCACCGGAGGTTCCATTCCGAGCGTCGCCTGTGTGTGGCATACCGCCAACTGGCACGAGCGCGAGGCTTACGATATGTACGGAATGACCTTCACCGGCCATCCCGACATGAGGAGGATCCTCTGTCCCGACGACTGGGAAGGGTTCCCGCTTCTCAAGGATTACAAGGTGCAGGAGTCCTATCACGGCGTGAAGGTGCCTTACTGACAGTCGGAAGGGTTTACAATAGATTAAAGCAGCTCAAGTATGCAGGAATTAGATAAAGCTGGCCAGGGTTCGATACGGGTAACCCGGAAAAGCAGCAATGTTGTTGTTCTTGAAAAGGACCTCGCGACCGAGCAGATGCTCCTTGCCATGGGTCCCCAGCATCCCTCGACGCACGGCGTTCTCAAGCTCGAGTGTCTGACCGACGGCGAAGTCGTCACCGAGGCCGAACCTTACCTCGGCTACCTCCACCGGTGTTTCGAAAAACATTGTGAAAATGTCGATTATCCGGGCATCGTCCCCTATACCGACAGGATGGATTACCTTGCCGGCATGAACAGCGAATTTGCTTTCTGCGTGGCTGTCGAAAAGCTGCTCGATGTCGAAATTCCGAGGCGTGTCGATTTCATCAGGGTCATTGTGTCCGAGCTCAACCGCATCGCATCGCACCTGGTCGCCATCGGTACCTATGCCATCGACCTCGGTGCTTTCACTCCCTTCCTTTTCTGTTTCCGCGACCGTGAACATATCCTCAGCCTTCTCGAGTGGACTTCCGGTGCACGAATGCTTTACAACTATATCTGGATCGGCGGTCTTGCCTACGACGTCCCCGCGGATTTTCCGAAGAGGCTGAAAGAGTTCGTCGATTATTTCCGGCCGAAAACCCGCGAGCTGTTCAAGCTCCTGACCGAAAACGAGATTTTCGTGAAAAGGACCAAAGGCATCGGCATCATGCCTGCCGACGTCGCCATCAACTACGGATGGTCCGGCCCGATGCTTCGCGGCTCCGGCGTCAAATGGGACCTCAGGCGCAACGATCCCTATTCGATCTACCCTGAGCTCGATTTCGACATCCCGGTCCCGGACGGCAAATTTTCAGATGTCGGCGACAGCCTGTCGCGCCATCTCGTCAGGGCCCTCGAAATGGAAGAGAGCCTCAAGATCATCGAGCAGTGCCTCGAAAAGATGCCTTCGTCCGAAGGTTTCAATCCGAGGGCGGCCATACC
>CAIYPU010000058.1 GCA_903928225.1 uncultured Chlorobiaceae bacterium
CATTTAAGTGGTGGAAAATGGTAAAAAGTGGGAGATTCAGTATCCTTTTCCACGGGTTTTCAAAAGAAAGCGCCTGAAAAACGGATTCAAAGCGTGAAAGAGGAATGTCCGGCTTCATAGGAAAAGAAAGGCACGCCGTCGACGAGAAAGGTCGGCTGATGATTCCTGCCAGGTTTCGACGGAAACTTGAGGCTGAAGCTGCAGGCGTCGGCACGGAAAACAGGAAGGGCTTCTCCGGATGGCTCTATATCATGAAAGCCCCTGACCGTTCGCTCGAACTTTACGAACCGTCTGTCTGGGACAGGATGAGGAAAACCATTTCAGCCCTTTCTGATTTCAACCCCGATGAACGTCTTCTGAAGACCCTCATGTACGAGAGCCTGGAGACCGTGGAAATCGATCGTCAGGGAAGGGTTGCATTGTCAAAAGAGTTTCTCGAACATGCTGGAATAACCACTGATATCGTCATTGTCGGGGCTGATACGAAAATGATCGTTTGGGATCCTCAGCGGTTGTCCGATGTCCTCAGGGAAAATACGGAACGGTTTGCGACACTTGCCGGAAGATATTTTTAACGGCATGGCTGAGGTATTCCATCACGAGCCGGTCCTTGCCGCCGAAATTGTCGGTATGCTGGTCAGGAGGCCAGGCATCTACATAGACGGGACCCTTGGCGGCGGAGGTCATTCCTGCGCAATGGCGGAGGCCCTCGAGCGCTTGGGGTTCATCGCGGATTCGCTCATTATCGGCATCGACCAGGACGATGCGGCGCTTCGGGCTGCATCAGAAAAGCTGTCGCACTGGAAGGAGCATACGGTCCTGGTGAAAGGGAATTTCGGGGACATCGAAACGATCTTCCGAAAGGTTTGTTCTGAAAGGGACCTCAGGCCAGAGGCTGCGGGAATCCTGCTCGACCTCGGCGTTTCGTCGTATCAGATCGACAGTGCCCCGAGAGGGTTCAGCTATCTCCGCGAAGGGCCGCTCGATATGAGGATGGACCGGGACGCAGCCGTTACGGCGGCAGATATCGTCAATACCCGGGGTGAAAAGGAACTCGCCCGGATATTTTTCAGGTATGGCGAGGAACAGAGGAGCAGGAGCATTGCAAAGGCGATTGTGGCTTACCGCGAAAGGGTCGGCCCCATTCGCGGAACCGGGGAGCTTGCCGGAATAGTACGTGATCTCGCCCGCGGTGGAGAAAATGTCATCAAGATGCTTTCAAGGATCTTCCAGGCCCTGAGAATAGAAGTGAACAGCGAACTCGATGTGCTCAGGGATGCTCTCCTCCAGGGGATCGGATGTCTCGGGGAACATGGGAGGATGGCTGTTATAAGTTATCATTCGCTCGAAGACAGGATCGTGAAAAATCTTTTTGCGGAACATGCGAAAAGTGACTGGGGGCCGAAAGGCGTGGGGTTGAGGGAGCCGCTGGTCCGGGCATCCGTATCCCTCGTCAACCGCAAACCCTTGCTCGCAGGCAGTGAAGAAACTGAACGGAACCCGCGGGCAAGAAGTGCAAAATTGAGGATTATTGAAAAGAATCCGAAAGGAGGTTGCCGTGAATGCTGAAAATATCGTTATCCCTTTCCTGAACCGGCAGCGGGCCCGGTCAGCGGGTCCAGACAGCAGGCGGTCCGGCAGTTTGTTCCCTGCAAACAGCGCAAAAGGGGATGTTTCAGGAAAATCTGAAATCCCCTTCGTTCAGGGCGGGAGCGCCCGGAACCCTGGAGGAAGCGAACGTAAAGGCTTCAGGGAATTTGCGAGCAATGCTCTCGAGTTCGATATCGGTCAGCTGCTGCAGCTGAAATCGTTTGTCTACCTGCTCATCGCGACCGGGCTTTTTCTGTTCCAGACCAACAACACGCTTTCGATCATCAACCTCTCCCTCCAGAATGAAAAACTTCGGACCGAACTGGACATGATCAACAGCGTACTCACCGCACAGGAACTCAAGGTGCATGAACTGCAGAGCATCCACAATATTGCCGGGGATGCAGCCATGCTCGGGCTCGCTGCGTCGAGCACACCGCCGGTTGAACTGGTTAAATGAAGGGTTACCCATCAACAGAGCCATGAAGCGTCCATGACACAGGAGAACGACACAGGCAGGCCGGAACGGCATGAGTTCGCTACACGTCTCGGGATAGTAGTTGTGATTTTCCTTGTTTTCATCGGTGCGATCATAGCCAAGCTGCTGGGCATACAGGTCATCAATGTCAGGAAATACAAGGAAAAGGCCTCCCGGCAGTACGAAAAGGTTGTCACCGAAGCAGCAAAGAGAGGAGTCATCCTCGACCGCCACTCACGGATGCTGGCTGAAAACGTCGAAACCATAACCTTCTATGCCAATCCCCGGATTGTCAGGAACACTCCCCGTATCGACGAAAAAGGCAAGGCGGCGATCGACAGGAAAACCAGGAAGCCGGTCTGTTACGATAATTCGAGAGCAGTTGCCGCCCTCTTTGCGAAATATCTTGGAACAAACGCAGCAGAGCTTGTCAGTGACCTCAGGGGGCGGAACAGCGCCGTCCTGATCGCCCGAAGGGTGCCCGTTGCAAAAGCACTGCCCCTGATGGAGCATAAAATACCGGGTGTCTGGTTCCAGAGCGAGCAGCAGCGCTACTACCTGAACGTCGCGGCCCAGCTGATCGGGTTCACCAACGGCCAGAATGCGGGCAGCAGCGGTCTTGAGCTGCAGTTTGACAAAGATCTGAAAGGCCGGGAGGGCACAAGGATATTCCAGCGTTTCGCAACGGGGAAACGTTACCCTGCGCCTGATGCCCGTCAGGTCGAAGCTGTCAGGGGCAACACCGTTCAGCTGACGATCGATGCCGACGTCCAGAGCATCGTCGAAGACGAGCTTTCGAAAGCCGTGGCGCAGTTCCAGGCCGATGCGGCGAGCGGTATCGTCATGGATGTCAGGACAGGCGAGATCCTCGCCATGGCGAACTCCCCGACATTCAACCTCAACGACAGATCGACCTGGAATGCCGAAAAAACCAGGAACCGTGCAGTGACGGACAGTTACGAACCGGGTTCCACGTTCAAGCTGATCATGGCCGCCGCCGCAACGGAAGTGCTCAAGCGGAAAGCCGAAGACAGGGTCTTCGCCAACAACGGCTCCCTGCCGCTCTACAATCTTGTGATAAGGGACCATGAGGCCTACGGCTACATGACCTTCCGCGAAGCGATCATGTATTCGAGCAATATCGTGGCTGCAAAAACCGCCATGGAACTCGGGAGTGCGAAGTTTTACGATTATACCAGGAAATTCGGGTTCGGCGAGAAGACAGGAGTGGGAATGGTCGGGGAATCGTCCGGCAGGGTCCGCCCCCTGGCGAAGTGGGACAAAACCACGCTGCCCTGGATGGGCTACGGATACCAGGTCATGGCGACCCCCATCCAGATACTGCAGGCCTATGCGGCCGTCGCCAATGACGGGGTCATGATGAAGCCGATGATCCTGAAAAAAGTGTTCGGGCCAGACGGCCAGGTGCTCAGGGAGTATGCGCCTCGCGAAGTGAGGAAGGTGATCGAGCCTGAAACGGCGAGGTACATCGGAAAAGAGTATTTCAAGGCGGTGGTCGACAGCGGGACGGCGAAAAGCGCCGCCGTGCCTGGTCTGGACGTGGCGGGTAAAACCGGGACGGCAAGGCGTGCCGCGGGCGGTTCCTACGCAAACCCGGTCTATGTTTCGTCGTTTGTCGGATTTTTCCCGGTCCGATCCCCGAAGTATGCAATAATTGTCATTGTCGAAAACCCGAAAACAGCATATTATGCGGCCACGGTCGCAGCTCCTGTTTTTTCTTCGATAACGTCGAGAATGGTTGCCTGTTCGAATGAAATGCAGAAAAATCTCGCTTTCCGGTCGCCGGAGCAGGCGGTGCTCGACTCCATTGCCACGGTATCGGTTCCCGACCTGAAAGGGCTCAGGGGACGGGAGGTACAGCGCCTCCTCAAATGGCTTGATCTCGGGATGGAATATTCGGGAAACCTTGACGGCAATGTTGTCAGCCAGAGCGTTATGCCGGGGATGAAAGTAGGCAGGAAAAGCATAGTGAAGGTCATGCTTACAGCAAACAGAACATGAACAGGTATCTTTTATGACGTCTGACGAGAGCGCACATCCTTGCCAGGGAACTGAACTTCCCTCGCTTCTCGGGGAGATGGAGCATCTCGGGACGAGGGGGCGTGACCCCGGAAACACAGTTGTCCGGTCGGTTACGTGCGATTCGAGGATGGTCGTGCCCGGATCGCTGTTCGTAGCGATCAGGGGCTTTGCGACCGATGGGCACCGGTTCATCGGCAGCGCAGTCGGGAAGGGCGCCATTGCCGTGGTCTGCGAGGAATACCCGGAAGCCCTCTCTCCGCATTGTCTTTATATACAGGTTGCCGATGCCCGTCTTGCACTGGCGGAGGCTGCAAGGATTTTCTACGGCAAGGCCTCCGACAGCCTGAAGCTCATCGGGGTAACCGGAACGAACGGAAAAACCACGACAGCGAAGCTCATAACGTCGATGCTCAACGCGAACGGCATCCCTGCCGGATATATCGGCACCAACCTCTGCATGATCGGCAACGAGGATATTCCGCTTGACCGGACGACGCCCGAGGCAGATATGCTGCACTCACTGTTTGCAAGGATGCTCGATGCGGGGTGCAAGGCCGCCGTCATGGAGGTTTCCTCGCATGCCCTGATGCTCGGAAGGGTTTACGGGCTCCTGTTCGACGCGGCGATTTTCACCAACCTGACCATGGAGCATCTCGATTTCCATGAAACCATGCAGGAGTATGCGGCAGCCAAACAGCGCCTGTTCGACCAGATTTCACCGGACGGGTTAGCCGTGTTCAATATCGACGATCCCTATGCGTCCCTGATGATGGAACGCGTGGACCGCTCGAAGCGTTGCTGCTGCACCATGAAGGATAACGCTGATGCCGCCGGATGTGCAGAGCTGTTCCGGGCCGAAGTGCTTCACGGCTCCATCGCAAGCAGCGATGTACGGATGCACATACCCGGTTCCGTCATGGAAATGCAGCTGCACCTTCCGGGGCCGTACAATGTCATGAATGTGCTCGAAGCTGCCGCAACGGGAGTCGGTCTCGGGATCGATCCCCGTTCAGCGTTCCGTTCGCTCGCAGCGGTGTCAGCGGTTGAGGGGCGCATGGAACGGGTCGGCGACGCTTCCTCTGGTCTGAATGTTTTTGTCGATTATGCCCATACGCCGGATGCGCTGCAGAAGGCGCTCGGGACGCTCCATGACCTGAAACCGCCGGGTGCGAAGCTTTTCGTGGTTTTCGGGTGCGGGGGCGACAGAGACAGGACGAAACGGCCGGAAATGGGCCGCATCGCCTCGGAAACGGCAGACCGGGTTGTCCTGACTTCGGACAATCCCCGCAGCGAAGATCCCGAGCGCATCCTCGACGAAATCGAGCGGGGTATCAGCGGAGTCCCCCATTACAGGGTAAGCGACCGCCGTGAAGCCATCGGAAAAGCGCTTTCCATGCTTCATGAAGGCGATATTTTGCTCGTGGCAGGCAAGGGCCATGAAAAATATCAGGAAATCAATGGCCGCAAAGAGTATTTTTCCGACCAGGAAGTCATCGGGACATTTTTGAACGCAATGGGGACCAGCCAGGCGGCGGTTCCCGGCAAGGAGAAAAGTTGAAAGGCGTATTGAACATTGACGACCTTGGAAAGGTCGGCAGAGTGGTCTCGGGAGAACGGCTCCCGGGAGGCGGAACCTTGACCGAGCCGGTTTCGGTAATCGATTCGAGGGCTGTAAAGGGAGGCGAGATCTTTATTGCCCTGAAAGGCGAAAGAACCGACGGTCACGCATTTGTCGACGAAGTGTTCCGGAAAGGCGCGGACTTGGCGATGGTAAGCCGGGAATGGCACGATTCGCGCGAAGATCCTCAACCGCCGGAGGGTAAAGGTTTTATCGTAACCGAAGATACGGTTGCCGGACTGCAGCTGCTTGGTGCGCTTTACCGGGATACCTTTGCAATTCCGGTCATTGCTGTCGGCGGGAGCAACGGCAAGACAACGACCAAGGAGATGGTGGCCGCAGTGCTCGCTGCCGGTTTTTCAGTCAGGATGAGCAGGGGCAACATGAACAACCACCTCGGGGTGCCGCTCACGCTTCTTCAGCTCCGCAGGGATACCGGGATAGCGGTTGTCGAAATGGGCATCAACCACCGGGGCGAAATGCAGCAGCTCGCTTCGCTTGCACGCCCGACGCACGGCCTGCTTACCAATATCGGTCACGAGCACCTGGAGTTCCTCGTCGATCTGGACGGGGTTGCCGCCGAAGAGCTGTCGCTGTTCGAATATCTCCGCAAGAACGGGGGGAAATGCTTCGTCAACGAGGATGATCCGAGGCTCCGGGCTGCAGGAAAAGATTTGCCGGGGCATATCTCCTACGGCCTCCGGGAAAATCCCGGTCATCTCTGCTATTCCGCCGACGTATCGATAGAGCGTGACGGCAGGCTTTCGTTCCTGCTCTGTTCGGGCTCCGAGCGCGAAAAGGTGACGCTCAATTTTACCGGCAGGCACAATGTCATCAACGCCGTCGCTGCAGCTTCAGTCGGCCGGCATTTCGGCCTTCCCCTCGGTGATATCGCCGAAAGGCTGGGCGGGCTCGTGCCTGCGCCCGGCTGGAAAAGGCTGGAGGTGCTCGATGCGTGCGGCCTGCGGATCCTCAATGACACCTACAACGCCAATTCGGATTCGATGCGGCTGGCCATCGATGCGCTCTGCGATATGCCCTGCGAGGGAAAAAGGGTCGCGGTGCTCGCCGATATGCTTGAACTCGGGGCTGCAGGCGATGTTGAACATGAAGCGGTCGGCAGGTATATTCAGCAGCGTCCGGTCGATCTGCTCTATACTTTTGGCCGGAGTGCCCGCCTGATCTGCCGGGAAGCGACGGGACGGTGCAGCGGCCATTTCGACGATCGCGACAGCCTTCTCGAAGCGCTGAAATCGGAGCTGCGGACCGGAGATGTGGTTCTCTTCAAGGGATCTCGCGGCATGAAGCTCGAGCAGTTTGTCGAAGCGATCGAGAAGCAGAGGAAACAATAACAGGTTTATAATCCCATACGATAAGGAATGCTTTACTATCTCCTGAAATATATCAAGGATCTTTTCGCCCCTCCGGGCTTCGGTGTTATCGAGTACGTCACCTTCAGGATGAGCGCGGCAGCTATTACCGCCCTCCTGATCACGCTTTTTGTCGGTCCCCGGTTCATCAGCTACCTTCGGGCCCGTTTCATCGAGCCCATCAAGGAGGAGGCGCCTCCTGAGCACCGCAAGAAAAAGTCCCTGCCGACCATGGGAGGCCTTCTCATCATCTTCGCCATCGAGATATCCGTGCTTCTCTGGTCGAAGTTCACCGACCCGCATGTCTGGCTTGTCATGCTTGCGGTACTCTGGATGGGCGGTATCGGGTTCATCGACGACTACAGCAAGGTGGTGCTGAAGATCAAGGGCGGGCTGTCGCCGCGCTACAAACTTGCCGGACAGGTTGCGCTCGGCCTTATCGTAGGCCTCTACACCTGGTTCAATCCTTCGTTTTCGGTGCTCCGTTCAGAAACGGTCCTGCCGTTTTTCAAGCATTTCGTGTTCGACTACGGCTATTTCTATATCCCGATCGTGATATTCATCATCACCGCAGTTTCCAATGCGGTCAACCTCACCGACGGCCTCGACGGACTCGCTTCAGGCGTCTCCGCCATCGTGGTCTTCGGCCTCGGGGGGTTCTCCTACCTTGCAGGCAATGCGCTCTATGCAGCCTATCTCAACATTCCGTTCATTCCGGGCAGCGGCGAGATTGCCGTTGTCTGCATGGCAATCGTCATGGCCTGTGTCGGTTTTCTCTGGTTCAACACCAATCCGGCCGAAATCATCATGGGCGATACCGGTTCGCTCGCACTGGGGAGCGCCATAGCGGTCATAGCGCTTCTTATCAAGCAGGAGCTGCTCCTGCCGGTGCTTGCGGGGGTTTTCCTGATC
>CAIYPU010000059.1 GCA_903928225.1 uncultured Chlorobiaceae bacterium
CCGACAACCGCGGCAATTCGGATTTTGTCGCCCATAGATAACTGAGATGTGCTTTGATTGAGGTTTTTCAGGCCACGTAATGTAATAAATCCCGCTTTGATATAACAGGCTAAAAACACGTTCGGGGCTTTTTGCCAGACCTGGCAGGCGAACCGGCAGGCTTGAGCCATACCAGCCACGAACCGCCCCGGCAGCCCCCCTGATAATGACAGCCATTCGTGGATCGTTCCCGGATGATTGCTGAATGAAACGAGTTAAGGATGATGTCTGGCGCAGTTCAGGGGTTTTGCGCCGAAACAGACAAGCAGGATTGCGGGGATGATTCTGGAGTCGGGCTTTGGCGGGAAAAAATGAGGCGGGCCTGCTTCAGGCATGTCGCAAGCCGTGAGGAGGTGGTTGTTTCGCCTTGTCCGGCTGGTGCCGTGGCCTGAAAATGAGGAGTTCAAACGCTCCGGCCCGCGCGCGATTTCGGCTTCAGGCTGTTCAGGCTGTCATTGACACGCTGGTGATAGGTCTGTTCGTGGATGAAGGAGAACTCGTAGAATTTTTCCGATATGTAGAAAATACGATACCCGGCGGCAGAGAGTTTTTCAAGTATCTTCTTCGTTTTTTCCAAAGGCACGGTTTTGAACCGGTGATGGAACTCGACGAGCAATTGATAAACCGGAACGCCTGAATCGAGTATGTCATCGATCACTTCGTACTCTGCGGCCTCGATGTCCATTTTGAGCATGTCGATGTGATCGACACCGAGTTCCGACATGATCGTCGAGATTCTCTTGACCGGGACCTCGAACGGCTGATATGCGCCATTCCACTCGTCGATCAGGGTCAACATGCCTGGTACAGGCTTGCCTTTTCGGTTGACGCGGGGATAGAGGCGCAGAATGCCATCCTGACCGCCAACGGCCCAGGGATGAAAATGGAATTCCGGCGGTGTTTTTTGGGAGGCGATCCAGTCAACCCAGGTGGGCGTTGGGTCGAACGCATGAACATGACAGCCGAAGCTGTGGGTCATGCTGTTGTCGAATTTGATGTTATCGGCAACGCCCAGCGAGAAGATGACGCTCGAACTGTCGATGCCGATTGGTGAAAAGGTCCAGCCTCCGGCACTGAAGGTTTTGCAATACAATTCCACTTCAGCCTTGAGTTCATGTCCGAGAATCTGCCTGAGCAAAATCTTTGACTTCGTGAAGAGACGCATAGATGCTTGAGAATTATAGAGTATATGTGGTGTGTCAGGGTGAAATATAGTGCGTAATAATTTTAAAGTAAAGAACGTTTTAACGCAAAAAGCATCGATTCTGTTCAGAACTGTTTTCAAGACGGTTTTATCGGTCGGTAATGTTGATGTTCATCGGAAGAAAAACACGGAAGGGCTGCCACAGTGACAGCCCTTCCGTGGGTGTGCCGTGTTTGACGGCATTCGATGCGGCGACCGGTCAGTAGGTCAGGTCGATGCCAGCAACGAAGCTGCGGTTCGGGGCGCGGAACCACTCTGCCTCTTCGTACTGCGTGTTGTTGATGTTGTTGCAGGCCAGAGTACCGGTGATGTTCTTGTTGAACTGGTACTTCATGCCGACATTGAACACCACGAAATCGCCGGGGTAGTTGTCGCCTTCCGGATTGGTGTAGACGCTGACAGCTTTGTACTTGCCCACATAGCGACCGTTGACGTTCAGGCTCAGCTTTTTGGTTGCCTTCCAGGTCACGCTTGCCGAAGCGGTGTGCTCAGGACGGTAAGGCAGCCACTCCGGATCAGGGTTTTTGTCGAGTGTTTTATCTGCGCCTGGTTCATACGACTGGTTCTTGGCGTTCATGTACGTGTAGCCAACACTCATGTTCCAGTCAGGGGTAGGCCTGTAGTTCAGGCTGGTCTCGATGCCCCATATACGCGCTTTGGTAATGTTGCGGTACATGAATGTGCTGTTGTCGTAGTCAATGATCGACTGGATCAGGTCATCGTAATCGTTGATGAACCCAGCCACATCGATTGATACCTTGTCGCTGAACTGCTTGAAAACA
>CAIYPU010000060.1 GCA_903928225.1 uncultured Chlorobiaceae bacterium
CTGCTGTCCCTGCTGTCCCTGCTGCGAGCCTGAACCCTTGAACGGGACATACGCTCCCTGAGTCCTCCGGTTTCTAAAAAGTCTTTCTCGAGCCATCTGATCTGACGGTCAAGCAGGTAACTGCTGACTCGGATCAGTCCGATAATCACATTTGCGCAAATTTCAGGATTTTCATGCTCGATGCCTTTCCTGAAGGTCTCATATACGGATTCCCGGGTTCGGTTTAGCTCGCGCAGCCTCTTTGAATAAGGATGGTCCGGCTGCCATTCCCTGTAACCGTTCACCCGCAGAAAATCCCTGTAATCGGCGAGGAGTTCCTCGAGGCTTGCGCGCGCCACATTGGTCAGTTTTATTTCCGTCTCCTTCGACGTCCCTGAAGCCATACCGCCTTCAATAATATTCTGTTTTCCGGAACGGGCCGCCTGTACCATCTGATCAACGGTCCTGTCTCCTTTTCTGAAAAATCTCCTGGTAAAATACACGGTGGCATCGTAGACAATTTCAGCTTTCCGATAAGAAAGCAGTTTCCTGTATCCGCCGTGAACTGGAATGAAACCGTCCTCGGACATAATGGAAGAGCTGACAAGAAGTTCCTGGAGCTATGGACCAAACGGACACCAGGGCCTGCCGCGAAAATAATCATGAGCCCTGCTTACGCCTTAACCAAACCGAATTATACTTTAAATATACGCCATTCAGACAAAAAAAGCAAACCTTCAGCAGCCTCTTACTCCCCTGCAGTCCTTGATGTTCTTAGCTTCTGGCGATTTTCTCCTGCCCGGCAGTCTTTACCGGGACACTTCCTCGACCGCTACATGGGCTTCGACAAGTTTGCGGCGGAGCACTTTGCCGACCGTCGATTTCGGAAGCGCATCCGTGAACTGGATATGTTTGGGCACCTTGTAGGCCGCCAGGTCCTTGCGGCAGTGCTCGCGAAGCTCTTCGACCGTAAGGCTGAATCCCTTGCGCAGGACGACCCATGCTTTTACCGCTTCGCCGTAATAGGGATCCGGCACGCCTGCCACGCCAACCTCGTGCACCGCCGGATGCATGGCGATAACCTCTTCGACATCGCGGGGCCACACCTGGAAACCACTCGGCTTGATCACATCTTTCTTGCGGTCCACGATAAAAACGTACCCGTCCTCGTCAAGGTAGCCAAGATCTCCCGTAAAGAGCCAGCCGTCCCTGATAACCGATGCCGTTTCCTCGGGGTGCTGCCAGTATTCCCTCATGAGCTGCGGCGCCCTCATGATGATTTCACCTATTTCGAGCTCCGGAAGAATATCGCCGCCGTTTTCAGCATCGACTATCCTGATCTCGACATCCGGCAGCGGAACGCCGACCGAACCAGGCTTGTACTTGCCCATGATCGGGGTGAAAACCGCTGCAAGCGCTGATTCCGTAAGGCTATAGGCTTCTATGATCTTGCCTCCCGTCATTTCCTCGAAACGTTTTTTCGTTTCGAGCATGAGCGGGGCTGCACCTGAGACGCTGAGCTTCAACGATTTCAGGATAGTATGGTCCCGTTTCACCCGGGGATGGTTCAGGATGGCGGAAAACAGTGTCGGAACTCCGGGGAGCACTGCGGGCCTGAGCGTTTTTATCGTATGCAGCAGATCGTCGATATCCTTGGGGTTGGGGATCACGGCAAGCGGATAACGCTCCACAAGCGCCGCCGACAGGATGCCAACCTGTGCATAGACGTGGAAAAGGGGAAGGTTGAGCAGGATCATGTCCTGGCGGCTGTCAAGGATCACCTTGAACCAGCTTGCCACCTGCATGCCGGTGATGACGATGTTCCTGTGCGTGATCACCACACATTTGGGATTGCCGGTCGTGCCGCCCGAAAACAGGAAAACCGCCGGATTGTCATGATGAACGGTCTGCCGGATGGATTCCGCAGAAGAATGTTCGGACAGCAGGTCCTGAAGCCAGGAGTCCCCCTCGGCAAGGGTGACCCGGTGCCCGTCCTTTTTTTCTTTAAGCAACGAAAAAAGCACCTTCGTCACCGGCGGCAGGTACTCCTTGATATTGGTGACGACCACCCGCCGGACCCTTGAATCGGGCTGGACCTTTTTGAATTTCTCATAAAAGGAGCTGAGAACGATGGCGGTTTCCGCTCCGCATTCGTTCAGGGCATACTCGATTTCGTTTTCCGTGTAGAGGGGATTGATCGGAACGACAATCGCCCCGGCCTTCCAAATCCCGAATTCGCAGATGATCATCTGTGGGGAGTTCGGCATCAGGAGCACCACCCGGTCGCCCTTTCCGACGCCAAGCCCCATGAGCGCACAGGCAAAGGCATTGCTTTTCCGTTCGAGCTCCGAGTAAGAGAGTGTGGCCCCCTTGAAATGCAGTACCGGAATGTTCGGCTCTTCCTCCGCACTCTTTCGCACGTAATTTACCAGGCTCTCTTCAGGGTAGGGGTGAAGGGAATGGGGAACATTCTTGTCGTAGTGCTTGATCCAGGGCTTCTCTGACATATGCTGCCTGCGGAAAATTTATGATAAAACTGTATTGTACGCTCTTCAGCGATAAAAAACAAAGATTCGTCACGTTCCGTAACTGACATGCCGAACCGCGGCACAAAGCTCTTCTAGCTCACCGTCCCCGATGATGAATGGAGGCATGAGGTAGACCAGCCTGCCGAATGGCCTTATCCACACGCCTCTCCGGACAAACTCTTTCTGCAGGGCGGCCATGTCGACAGGGTTCCGAAGCTCAACGACACCGATGGCCCCGAGCACCCTCACATCCTCAACATCCGCATGTGAGCGGCAAGGCTCCAGTCCTGAACGGAGCTTACGCTCAATTCGTTTCACCGAACCCTGCCAGTCGAAGGTTTCAAGAAGATCGATGCTGGCACAGGCGACGGCACAGGCAAGAGGGTTCGCCATGAAGGTAGGGCCGTGCATGAATAGGCCCGGTTCGCCCGAGCATATACATTCTGCAACCGCGTCGGTTGCCGCGGTCGCGGCAAGCGTCATGTATCCTCCCGTCAGCGCTTTGCCCACGCAGATGATATCGGGGACGGTCCCGGCATGTTCGAGTGCGAACATTTTCCCCGTACGCCCGAACCCGGTAGCGATCTCATCGAAAATCAGGAGCGTGTCGAAACGGTCGCACAGTTCCCTCAGGCGGACCAGGTAATCCGGGGAATAAAACCGCATCCCCCCGGCACCCTGGACGACCGGCTCGATGATGACGGCGGCGATTTCCTCCTGGTGCCTCTCGAGTTTCATGCCAAGGTCGGCGATGTCTTCCTCGCTGCATGGTTCGTCGAACCTGCAAGATGGCGCCTCTGCAAAGTACTGCTCGGGAAATGCGCCCCTGAAAAGGCCGTGCATTCCGGTCACCGGGTCGCAGACAGACATGGCTGCAAAGGTATCCCCGTGGTACCCTGAACGGACGGTGAGAAGTCGTTTTTTGCCCGGCCGGCCGCATGCCGCCCAGTACTGCAGGGCCATTTTGATGGCAACTTCGACGGATACAGAACCGGAATCGCTGAAAAAAACTTTCCGGAGGGCATCGGGCAGGAGCCCTGCAAGACGTTTCGCCAGGTTCACCGCAGGTGCATGGGTAAAACCGCCGAACATCACATGGCTCATCTCCCGGAGCTGTCGTTCGACCGCCCCGTTCAGCGCCGGATGGTTGTAGCCGTGGATGGCCGCCCACCACGAAGACATCCCGTCGATGAGCTTCGTGCCGTCCTCGAGCTCGATATGGACCCCCGACGCGCGCCGGACCGGATAAACCGGCAGCGGATCGGTTACCGACGTATAGGGATGCCAGATATGGGAACGGTCGAAATCGAGGTCGATTGCGCCGGATACGCTGCCCGTGGACATGTTCATTATGGATTAGCCTGCCGTTGGGGAAACATTGCCATGATATCGCTGGGCACGAACCCTTCGGTTCCAAGGTCGATCACCGGTGCCGCGCAGCCCCAGCGTCCGAGGAAGTGCCGGATAACGTCCCGCGTGTCGCCCGAAATGGGCTCACCCGGGTCCTGGTATAGGTTGTAGATCACCCCCTTCAGGGTTATGCCTCTTTTCAGGCAGGCCTCTATCGAAAGCAGCGTATGGTTGATGCTTCCCAGCCTCGGTATGGTGACGAGCAGAAGCGGATAACCGGCATCGCGCAGATAATCGGCAAAAAGCAGATCGGGAGTGAGCGGCACCATAAGGCCCCCCGCGCCTTCGAGCAGCACGATCTCGTACTGGCGCTGCAGCGCGAAGGTCGCCCTGCGGATCTTCATGACATCGATTTCGCTTCCCTCAAGGCGGGCGGCAAGGTGAGGAGAAGAGGGGTACCTGAAGATGTGGGGACAGGTGTGCCCTTCCCGGTCGGCATCGAGCAGCCCCGTGCCCATGAGGCGGCGGTGCTCGATGATGTCTTCAGGGATCCCGTCGGTACCGGTCTGGGCAATTTTCTGGGTGATGACCCTGCGGCCTTCCCTGAGAAGGGCGGCGGCAAGGGTGCCGGCAGCGAATGTTTTCCCCACACCGGTGTCGATACCGGATACGGCAATGACGGATCCTTTCATGAGCACGTTGTTTTCAGGCAGCAGTAGATCGGATGATAGGTAAGGGAAACCCCGTCACGCGAGGAAAACCGCTCGCGGTAGGAATCGAGAAAATCGAGATAGCGGCTTTTCGTCCAGTATCTCCGGGATATCCCGTTCACTCCGGTGGCACGGATATGGCGAAGTACGGCCTCGGGAGAGCTGAATTCCATTTTCACCTGTTCCTCCCGGCACTCACAGCTTTCGAAGTACCTGCCCGCAAGCCGTTCGATCGTTTCGAGGGAGCGGTAGGCGAGCCCGGTTTGCCCGACAGCGGATATCTCCTGCATGTTCAGCGGTCCGAAGGTGCTGAACGCGAGCATGCCTCCGGGATTGAGGCTGCGGCGGGCCTTCAGCAGAAAACCCTCGAAGTCTTCGAGCCACTGCAGGGTCGCATTGGTAAGCACGAGGTCCAGGCCGTCCGGCATCGCCCCGCCGGATTCGATATCCCCGTCGATAAATCCGAATTCATCGACAGGAAAGCGCTCGAACACTTTTTTCAGATATGCGTGGCTTTCATCGACCAGGTCATTGGCAAAATAGCTCCCGACCCGGCAACGTTTGAGCAGTTCCCCGGTCAGCGCGCCTGTCCCCGAGCCGACTTCGAAGACACGTCCGAATGAACGCTCCCCGCATGACCTGCAGATCATATCCGACAGCTCCGATGCCATTGCGTTCTGGACGACGGCATGCTCGGCATACGTGGAGAGCGACTTCCGGAACCGTTCCCGAACGAGCTTTTTGTCGATCATCCCATGCATTCGAGCACCTCCGTGAAAGTCCTGAAATGGTAAAACGGAAAATGCGGCATCTCGGCGATGATGGTCTGGGGCACCCCTTTCCATGCATTGAACTGGTTCGGGGCGGCAAAAATCATGTCCCTGCCCCCGATGATCGCATGGCTGTATCGCCAGGTGGCTGGCGAACGGGCAATTGCAGAACGGAGATGGTCGCCGAGGCATGCAAGTTCTTCGAGCTGGGCGGCGGTGTCCCTGCCGGGCGAGAGCGTCGAAAACAGATCGAGCACCTCGCCGCTGCCGCACATCCTGCGGTTGAAACGCTTTCTGTTCTCGTCCGAATAGCCCGAAAGCGTCGCATTGAAAATATCGGGGGGTATCCCCTCGGAAACGCTGACGGGGTTGCGCGTCCCGTTGACGGCGATGGCCCTGTGGACCCGTTCGAGCCCTGCATGCTGCGCCGCCCAGACGCCGAACGACCATGCCACGACCGTTATCCTGCCATAACGTTCAGACAGGGCGGCAAAATCCACCTCCGGCTGAAGGGTGCGGTAGTCGGAACAGGCGAGCAGGTCCGCCGGAAAGTCGTCTGCGCACTGATCATAAAGGAAAGAAGCGATACGATCGTCCATGCCCCATCCGTTGAAAAAGAGCACTACTTCATCAGCGCCCCGGTTTTTCAGCCATGTGGTCTTCATCTTCCGGCCCTCCCGAGGAAAAGGTCCGGAAGGGGGGCAAGATCTTCCCATTCGAGGATGGAACGGAGAGAAATCCTCACCCTGGCGGTATTCTGAGGGACGGTCGGCGGACGGACGGGAAGGCAGAGGAACCCGCTCTCCCTGAGCCGCTGCGCCAGGCTTACCGCCCGCTCATCGGTCCGGGTGATGACCGGGACGATATGGCTCTCGCCCGGGACGTCAAATCCGCACGCAACGAGTTCGCTGCGCAGCCGCGATGCGATCTGCTGCAGGTGCTCCCTCCGGGAGGCCATCGACACCTGCCTGCGAAGCGTCAGCAGGCTCCAGCCGAGAACCGCGGGAGGAAGGGCGGTGGTGAAGATGAACGGCCGCATCGTGTTGACGAGGTAATCCCTGAAAAGGGAATCCATCACGGCATAAGCCCCCGTGGAGGCGAATGATTTGCCGAAAGTACCGATAATGATATCGATCTCTCTTTGCAACCCCGACACTTCGCAGAGGCCGAGCCCCTTTTTGCCGAAAACACCGGCCCCGTGAGCCTCATCGACGAGCAGCACCGCATGGTGGCGCTTTTTCAAGGCCACGAGCTTTTCAAGGTCGGCAAGGTCGCCGTCCATGCTGAAAACGGATTCCGTGACGATGAAAACCTGGCGGTAACGGCCTTCCGCCGCGGCAAGAAGTTCCTCGAGATGGCTGTAATCCCCGTGCCTGTAGCGCTGCGACTGCGCTTCGGCGAGCCTCATGCCGTCGATGATGCTCGCATGGTTCAGTTTGTCGCTGAGAATGAGGTCGTGGCGGCCGCTCAAAGCCGGAAGGATGCCGATGTTGGCGTGGTAACCGCTGTTGAAAACCAGTGCGGCCCGTCGGCCGTAAAGCCTCGACAGCTCATTCTCGAGCTGAGTGTAGAGCGGATGGTTTCCCGTCAGGAGCCTCGAGGAGGAACTGGTCATGGCATAGCCCTTCGAACGGCACTCGTCGAGGTAACTGTCGAGAAGCTCACTGTCATCGCCAATACCGAGGTAATCGTTCGAAGAGAGGTTGAGGAGCCGACGGCCGTCCAGTTCAAGGTACTTGCCCGTTCGCGCGGTAACCGGCGGCAGCGTCCTCAAACGCTCCACGTTTTGAAGCTCCGAGAGCTCCCGCTCCATTCGTGCCCTCAATTCCTGCATCCGTTATGCTTCATCAATTGAAACAGGCTATCTGCTCGGCAAACCTGCGGTCTTCGGCAACATCCCGGCCTCTCGTCGTCAGGTAGCCGCCCGTCAGAAATCCGTTCGCCCCGGAAAGCATGAGCAGCCCCTGGAAATCCTTCATGATCGTCTCCCTGCCAGCAGCGAACTTGATGATTTTAGCGGGATGCGCGAGGCGGCAGATCGCGAAGGTTTTCACGATGTCCGTCAGGCAGACCGGCTCGTTGCGGGCGACCGGAGTACCCTCGATCGGCACAAGCACGTTGAGCGGGATGACGGTGACGTCGAGTTTCTGCAGGGCGAATATCATGTCGATGCGTTCGGCCATAGTTTCGCCTACCCCCATGATGCCGCCGCAGCAGACGGAAATACCGTTCTTCCTCAGCAGCCTGATCGTCTCGATGCGATCCCCGATGCCGTGCGTGTCGGAAATGAGCTCCCGGTAACGGTCCGGAGCCACCTGGATATTGATATTGTAGTGCGCGATGCCGTGCCGTGCAAGCTCGGCGGCAGTCTCCTCACCGAGCACACCGAGTGACGCACAGACGTTCAGTCCGGGAAGTTCCGCATGCAGCCTGTCGATCATGGCGAGCAGGCGCCGGAATTCTCCTGACATCTTTTTGTAGCCATACCCGCTCGTCACGATGCCGAAATGCGAAACGCCCTCCGCGACAGCATGCCGCGCCTCGATCAGGACCGACTCGTCACTGACAAGATCGTAAACCTCGATGTTCGCATTGTTGTGTTTGGATTGCGCGCAGAAACGGCAGTTTTCCCCGCATATCCCCGATTTGGCGTTCATGATGGAGCAGGCATGGAGTTCGCCGGTTTCTGCAGCAGCTCCATACCGGTTCCTGACCTTGTTCGCAAGGGAGGCGAGGTCGAGCACATGCTCCCCGGGAAGCCGTGAAAGCAGGAGAGCATCTTCCTTCACGATGGGCTCTCCGGTTTCGAGGACACGGTATGCGGCAGCAAGCGCCGGATGGAGAAAGTTCATCTGGTTTTCCTTGTTCATGGTTGTTCTTTTCTGATATGGGCCTCCCCGGAGGCGACAAAAAGCGGACGGCCGTCCGCGCCAAGAAGGATAAGCTCCCCTCCCGGAGCGATTCCCGCCACGGTTCCGCGGATGGTCTGCCTGTGCTGTTCCACAGCCACCTCCCTGGCGTTGAGGTACGAATGCTCTTCGAGGTACGGGACGATGAACGAGAGGTCGTCCTTTGAGAGCCATTCGCGATAAAGCGGTTCGAAATGGTTCAGAACCCCCGCGAGCAGCTCCGGTCGGGAAACCGCAACTCCCGTTTCCAGGGCAAGCGACGTAGCAAGGCGCTGCAGTTCAGGTGAAAAACCGGACTGGTTCACGTTGATGCCGACACCGACAATTACAAAATGGGTAAGGTCGGGCTCGGACTGCATTTCGCACAGCACACCGCACACTTTGCGGTCGTTCAGGAGAATGTCGTTCGGCC
>CAIYPU010000061.1 GCA_903928225.1 uncultured Chlorobiaceae bacterium
CCTCGACAGGCTCTCAGGCATCGCGAAAAAGTTTTCGGAACTGCGCCACCTTCCGAACAAGGATAAAAAACTGGCCCTCGTCGTTTACGACTATCCGCCTGGCATGGGCAAGAAAGCAAGCGCCGCGCTGCTCGACGTACCGAAGAGCATCTACAACATCCTGCTCTCGCTTCGCGCCGAAGGATACAACACCGGCGAGCTTCCGGAATCTCCCGAAGCACTGCTCGCCATGCTCGACAAGGCGACCGATTTCGAGATCCAGGCCCACGAGCCGGACTGCTTCTCGATCAACCGCGAAACCTACAATTCGATAACCTCGGTCCGCGAACGCGAACGCATCGAAGCGCGCTGGGGCGGGTTCCCCGGTGAAGTCGCTCCGGTCAAGCCGGACAACTGCTTCATCGGCGGCATTACCCTCGGCAACATCTTCATCGGCGTCCAGCCGCGCCTCGGCATCCAGGGCGACCCGATGCGCCTGCTCTTCGACAAGGAGAACACGCCGCACCACCAGTATATCGGGTTCTACCGCTGGATCAGCCGCGAATTCAAGGCAAACGCCATGGTCCACGTCGGCATGCACGGCACGGTTGAATGGATGCCCGGCCTGCAGCTCGGCGTCACCGGCGACTGCTGGTCGGACGCGCTGCTCGGCGAAGTGCCGCATTTCTATATCTATCCGGTCAACAACCCGAGCGAGGCAAACATCGCCAAGCGCCGCGGTTACGCCACCATGATTTCGCACAACATCCCGCCGCTCGCACGCGCCGGGCTCTACAAGGAGCTCCCTGCGTTCAAGGACATGCTGAACGACTACCGCGAGCGCGGCCTCGAAAAAATCGTCGATGTCGAGACCGAGGAGGTCATCGTCAACAAGGCCCAGCAGCTCAACCTCACCGACGACTGTCCGCGTGTCGAAGGTGAATCGTTCATGAACTACATCAGCCGCCTTTACACCTACCTCATGGAACTCGAGGGCCGTCTGATCTCGAACTCGCTGCACGTCTTCGGCGAAACCCCGAAACTCGACACGCAGGTCACGACTATCACCGAGTACCTGAAGGTGCGCGGCAACGAAAAGTCGCTGCCCACGGTCATCATGCAGGCTACCGGCGCAGCTGCATCGTTCGGCGATTACGCGACGCTTGCCACCCGCGCCCGCAAGGGCGAGCCCCAGGCCCTGAAGGTCCGCGAACAGATCGACGAACATACCAGGCTCCTCATCGAAGAGACCATCTTCGGCAAATCCAATCCTGCAACCGTATTCAACCAGATCACCGGCGGCTCGAAACCCACCCACGAGATGGTCGAGGCGATCAATGCCTCCCTCGAGGACGGCCTCGCCCTGAAGCGCGCACTGCAGGACAACCGCCAGGAGATGAAAAACTTCCTGCGCGCCCTCTGCGGCGAATATATCCCGTCCGGCGCTGGCGGCGACCTCGTGCGAGACGGCGCAGGCATCCTGCCGACCGGCCGCAACATCCACGCCATCGACCCGTGGCGCATTCCTTCGGAACTGGCGTTCAAGCGCGGCAAACAGATCGCGGACACCATCATCCAGCGCCATCTCGAAGAAAACAACGGGCAGTACCCGGAAACCATCGCCCAGGTGCTCTGGGGCCTCGACACCATCAAGAGCAAAGGCGAGGCCGTCGCAGTCATCATCAGCCTTGTGGGTGCCGAACCCGCTTACGATGCACAGGGCAAGATCAGCCACTACAGCCTCATTCCGCTCGACAAGCTCGCAAGGCCGCGCATCGACGTGCTTATCCAGATCAGCTCGATCTTCCGCGACACTTTCGGCGTGCTGCTCGACCACCTCGACAAACTGGTCAAGGATGCCGCGAAAGCGATCGAACCTCCCGAAATGAACCACATCCGCAAGCATGTCGATGCGGCCATGAAGGAAGGAAAGGATTTCGAAAGCGCCACGTCGCGCCTCTTCACCCAGGCACCCGGCGCATACGGTTCCCAGGTCGAGGAACTGGTCGAGGATTCAGCATGGGAGTCCGAGGAAGACCTCGACAACATGTTCATAAAACGCACCGGATTCGCCTACGGCGGCAACCGCTACGGCGACCAGCAGACCGACATCCTCAAAGGGCTCCTCGGCACGGTTGACCGCGTCGTGCAGCAGGTTGACTCGGCCGAGTTCGGCATCTCCGATATCGACCGCTACTTCTCTTCGTCGGGCGCCCTGCAGCTTTCAGCCCGCCGTCGCAATCCGAAAGGCGACAATGTGAAGCTGAACTATGTGGAAACCTTCACGGCCGACGTCAAGGTTGACGACGCCGACAAGGCGCTCAAGGTCGAGTTCCGCAGCAAACTGCTCAACCCGAAATGGTTCGAAACCATGCTCGAGCAGGGCCACAGCGGTGCCACCGAGATCAGCAACCGCTTCACCTACATGCTCGGCTGGGACGCCGTCACCAAGGGCGTTGACGACTGGGTATACAAGGAAGCTGCCCAGACCTACGCCATGGACCCGAAAATGCGCGAACGCCTCATGAAGGTGAACCCGAAAGCGTTCAAGAACATTGTTGGCAGGATGCTCGAAGCGAGCGGCCGCGGCATGTGGAACGCCGATCCCGACATGATCGAGAAGCTCCAGGAAATCTATTCGGACCTCGAAGACCGCCTCGAAGGCATTGAAGTTTAAGATGGGGAATGGGAAATGGGTGCTGGGGACTGAGGGAAGAGTGGAAAGTGGGAGCTGGAGAGTGGAAAGTGGAGAGTGGAGAGTGGGGGGTAAGAAAACAGGGCTGAGTGCTGAGGACTGGAAAATGGGGTTTGGGGTTTCAGGTGGAAAGTTTTAAATAGGACTGTTATGACCGATAGGTCCGATAGAACAAATCGTCACTCAGTCCTCAGCACTTCCTGCCTGACATCCCACTCTCCACTTTCCACTCTCCATAACCCACTTCCCATAATTCACGGGTTCACAAAAATATGATCCGGGGGAAGGTCTGCGAGGTACCGTTCATACATGGTTTCGAATGCCTTTTCGATGTTCCGGGTGAAACGGGCGGTATCGAACAGTATTGTGGAGCGCCTGTTCCGTTCAAGATTTTCCCGGACCCGTCGCATTTTTTCCGGTTTCCTGGCAAGCTCTATGGCAAGATGCTCATATTCTTGCATTGTAGAGGTGATCAGTTCCGGCAATCCAATTGCGCTGAGAAGGCTTGCCGCTACTCTTGATGGAAACGATTCACCGGCAAGCGTCACCAGAGGCAGCCCGGTCCAGAGTGCATCGCTTGCTGTTGTGTGGGCATTGTAGGGTAGCGAATCGAGAAACAGGTCTGCCATGCGGTGACGCGCAAGGTGCTCGGGATTCGAGCGGATACGTGGTGCAAAAACCAGCCGTTCCGGATCGATACCATTGGATATTGCCGCATTCCTCAAGTTATCCTTCATCTCCGGATTATCCTCGAGAAGCCAGAGCACACTCCCGTCGACTTCGTTCAGAATCCGCATCCAGCTTTCGAAAACAGAAGGGTGCAGTTTGAATGAGTTGTTGAAAGAACAGAACACAAATCCGTCTTCAGGCAGACCGGATTCACAACGGGTAAACCGTTTCTCCGATATGGGTCGGCTGTCGTCATTGACCTGATAGCAGGGAAGATATGCGATTTTTTCTGTAAAATACCGTCTGTTCCTCTCCGGTATCACGACAGGATCAGCAATGATATAATCCATATATTCCGCGGCCATGCTCCCGGCATATCCGAGATAGTTGACCTGCAGAGGAGCCGCCCTCATAGCGAAAATACCGGTGCGGCAGTGGGTTGTGTAACCGCCGAGATCAACTGCGATATCGATTCCCTGCTCTCTTGAAAGTTCTGCTACCTCCCTGTCGGAAAGATCATTCACATCGATGTAACGGTCAAACGAGGCAACGATTCTTTTGCGCATCTCATCCTCTTTGCCGGGACTCAGCGAGAAACCGGTGATTTCGAACCGGCTTCGGTCATGATGACCGAACAACCCCGCTGCCAGAAAAGAGGTCGCGTGAAAGCGGTAATCGGCAGAAAAGTAGCCGACCCTGATTTTTTCATGCCGTTTATGCTTCGAAATAACGGAAATCGACGGGTTGAAAGGATATTTTTCCTCCGAGATAATCTTTGCGGCTTGATGCTGCAGTTCCTGTGAATCGATAATTGACAACACGAAAAATGGAGTGCAAACTTTCCTTCCGCTCTTGATCCCATCTTCAATCAAACGTGAGATCGTGCCATAATTACTCCAGTCACAGCTTTTCAGACAGGTCTGAAAATACTGCCCCAAAAGGTAGCTGATTCCCGGATCGAGGCAAAGAGCTTTGTTATAGCTCGCGGCAGCTTCTTTAAAACGGGCCAGTCCAAACAAGACCGATCCTTGTTTTTCATGTGCAGATGCAAGTTCCGGATTTGAAACAATTGCTTTTTCCGTATGTGGAAGCGCTTCGGCAAAACGTTTCTGCAGGATGTACAATGATGCCAGGGCAAGATGATACTCAGGGTTATCAGGTTCACTGGAGAGAGCTTTCCGGTATGATTCCGCAGCTTCATCGTAACGCTTCAGCTTCAGCAGCGCTTTGCCTTTGTTCAGGTAAGCATCGGCATAGCTGCTCACCAGTGCCGATGATTTGTCAAAACTTGCAAAAGCTTCATCATACCGTTCGAGTCCAGCCAATGCATTGCCACGGTTGTTCCATGCTTCAGCATAATCAGGTTTCAATCCAAGCGCCTTGTCGAAGCTTGCCAACGCTTCCTCGTAACGCATCAGTTCTTCCAGGGAAACGCCTCGGTTGTTCCATGCTTCTGCATGGTTGATCCTCAAGGAAAGAGCCCTGTCGAAACTCGTTACCGCTTCCTCGAACCGATTCAGCTTCTGCAGGGCAACACCCCGGTTGGTATAGGTTTCAACGTCACCAGGACGGACGGTGAGCGATTTGTCGTAGCTTGCAAGCGCATCATCATAACGCTTCAGTTCGAGGAGAACATTGCCCAGGTTGTTGAGCGTCTCGGGATGACGGGGCTTCAGTTTATGGGCCCTTTCGAACAGGCCGAGCGCATCTTCGAAGCGGTTCTGCTGGGCTGAAGCGGTGGCCAGCAGGAAAAGCGCATCAAAGTTTGCCGGCTGAGAGCGAAGGACCGTTTTATAGAGTTCTACTGCCCGAGCCAGCTTTCCCTGCTGATGAAACATGAATGCGGAATGCAGTGTTGCAGTCGGATCTTTCATCTCGTCAGATGGTAAAGTCTTTAAAAATCGAGGGAGTTCGTGAAGCGATCAAAAAAGATTGTTGGGGAAAATATACCAATTTTCGGGTACGCACCCCACGCAAAGGACACGGCCGAGGGCTGTCGTTCGTGCATTAAGGCAAGCAGAGGATTGGAAAGCATGCCGTTGTTTGGCAAGGAAACTGCGGGACTCTCGCCGAAGCGGGAACAAAAAAACCCGGGGTTTACAGCCCCGGGCAATTTGCTGCGCAGCAATAAAACAGGAGATTTTCGTTACTGTCCAAGCGCCTTGAGCATGGCTTCGCCAAGATCGCCGGGGCTGTCGACGACATGGATGCCCGCGGCTTCCATGGCCCTGATTTTATCTTCAGCCGTTCCTTTGCCGCCGGAAACGATCGCTCCGGCATGCCCCATCCTGCGGCCCGGAGGGGCCGTCCGGCCGGCAATGAAGCCGACAACGGGTTTGTGGAAATGATCCCTGATATACTCTGCGGCCTCTTCTTCGGCGCTCCCTCCGATCTCGCCGATCATGATAAGCCCTTCGGTTTCTTCATCCTCAGCGAACAGCCTGATGGCATCGATAAACCTCGTGCCGATGATCGGGTCGCCGCCGATACCGATGCAGGTCGACTGGCCAAGACCGACATTGGTCAACTGGTGCACCGCTTCGTAGGTGAGGGTGCCACTGCGCGAAACAACACCGATGGTCCCTTTCTTGTGGATGAAGCCCGGCATGATGCCGATTTTCGCTTCACCGGGAGTGATGACGCCGGGACAGTTGGGACCGACGAGCGTAGCGCCTTTTGACTTGACGAATGCATAGGCTTTCATCATGTCGTTGACAGGGATACCTTCGGTAATGCAGATGATCACTTTCAGGCCTGCATCGGCAGCTTCCATGATGGCATCGGCCGCAAAAGCCGCAGGTACGAAAATAACGGTTGCATTGGCTTCGGCTTTTTCGACGGCTTCCTTGACCGTATTGAAAAGCGGCACCGGACGGCAGAACTGGTCCCTGTCGTTGCCGTTGTAGATGTTGCCGCCCTTGCCCGGTGTCACCCCGGCCACCACATTGGTGCCGTACTCGAGGATCTGCGACGTATGAAATGTGCCTTCCGAACCGGTTATGCCCTGAACGAGCAGCCGGGTGTTCCTGTTGACTAATACGCTCATAAAGCAAGCTTATA
>CAIYPU010000062.1 GCA_903928225.1 uncultured Chlorobiaceae bacterium
ACCTGCAGAAAGCCAAAGAGATGAAGCTTTTTGAAACCCGCTGCCTCGAAGCCGTCAGAACAGCTGCGGATATTCTTGAAACAATGCTGTGAACCACCCCTGATTTCTTTTCCGGCACGCTCCCCTTTTCCTGCCAGGGCCCTCTTCAGCAATCCTCAGTAAATTCGCGCCGCAGTTCAGTGAAACAAAAACAAGAACTGCGACACGAATTTGCTACCATTCCGGCGCGCGAAAGCACACAATAATTACGCTTTTTCTCTTTTTCCCTATATTCCATCAACCCCCGCAGTCCTTCAGGCTTTTTCTATCAGCTTTCGATTAGGGAGCCATACGATGACGGTTTTTCTGTTTATCCTTAAACTGCTGCTCATTTTATCCTCGCCCTTCATCCTGATTGCCATTGTAAAATATTGCATCAGAAAGATTTTCGGAATGATCAGGGATGCGCTTGCACGAAAACGGTTCAAAAAATTCTGTCATTACCTCTCGAATATCGAAAACTTCTCCCCGACAAGATATCTCCTGAGCGCCAACCAGAAAACAGGCGTCGCATTCGACGAAAACAGCAACCTGCTTTGCCTGGTTACGATTTTCGGAGAGTATTCACACTATGTCCTGCCGTACCGGGATATTATTGCGACGGAACTGTTCGAATACGACGATATCGTCGGGAAAAGCAGCGGCATGGTGGTTGGAGGATTGGGTTTGGGAGTTTATTCGGGAAAGTCAACGGCTTCGCCTCACACCTGCAGGATCGACCTTGAAATCACGATCAACAACCTCGATTATCCTCTGCATACCCTGAATTTCCTGAATACGGCGACAACAAGGGGCTGCGGCTTCTGCAATGAACAGATGAACCAGGCCAGGTACTGGCACGGGGTGTTCAGGGTGATCATCGCCAATGAAAGCGAGGCGAAAAAGCTGGCATATCATTACAACCCCCAATTCTTCGTGAAAAACGATTCCTTATCGGATGAAATACAAAAACTGGGCGATCTGAGGCGGCAGGGACTGCTGAGGGAAGAAGAGTTCGAACAGAGGAAGGAAAAGTTACTCAACTGACACTGCAGGAAGAATTCTCACAACATCCTGCAATACAAGCTGAGCGGCCATCGATCATATGCAGGAACCGTGAAAAAGCACGCTGAAAAAAACGACGTTGCTTTCAGCTGTTTTCTCCATAAGGCGTGAGGATCATATCCTTGTTGACCAGCACATTGACTTTCCGGCCTGCAAGGATTTTCAGGGTCGGCTGGACATCAAGATTCTTGCGGGTGATCTGCGAACCGACGTTGTTCAGGTTCTCACCGACATTCGCCGCCATCCGCTGCTGCATGGTCATGCTCGACTCATCGGTGTAAGCCCCCTGTGAAACCGAAGCCCCGACAGAGAGGAGTGACGAAAGGATGACCCCTCCGGCCAGCCGGTCGAAATGGTTGTCCACCCTGTCTTTGTATCCGCTGTTTCCTGCAAGGTCAACACCGGGCATATTGTCAAGGAGAATCGAACTTCCGTCAGGCCTGACGATCCGGTTCCAGTTGACCTGGACCCTGCTTTGGCCGTAGCTTACCATGGAGTCGTAACGGCCGAGCACGCGGGTGCCTTTCGGAATGAGAAGGTAGTCGCCGGTACGGGTATCGTAGACATCCTCGCTCACCATGGCGACGACATTGCCGGGCAGATCGCTGTTGATCGCGGTAACGAGGATAACCGGAATGACGCTGCCTGCTTTGATTTCATACTTGCTGAGTGGTGCATGCGCTGTTTTCGATACGTACTCCTTTTCATCCCCCGAACCGTTCGAGAAAAAATCGTTTTTCCGGTCCTGCATGTTCTGACCTCCACGGCCAAAGGGGTTTGTATCGGCCTGAGTGGAGTTCTGCTGGCTGCCGGTCAGCGATGCCAGCAGGGACGAGGGCGAATTTTCCGAATTTTGCCGTGAATTGCCGTTTCCGCCGAAAAAGGGGCTCGCCATTATTGCCGCCTGCTTTTCATTTTCTTCGGGGCTCTGCCGGTAACCACCGGAATTTCCGTTGTATGCCGTTTGCCGGCCTATTACGTTTCTGCCGTTCATGATGGCAGGTTCAGCACTGAAGGCAGATGGCTGGCCAGACAGGGATTCCGTTTCCGGATTGTCCGTTGCCTGGGCAGGCCCGACCATGAGCGGGGCGTCATTGCCCGGACCTTTTCTGATGTTGTCGGGAATGGTGAATATCTGGTTCAGGTGGACGTCCTCTTTTTTCGTGGCCTTCGTTTTGTCTTTCGGCCAGATGGCCACTGTGAGGGCAACCACGATAATGCTCATGATCAGCGCTCCCAGGACGAACACCGGCCCCTTTTTCAGGCGGCGACCTTTTACCGCAGGCCTCCAGAGCCTCGGATCGTCCGGCGGGACCTTCGAAGCATGCACATCCCCGGCCATCCCTTCCGATCCGACCGATCCCTTCGATCCGATTGATCCTTGCGATCCAACTGATCCGTCCGATCGGACCGATCGTTTTTTTCTTCCAAATACCATAGCGTTTATCGGGATTTTGCAATTCTGATAATCGTATCTCCATCCTGGCCACCCCGAAGTTCAGCTTTTTCGAACAGGCGGTCCACCACGTAGTAATCTTTCTTCACCCGGAAATTGACAAGCTGCATATCGTTTTTCGACCCAAGGGCGAAAAGGACAGGACATTCGCGGTACTGCATTTCAACAGGGAACTGGATAAAGGTTTTCATGCCATCATCGAAGACTTTCGCCGGCAACCAGTAAGGCGTGCTGCCTTTTTTCACGTCGATCCGGTAATTGAAATTGAGCGCTGCAATATTCACTTTCTGATCGATGGCATTGTTTTCGATACGGGAAATCTGACGCATGTTGTACTGCTCGTAATTCCAGGAAACCGCTGCCATATAGGTGGTTTCGTAACTCGTCAGCTCGATGTGATAGGTTCTGAGGTTGGTGTTGAGGCTCAGAGTTGTTTTCAGCTCCGGTCTGGTCGGTTTGATATAGACATGCTCCTGATCGAGGCCGTTTACCCGGCTTTTCGTCCGGGCAAGTATCCAGCGAACGGAATCCCCGCCTACCGGCTCAGATGTCAGGGTTTCACCCGGCTCAAGTTGAATGTCGGTGATTCGCAAAGGGGCACAGTATACCTGATAAAGCTGACCCTCCTCGTAGTCATATTTCATGATGGCATTGTGGTAGCCGTAGCTGTCAGGGTTCCGCTGCGATTCATGGTTGGCCCTGTCAATAACCGCCTGCGGAGTGGCAAGCGCATTGACCGTAAGGAAAATGGAAACCAATAAACCGGAACCAAGTCTCTTACAATTGAACATGTGCATAGAATAGTTGATTGGATTATGACTTACCTGACGATCTGGGCAATGTTGTATTCATCGACATAAAGGCCGATCGGGTTGGAAACGAGATCTTTTTCCGTTTCCGGCTGTTTCAGGATAATCTTGAAAATTCCCCTCCAGTTGGTTTCTCCGAGTGGTTCTCCCATAATCCCCCACTGCGATTCTTTCCAGTCAACCTGCCAGGAATCTTCGGAAATTCTCAACATTGAAAGGAAATCGATGCCGACCCTTTCTCTTGATGAACGAATGAAGGGATCGTTTTTCTGAACGTATGCAGAGAGCATATTGGCGCCCTTGGGGGATACCAGTTTAAAGGCATCGAGCCAGTTTGCTTTGATAACACCGGCATCGCTGCTGATCATCCTCGTATCCATGATAAAACGGTGCAGATGGTACTTTATAGATGGATCGGACGGCTTGTACTGCCCCCATTGCTGTCCGGCAACTCCGCGATAATTCGCTCCGCCGTCCTGGGCGACCTCGACAATATGAGGCACCATTTTCGGCAGGGAGCCAAGATAGATCATCCCGCAAACCGAGGGAAATGCGACGAAAAGCAGAATGGTTAACGTTGCAAGCCTCCAATTTTTTGCCTGAATTACAGCATCGCCAATCCGCATATCCCATTCCTGAGAAGCCCGTTTATAGGGAGTATCAAGCCCTCCTTGAGGAGTCCAGACTTTGCCTGTTTTCATAGTTTTTCAGTACGTGAATTATTTAAAGGATTAAAGCCTGGGCTCAACGCCCCCACCGGAAGGTCTTGCTTCCTCAGGAGTATTCTGCATGGCTTTCAGGACTTCCTTTGCCCAGCCAGATGATTTATCTTTCTTTTCATCGCCCAATGCTGCAGCTGTTTTAACCTCCTTTTCATCCGACTTATCTGTACTAACGGCCGCCTTTTCTGCGGCAACAGCAGTTTTATCAGCAAGAGCACCAACTGTTTCTCCAGCTTTTTCCGCACTTTTTTCTGCAGCTTTTCCTGACACCTCGCCCGCTTTTTCAATACCCTTTCCTGCAGCGGAAATACCTTTACCGGCAAACTCGGCAACAACCCCTGCTGCACCGACAACCGCACCGGCAACTTGAGAAACAACTGGAATTGGGGTGGCTGCAATCTGTCCTCCTGCGGCCTTAATGCCTTGTCCCGCAGCAGAAACTCCATCCCCGGCTTTCTGCACCGCTTGGCCCGCAACTTTTGAAGACTGTTTTATAGCTGCTCCGATTACTTTACCAGCTCCACCCCCAACTTTTCCGCCAGATTTTTTATTATTTTCATCAGAATGTGATGTAGTTGCAGCCTTGACCGCATTGAACACCACCCCACCGACAGATTTTACCGCTCCCATAGTAGCTAATGCCGCAACACTGCCAGCAGCAACGGCATTTTGATATGCCACACCTGCAGATAGGCTTGGACTGCCAGACATCAGTCCCGCCGCAACTCCAGGTGCGTTCCAGCATAGAAAAGCAAGCGCGCCAGACATTAACAGTATGCTCAAACATTCATCCAGGGTGAGCTTCCCGGAAAAGGAAAGATCATGTAATGATGGCTGGATAATGGCAACAAGGAATGCCATTACCATGAGCTTGATTCCGGCAGAAATAATGGCACCAATAGATTTTTCAGCGAGGAATTTGGTTGGCTCAAAAAAGCCGAAAGGAAGAAAAAGCCCGACTAAAGCAGCAATCAGGTAAAATTCCAGAACCGTATAAAAGATCTGCCAGGCAATAATAAGATAAGCTAAGCCTATCAGAAGCAGACATACGATCAATGTTATAATACTCCCAAAATCATCAAGAAAATTCATCATGAACACTTCTTTAAATGCGGGAGTCAGATTATTAAGACCTATACCAAGTACGCTTGAGGGATCAAAGATGTTACCACCACTTCCACCACCTGCGGTTTGCCCAGCAGCAACCAGTGATTTTACAAACGCGTTAGAAAGCTCCGGAAATTTCTTGATTATCATAGCCCAAGTCAGCAAATAGAGAAACTTCTTCATAATGCCAACAAGGTTATCGATACCACCAAGTGCTATCCAAAATCCAAACATCACAATCTCTATACCAAGAAAAACCTTGATAAGAAAATTGATAGCAGGCTGAAGGTTGCCCCAGCCATGGCTGAATTTTTGAAGGAATAACGTCAGGGTTTGTGTCAATATCCCGGCTTCTACTGCTGCCAACATCCTGCTCTCCTCAGTTATTTGATGTCAGGAAGAGTAACACCATGAACCTTGGTGTCATGGGTTCCCAATCCTTTCAATATTTGCTCAGTATGAGACCGGTTATCTTTATTATTTTTTACATTTAGTGGCTCAACTTTTACGGCACATCCAAACGAAAAAAGAAGAAGAAAAAGCCCGAAAGCATTACGTGAAAGTGCTTTTATGGTTTTCATGTTTGACTCCTATTATTGTTTTATTTGATATCAGGAAGAGTAACACCATGAATTGTAGTATCATGAGTTCCTAATCCTTCCAACAATTGCGCACTCCATGCTGCCGCGGCTTCCCTCCGTTGCGCATCCTCAGCGGCCATCATTGCCGTTATTCGACTGCTGGTGGCAAGGTTTTCAGTCAACCCTGAAAGCTGTGAAGAGACAATCCCCAGCATCTGATTCGTCGACTGCAGTTGACGGACTTCTCCATCGGCACCGGATGAACGGTTGAGGATCGCTATCGCCTCGTTATTGTAATCCTGCGAACGCTGAATGACAGATTGACCCTGCATGGCGATTTTAGCAGCATTGGACAACTCGGTATTCCATTTCTGAATAATTTCAGCATATTGACCGCTGCTCATAGAATCCCAGCGTCCTTGAGGATAAAGTTGATCGTATTGGGAACTGATCTGGTTGAGATCGAAGGAAATGCCCTGCACACTGGACATGATACTGTTCAACTCCCTCATATTGCTGTCATAAATCCCCTTGACCGCTCCGAACATCTCACTTGGCAGTGTAGTTAAGGTTTTCACCTGGTTGGCAATCATGGAAAGCTGGTTCTGGATCTGCTGGGCATTCCTCAGTGCTGTCAGGGTATTCTCTCTGAGGTTGGAATAGTCGATCACGGTAATAATGGCCGACGCCTGTCTGATCGGCACCATACTGAGTGAGAGGACGAGTAAAAAAACGGCAAAGAAATTTCGTTTGATTGATATTTTCATGGCATTGGTTTTTTATAGAGTT
The DNA here is from genome assembly GCA_903928225.1 of uncultured Chlorobiaceae bacterium. GTDB lineage: Bacteria > Bacteroidota > Chlorobiia > Chlorobiales > Chlorobiaceae > Chlorobium. The sequence goes on from CAIYPU010000062.1 coordinate 6,548, forward strand.
ACCGATAAATTCCGAACCATTATCAGCGGTAATGAACCCTGGCATACCATTGTTCCGGACCAGTCATCCATGCATACAAAAGCAAGTTTGCCCGTTATAGACATCGATTTCAATACCGAGTAAAAACCTTTTCGGTACATGGATAACTGTTTGTAACAGGCTCTCCTTCCAGATATTTGGTTGTATGATTTCAAGGATTCCTGGGTCAACTCTGGTATTTTTTTATTCAATTGTGTTTTATGGCTGGCAATTGTACTGGATGAGGAGTTAAATCCTGATGCGGTATATGCCAGAATTTTTTATTAAAAGTCTTGGCAGCTTCGTAGTCTTTGCGTGGAATCGATATTTCAACATCGCCCTGCCTGATTTTTATGCGATCGTCGCACCCTGAAGTCATGAACATTGTAAGGATGCAGATCGAAAAAAATAGTGCCCGGAAGAAGTGGCCGTTTATCCGGATTGTTTCATGTTTCATGGTTTATGTCTCCGTTAATTGTTTTCTTTATAGGTTAATATCTGGTAAAGCCTCACCGTGATCTGATCAGCAGAACATCGACATGTAACTTCTGTTTGATTATGGTATTCATGGCACATTGGTCATTGCTGCAGTTATGACTGCATGACACCATCATTACAGCTTTCCAGTAATTGCGCCTCCGCTTTTAAACCTTTGTACCTGAGCAAAGCGGATGCCCTGCTACCTGGAGAATTGTTCGCCACTATCCAGTCTATGGTTTTCTGGTCATCTGGTGACGACATGCCTGCAAATGTAAGAGCGACTGGGCCCATATTGAGAGAAAACACCCGGTGGCCGGTTACCGAGCGGTAGTAGTAATCACGCTTTGCCTGCAGATAGGCAAGCAACTGGATTTCGGCATCTGACAACCCGAATTTGCTGTAGGTCTCACTCATAAAAGGCGTCAGGGCCTCATCATCAGGGAGATATATTTTGGTATGACATGCTGAAAGGATCGTCGCCATGATAGGCGAATTCGCGGCATCGGCAATTTCCTGTGTGGCGAAAACGACATAAACATTTTTCTTTCTAAGGGTCTTGAGCCAGTTCTGCAACTGACGCATGAAAACCGGATGTTTAAGGAACAGCCAGGCCTCATCGAGGATAAGAAGAGTAGGTCGGCCATTAAACCTTTTTTCTGTAAGATGAAACAGATAGAACAGTGCCGGTATAACCGCTTCCTCGTTCATGCTCATCAGTGCATTCATCTCGAGGGTCATCCAGCTTCCGGTTACTTCTATCTCTTCGGATGCATCGAATATCTGGCCATAGTTTCCTGCCAAAGTGTATGGCCTTAATGCATCACGGACATCCCTAGACTGGACCAGCTCACAGAATAGTGTCAATGTTCGGGCATTTTTGTCATACGTGACAAGATTCAGCAACGCAGCATCGATCTCCTTTTTCAAGGCTGGTGTCTCATCAACTTTTTGTTCTTCGAGCAATAACAGGATAAATTCGGCTGCCCAGATTCGTTCAGCAAGCTCGTCGATCCCTACAAGCGGTTGGAACGCCAATGGGGCGGAGTCCCCTCCCGGCTCAAAATAATCGCCTTGTACAGCAACAGTTGAAGCTCTGGCCGATCGGTCTTTGTCAAAAATGAATACTTGCGCTTCCGGATAACGAAGCCATTGCAATGCCAACATAGAAAGCAATGTCGATTTACCCGCACCGGTCGGACCTACAACAAGCGTATGACCTACATCCCCGACATTCAGGTTCAGACGGAAAGGCGTACTGCCAGTCGTACTGCACATGATATGGCACATACCGTTCCCGCAGACATCCTTCAGATGCCTGTTTTCTTCTGCCCCTGCCCATATCGCAGATAGTGGCATCATATGGGCAAGCGAAAGAGTGCTGATTATGGGACGACGGACATTGGCATAGATATGGCCAGGCAAACTGCCGAGCCAGGCTTCAAGTGAATTCAGCGTTTCATCCTTGACGGTGAAGCCTCTCCCCTGAATAACTTGCTTTATCCGCCGTATTCGCCTCACTGCTTCCTGTAGATCATCGTGCATTACCGTAACCGTACAGGTCAGGTATCCGAAGGCCTGAAGATCATCGCCCAGTTCCTGCAAAGCAGCATCAGCATCTGCAGCTTTGTTTGCCGCATCGGAATCAAGTAAAGCAGAAGCTTCTTTGGTAGCCTCTTCTTTCAACATGGTCAAGAGGCTCTTGCGTTTACTCCACCACTGTCTCCGATATTTTATAAGCTCTTTCTGCGCATCCTGTTTGTCCATACACATGAACCTCGTAGACCACCGGTATTCAATTTCCAGATGGTTCAATTCATCGAGGATTCCTGGAACCGAAACCGCAGGAAAACCAGTAAAGGTTACGGTTGGGATAAAGCAATCACCCAGCATGGGGATATCTGCAACAGTCAAAGCCTGATCAGGAAGCAGGGCATCGAGATACATTGGGATATCGGGAGCAGCAACCCGATGCCTGTTTGTGGAAATTGTGCTGTGCAGATAGGTAAGGGTCTCATGGTCATCCAACTCAATAACTTCGATGAATACCCCTGCCATCAAATCGGCTATTTCCATACATGTTTTCTGGAAATACTCGAGATCACGCATGTTTTCCAATGATGCATCGAGCTTTCCTTCAGGGTCTTCATAAAATAAACTGTTGACATTCCTGCTTTTTTCCGTTGGCATCGACCAAACAAACGTTATGTAGTATGCACTCTCGAAATGAGCACCATATTTCATGAACTGATGTTTTCTCTCCAGGTCCAGCAGCCACGCAGCAGGATGTTTCCATTCCGCACTTTGATAATCCGCGGTATGAAACCGCTGCGCTTCGATAAAAAGACTCCAGCCGGAACCAAGCCTCTTCAATGAGTTGTTCAAACGGGCAACTGCAGAAACAAGCTCCGAATGAGAGGAACTGCTGAGATCCGGTCCTCGGAACGCATAACTTTTCTGCAGTATGGCGGCTTTCTGCAGAACAACACCTGGAGCGACGATAGCCGCCCAGGGAAGATAGTCTGGTAATCGAGTGGTAGGCTCTCGATATTGTTTCAGATTGATCATCGGTTTCAGGGATAGAGACGTTTGGGAGTCTTCAATGCCCGAATGAATACCTCGAAAAAATAAGGGTCTTTGCGAGTCATGGCCACCAAGACGAAATGGAATGTAATGGCCACAGGAAGAACCCATATCTGCTGGAGCCCGAACCCGAGCGTTGCGGAAATAGTCCAGAGCAGGATGGCTGGTGTTCTTGGAACTCCACCAAGAAGAATCAGATCTGTCAGTGATCGGTGAACCGGAACTTCATAACCGTCGATCATACCAGAAGTCCCCCGCTAAAACCTATGAAAGTGAGCCCCCAGGAAATCGCATTGAAAGCAATAGCAAGTCCCATGACAACCCACAAAGCCTTTTGCATCATGCTGCCGCCATCAGAGAATGCTATTCCGATACCAAGACCTATAATGGCGACCGCTCCGAGCACCCGCGAAACCGGCCCAGTCAGCGAATCAAGCAGTTTATTCAATGGATCTTCCCATGGCATGCCTGAAGAGGTGCTTGCAGCATACACCTGAGATGCTGCAAGCAGATTGATAAAAGAACAGGTTATCAAGCACCTTACTTTTTTATTTATTTTATTATTCGCTCTTTTTACAATATCGATCACAAAGCAAATCATGTCATGATGTTTCATTGTCGTCATGATTTAATGGTTGAATGAATACGAGGTACTAAGAAGAACTGCTTAAATAAAGGGTTTCTGCAAATGCCATTGACCATCCAATTCTCCTGCGACTTCCATTATTCCTGTGATTGAACGACCAGCCGGGTGAACAGTGTCCCGTTTCAGGTGAATGCAGATATCGATCGCATCTGCAATCAGGTAACGTGGGGCATGAGGCATAACCTCTTCACAGAGCTGACAAAGACGGTCAAGCATCGATAATGTACTATTGGCATGTATCGTGGCAATTCCGCCAGGATGACCGGTATTCCACGCTTTCAGCATATCGATAGCAGCCCCATCCCTGACTTCACCGACTATAATCCTGTCAGGTCTGAACCGTAAAGCATCCATGATCGCTTTCTGATGGGTATAGACTGGCGGTTGCACAAATATTTCTACCTTGTTTTCCGCATCACACTGCAACTCCGGATTATCTTCAACAATATATAAGCGGTCTCTTGTTCCGGCGATTTCCTGCAGAAGAGCATTGACAAAGGTAGTTTTTCCTGAACCGGTACCACCACCGACAAGTATATTTTTTCTTTCTCTGACTGCTTGTTTCAGAAATGATGATTGTTCCGTTGTCAGAATATTGCAATCAACATAATCCTGGATCGGGTAAACCACCTTAGCTGGTTTTCTAAGGGAAAAAACAGGAGATGCAACAATTGGAGGAACGGAAGCCTGTACCCTTGCGCCCCAAATGGGAAGTTTCGCTGATAAAGAGGGATTCTTCTCGTTGACTTCGGCGTTCATAGCTGCCGCCAGCAGACGAACAACACGCTCTACTTCATCAGGGATCATGACAATACCTGAAAAAAACATGCCTTCTTTGAACTTATCAACCCAGACTTTTCCATCGGCATTGACCATGATTTCAAGAGTGAGTGCATCATCCAGAAAACTCATGACCGGCATCAGGGCCGTCCTTAACGCGTCATACTTCCTTGAACTGGATACCTCTTTTAGTGATGCCATTGTCCAAATTGATTATTTGAATTGACGGCACGTATAAACTTCTTTAGCGACTGGCAGACAAAGAGTACAACAATGAAAACTGACAGGGTACTGATAACAGAAAGGGTGAGTAATTGATTGAATCAACTGACCAATAATACTCATAATTCACTTCTTTTCAAATTATTTTAATTTATAAATATTGAAAAATCGCGTTTTCAGTCTGTTTTCACAGAAAATTGTATAATCGAAAACAACAGCCCCTACCCATCCTAATTATCCCGGTACTGCTCGACGTAGGAGCGCAGGACAGCGTTGATTTTGCGCTGGTAGCCCTTGCCCTGGCTGCGGAAAAATTCGAGGATGTCGCTGTCGATGCGCATGTGCAGAATGGATTTGGTGCCGGGTATGACGACCCTGATCGAGGACCAGTCGATCCAATGGTCTGTTTCTGCTCCGTCAAGAATCGCGATCTCCTGGATGGTCTTCACCCCGGCGTCCGAATGGTTTGCCCTCTTTCTTTTCCGCTCTCCGTTTTCCCGAATACCGTTGGCTATTTTATGCGAATACCCGTTTTGCTGATCGTTGTCCTTCATGTTTCGCTATGCTTCTGATGGAATAGAGTTGTTGTTCCGTAAACCGGCAATAATCCGATGCTCATGGGGCCGGATTTCAGGGATTGCATTCCGGCCTTAAAAAATCCACAGCGGTTTTGCGATGCCGATGATGCTCGCTCTTTCGACAGGCCCGAAATACCGTGAGTCGAAACTGTTTTTCATTCCCCAGCTGGCTACGATTATCCCCACTTTCAACCGGCCGCAGAAGCGGTATGCTGGCAACGGCCTGCCTTTACTGTCGCAATCCGCCCGTTCACCGTAGTCTCTTCCCGCAACCCGGAAATAACTTCTGTCAGCGCACACGGAATCACCGGGCAGCCCGGCGACATGCTTCATCAGGAACCCGTCCGGCCGGAGGTAATGACGCTCCCCGATCAGTTTTGCGGCAACCCCTGTCGGCCTGAACACAACGATATCACCTTTTTTGACCGTCCCCCGGCAGATCAGGTAGATACCATGGGGCAGGCTGTCGGTATAGTTGCAGACAACACGTTTGCCGGTACAGAGAACCGATGAAACCAGAAGCGCCAGAAGAATGCCCATCCCGAAGAACAGCGGATAAAACCTCTTCATGCATGCCCATCCACGTTTTTACGGGCTGACGAAACAGCGAACAGGTCGGCAAGCAGCGGTCCGAGAAAACCGGTATCGAAAACCATCCTGCAGATGATTTCAGCCGTGACTGTCCATACAAGGCATACCAGCGCTGTCGCCCAAGGCAGCAGATATTGTTCGGCAAAAGAGACGAGGGCTGCAAGTACGACCCCGCTCATCACCGGGGCCATGAGCCGGCTGTTGTCTTTCGTTGGTTTCTGCATACCCTGAACGGAAAAAGATGTTACATCGTCGAGCAACCCTTCCGGCAACCGGAACAGGCAGGAAATAACCGAGCCTTTCAGAATACCGGCAGGCGTCAAGAAAAAGAACGGTTGTTCCCTGCAATACGCCGGGCGTTGAGGCTGTTGCCGTTTGAAAGTCATCATCCGGATTATTCCTGCAAGATCACCTCCATGTCATTTCGGATGGGATGCCTTATGCGAATGACCAGCCGCAGGATCAGCCGGAAAATCCGGCATTCTGACCAGAGCGTACCAGCAGGAGATAATGAAATTAATGCGTAATTATACAATATTATTTCCATACTGTCAAACGATTCCGCAACCGCTGTTCCGGATTCCTCCGCTGTCCGTTCTGTCTGCCGGCAGCAAGAGGCAGAGCGTGATTGAACAACCGCGGCAAAAAGAATGACGTTGTCTGAAACGTCTCGAGCCCTTGACAATCCGTCAACTTCAGGAACTATGGAAAGCGCTCCGGAGCTTTATGTATTAATGGATCAATAAATTTTACCAACTCAATGGATACAGCCATGAAAAAGAAACTGGTTATTGCAGCGATCGCGGCTTGTCTGGGATACGCTCCCGCATATGCCGCCCCTTATGTGAGCGGCTCATTGGGCATCGGGTTACCGGCTGACGCGGAGTTTCCTTCAGGAAATTATCCGCTGGACAACTCCCTTGTGGTCAATGGCGCCATAGGCTACAATTTCGGTTCGGCACGACTCGAGGCTGCCGTCGGTTATCAGAAGCACGACTACACAGACGAACCGACATGGGGAGGACTGGAGATTCTGACGGCGATGGCAAACGCGTACTATGATTTCGATACCGGATCAAAGGTCAAGCCTTACATCATGGCCGGTGCGGGTATCGCCGACGTCAGCACCGAAGACGATTACACCAACGGGACCGGTTTCGCCTGGCAGTTGGGTGCCGGCATCGGTTTTGAAGTGGCGAAGAATGTGACCTTCGATCTCGGCTACCGTTACATAACGGCAGAGGACATCGACAACCTGGAAGGAGAGATGACCTGGCATGCTCATAACATTCTTGCCGGCATCCGGTATGAATTCTGACCGAAGAAGTTGTTCTTCATCTATATCGTGGACCGGAAGCCAGGCGGCTTCCGGTTTATTTTCAGAAAGAGGGGGAAAGGTCAATCCATGTTCTGGTACTTGATGCAGCCGAGCTTCTGTCCGCTGCTGCACGATTTTTTGTACCACTTTTTCGCCTGCGCCAGATCCTTTTTCACGCCCCTTCCGGTCTCGTACATGTCCCCGATCTGGAAGATCGCCGGACCGTAGCCCTGCTCTGCAGACAAGCGGTACCATTTGAGCGCCTCGGCATAATCCTGAGGTGTCCCGAAGCCAAGCTCGTACATGTTCCCCACACAATACTGCCCTGCCGCGTTTTTGCTGTCGGCGGCCTTCCGGTACCATTTCATGGCATCCTTGTAGTTCTGCCCGACACCCCATCCTGTCTCGTATTTCGCGGCAAGGCTGATCTGGGCCCGTGGGTCATCCTGGTCGGCGGCAAGCCGGTAGAATTTTATGGCTTCGTCTATGTTTTTCGGAACACCGTACCCGTATTCGTACAAAGCCCCGATATGGTACTGGGCCGAGGCATCATTTTTATCGGCAGCCATGCGGTACCACTTCAAGGCCTCACTGTTGCTCGCCCTGACGCCCTCACCGTTTTCATACATCCAGCCGATGCTCACCTGTGCCCTCGTATCGCCCTTGTCGGCGGCAAGCCGGTAGAATTTCATGGCTTCGGCATAGTTTTTCGCGACACCCTGACCGGTTTCGTTCAGCACCCCCATGCAGTACTGGGCGTCGCTCTTTCCGGCGGCGGCATCATTCTGCCATTTGGCGACCTGTTCAGGTGCAGGCGCCGGAGCTATGCAATATGCAGTGGTCCAGGCGATCGTCATGACCGCAGCGAGCAAACCGAAAATGCGAAGTTTCATATTGGTCATTGGTCTATTGGTCGTCGGAGGTCGGAATACCGGTGAAATCAAGCGTTCATAGCATGAAATCCCTGCAAATATCCTGAAAATCTAACGAATCGGCAGATGAAAAGAAAACATCCGCGTTCCTGATGGGTCCATCTGTCAGGCGGCGGAGGCAAAAGCATATCCCCGGAAACAGGAACGGCCCCGGATTTCCGGGACCGTTTCTGGTCTTCCTGGTGCAATCGGAAAAGCTCCGTCAGATCGAGCACCTGATCCCGGCAACGACATTGTGGCTGGCAAGGGAGTACTCATTTCCATTCCAGCTCACATCCGAAGGTTTGAAATACCGGTACCCGACATCGACGGCAACCTTCTCCGTAGCCTTGATGCCAACCCCGGCACCGACCTGCCATGCGAACACGGTATCGCCGTAATCACCGGAGTCCGAATGAATGCCGGCATCGGCGAACCCGACGCCTCCCATGACATACGGCGAAAAGCCCTTTCCTTTCATGTTGTAATCGAGGTAACCGTTCGCCATGAAAGACCATACGGAAACATCGGTGTTGGATACGGATGACCCGTTATGCGTATCGACGCCGTTGTTGTGGTACCCGATTTCAGCTTCGAGACGGCCGGTATCGTTCTTCAGACCGACAGCGCCATTGATGAGGTAACCGGTATTGTAGCTTACTGCATCGCTGTATCCGTTCTCGCTGGAATTGTTCATGAAACCCAGACCTCCGGAAACGCTCACATAGGGACTTGCCGCCGCATACGACAGCGAAGGTGCAAAACACAGGCCCGTTACCATAAGTGGCATAATCAGCTTTTTCATCGTTGAATCATGTTAATTGTTATCAAGACAAAACCGTACCGGTGAATGACAGACATCCATCAGTACGGGCTTCAGGTTTGCCTGCAAGGACGACAAACAGTGTTATTGACGATAATCATTTTAATTTCTTGTGGTTAGGCTGAAAGAAAAATCAGAGGCACAGAACAGCGGGAGCATCTCCGGGAGAGTGGCTGATCGTCCAAACCTGAAGAAACAGGAGGCTGCTGCTATCTCGACGAAGGAAAAAGCACTGCAGGTTTTTGCTGAAGGTGCAGGTAAACGGGTGGCGCCGGATAAAGGCCGTGGTCCGGATTATCGATGTTTTATCCTATCTTTCATGAATACCGGGTTTACCGGTAAACGTATCTGCAACAACAACGCTGCGCGCCATGACCCCGGAACAACTTTCGCAAACACTCATGCAGTGCGAAGGGCTCACATACAATCCCGTCGCCGTCAAATTCATCGCTTCGCTCGGCGACCTGCCGGAAGGAATAAAAAAATTCGGGGCGACGTCGGAAGAACGCCAGCCGAAGTCCTTTCTGTGCGCGATGTGGGGCGACTGCCTCAGGGGCGCGGGACCGTTCTATACGACAAAGGACCAGCAGGTGTGCGGCGGCGGGGCCATTTCCTCCGGGTTCGGCACCCTCATACCGCTCGAGGCCGCGGAAAAGTTCATGATCGGCGACGGCAAGCTCTTCGGGAACATGGGTGCCCTCCGGTGTTCGATGGAAGCGACCATGCCGTTCAGGGACGGCGAATTCGAGGCGCAAATCGTGGGGCCGCTTGCAGCCATGAACGAGGACACCCTGCGGCCGGACGTGGTGCTGATCGTCTGCAAACCCATTCAGGGACAGCACATCCTGAGGGCATACGGGTTCGACAGCGGTGAAATCATACACGGCATTGCCGGGGGTTCAACCTGCGAAATGGTTTCGAGCTACGTCGTCAAGACCGGAAAGCCGACCTTCACGCTCGGCGACACCGGAGGCAACGCCGGAATGGCGCTCGCACCCGACGAACTGCTCCTCGCCTTTCCCTACGGCTGCCTCGAAACCGCCGTCATGAACCTGCCCCGCATCTGCCGGACATCGAACATGTACAAGTACACCGTCCATCACGAACGCTGACGGATACGGAATGGAGCTATTTCCTTGAAAATACGCAGCATCCGTTCTGCATTTCCTGGCGGCGGACCGGTTTTTCATTAACCGGAAACCATTTCGTCACGAACAGCGATACCGGATGCGATTCCGGACGCATGGTTATTTCACGAATTTATTACCTTTCGTAAACGGAAACCCCACAAAAGCATAGGCTATTTTCATTCCCGTGCCGACGTTTCCGAGAACTAACCCTGAACGATCCTTCAATGAAATTCAAACCGCTTTCCTCGTTCCTGGCCGCCGGGATTTCGGCCGCTTCACTGCTGATGGCTCCTTCATGCAGGGTGGCTTCCGCCGCCGATGCCGTCGCGGTCACGGCTGCCGGACAGAAAGAGCTCTACACCATGCCTGCCGAGTTCGAAGAGATGGACTCGATCTGGATGGCATGGCCGGTCTATGAGAACCTGCACGGCAGGCCCTCCCAGGCAGTGCAGGCGGAAATGATCCGGGCGCTCGTACCGCAGGTCAACGTAGACCTGATGGTGCAGGACCATGAGGAAGCGAAGGAGGTGGCGAAATGGCTTCGGGAGAACCGTATTTCGTCGAACCGCGTAAGGTTGCACATCATTGCCCATAACGACCTCTGGCTCCGCGACATGGGGCCGATTTTCCTGAGAAACGGCAGCAACCGGCTCGCGATCGCCGATTTCGGCTTCAACAACTGGAGCTACGACGACCAGACCAGCAAGGCCTCGATGACCGATGAAAGCGTCGACAGGCTGGTGGCGCGCCAGATGAAGCTCCCGATTGTGCGTTCGAGCCTCGTCAGCGAGGGAGGCAACAGGGAGTTCAACGGAAAGGGAGTGATGATGGCGACCGAGGTGGTGGAACTCGACCGGAACCCGGGAATGTCGAAAGAGCAGATCGAGAACGAGTTCAAGCGCGTCTTCAATCTCAAAAAAGTGATCTGGATGAAGCAGGGCGTCACCGATGACGACCTCTCGTACAAAGGCAAACTGCCCGGCGCCCTCTTCACGCTCTTTACGACCGGAGGCCATATCGACGAATATGCGCGGTTTGCCTCTCCGGGCACCATCCTTCTTGCGGAGGTCACGGAAAAAGAGGCGGCGAAAAGCGGAATCGCGAGAGAGACGAAAAAACGCATGGAGGTGAACTTCGAGATCCTGAAGAACGCGACCGACCAGGACGGCAACAAATTCACCATTATCCGGGTGCCTGTGCCGGAGGAGGTCATCGAGCCGGCCGACGGGAAAGACGAGATTTTCAAAATGCTGAGGGGGCTGAAGTTCGACGACGGCTCGGTCATCGGCGAAAATGACAGGATCAATACCGTCCTGGCGGCAAGCTACCTCAACTACGTGATTGCGAACAAGGTCGTCCTGATACCGTCGTACTGGAAAAAAGGGCGTCCGGAAGAGATCAGGCGGAAGGACGAGGAGTTCAGGCAGATCATGATGAAGGTCTATCCGGACAGGAAGATCGTGCAGATCAATGCCGAAAACATCAACGCCGGAGGAGGCGGGATGCATTGCATCACGCAGCAGATGCCCAAGGGCGCACCCGCCGCGATACCGTCAAAGCTTTCCGATTGGGTGGAGCCGTAGATCACGCAGGCCTGACTTGCAGACCGGGATTTTCTCCGGGTAGATCGGCTTCAGAGCACTTGATGCGTTTCGCCTTTTCACAATGCATGAGCCCATCGGGCCGGATAAGATTGCATCCTTGAGAGGTTTTCAAGGGTGCACCGCCGACCAATGCCCATGGAAACCCGATCCCTGCGCACGATCACTCTTCCGTCAACAAGGTGCCGGTTGACCCTGATAAAATGGCAACCGGACCTCTTTTCGCCGAAGGTTCTCTTTGAATAATCAGGCCCAGTTTCCTATATTCACTGTCCTTACTGAAACGAGGCAGCGTTTTCCGGGTCGAATTACAGACTTTCGGTCCAGAAGAAGCCTTACGGAATCAGCTAAGCGATTGCAGAATAACACGGAGAGGTGCGAGAGTGGTTGAATCGGGCGGTCTCGAAAACCGTTGTGCGCGCAAGTGTACCGTGGGTTCGAATCCCACCCTCTCCGCATAAAGCAGGTTCCATCCTGCGATCAGGACATAAATCACGAAAGCCCGCAAACCGCGGGCTTTTGTGTTTCAATACCGATATATCCTGCTGCTCCGGTAAATCCTGTAATCGGTTTATGCCGTTGTAAACGTCACATCCCCTCCCTTGAATTTATGACGGAATGATCGATCTTATGGATATATTCAAGGAATGATATTCCCCGGGCCCCTTCTTTACCGGGTCCTCTTACCCATTGCAAGTAACGAACCGGATTCCCCCGAATCCCTGAAACAACAAATTATTCTGGAAATAACCCCGTAACCCAATGATGAAAGGGATGGTTACGGGTCGTTTGTTTCGAGCATCCTCATGAAGAAAGGAGCTGTTCCGTAACGACATATTGTTGAACTTTTTGCCCCCAATTTTGCTCAATCCATAAACGTACAGGACCCCGAAAACCGGTCCTGAACCGCATCAGTAAATTCGTCATTATTGCATTCTCTGTTGGCTTTGCGCGGTAGTATCAAATTCCGGTAATCAACATTCAAAACCATTTAATGGAGATATCCTATGAGAATTCTTTCTCTTGACGGCGGAGGCATCCGAGGCATTATTCCGGGGCAGGTGCTTGTTTCTGTTGAACAAAAGCTGCAGCAGCTTTCCGGGAAACCGGATTTTCGTATCTCTGATGCTTTTGATCTGATTGCCGGGACCAGTACGGGTGGAATACTCACTTGCCTCTACCTTTGCCCCGACAGGATTAGCGGAAAACCGAAGTTTTCTGCTCCGGAGGCTCTCGACCTCTATTTCCAGCACGGCGACAATATTTTTGATGTCTCTATTTTCAGAAGCATCGAAACCCTTGATGGAGTGGCCGATGCAAAGTATTCCGCACATGCGCTCGAAAAGGCTTTACATGATTACCTTGGGGATATGAAATTGAGCGATTTGCTCAAACCTTGTCTGATTACCGCTTACGACATAACAAGGCGGCAAGCTCAGTTTTTCAATAGCGCAGATGTCAGCAAAAAAGGCAGCGGCTGGGATTATTATCTTCGTGACGTTGCCCGCGCTACCTCAGCGGCGCCCACATATTTTGAACCAGCGAACATTTCTTCCTTGGACAGGACGGTTTATCCTTTGATCGATGGCGGTGTTTTTGCAAATAATCCAACCATGTGCGCCTGTGTTGAAGCTTTCAATGCAGATCCAACATTGACGGTTGGCAACTTGCACATACTTTCGCTTGGGACGGGGGAAGTCGATAAATCCTATCACTATTCCGAAGCGAAAAACTGGGGAAAGATCGGCTGGATCGGACCGGTACTGGATATCATGATGTCAGGTGTTGCCGAGACGGTTGATTATCAGGTGAGAAAACTGTTCAATAGTGCGGGTTGTGCCGATCAATACCTGCGGCTTCAGCTTGACCTGGAAAAATTTCCTGATGTTAACAGTGCTATGGATTGCGCTTCTGAGTCAAATATGCGAGCGCTTGAGAGGGCCGGTAAAAAGTTGGCACTGGATTCAGATGCCGAACTAAACGCTTTTTTACAGAAGCTGGGTGTGTAAGCAGGTTGACCATTGAGACGTGAGTTGTATTTCTCAGACCCGTGCACTCTTCTCAGAATCCGGCTCAAGTCAATATTTTATACATAAAACACGAAAGCCCGCAAACCGCGGGCTTTTGTGTTTCAATACCGATATATCCTGCAGCTCCGGTAAATCCTGCAATCGGTTTATGCCGTTGTAAACGTCACATCACCAAACGTTCCCTCTTTTTCCGGCACTCGAACCAGATCAGTTCTTTCACTTGCGGATCGATGTCCCTTATTCCCTGATGCAAAACTGCGCCTTTAGCGGTTTGAACTCCTGCTTAAATAAAAGTGTTGCATGTAACAATATGCTTTCGTACGTTGCATGTAACAAAAAAAATAATTTATCAGGTTGCAATATGGCAGGAGTGGCTCAAAGAGTGCAGAAACACAGGGCAAATTTACGAAAGGCAGGATTGCGTCCGGTGCAGATATGGGTGCCCGATACCCGAAGAGAGGGCTTTGCACTGGAATGCAAGCGGCAATCCGAGCTCCTGAAAAATGACGCACAGGAAAAGGATATCCTGAACTATCTCGAAAAGGTTGCCGATCATGAAGGATGGACCGCATGAAACGGGGAGACCTGGTCTCTATAGCTTTATCAGGTGATTACGGCAAACCTCGGCCGGCGCTTGTTGTGCAGTCGGATTTCTTTTCCGGTCATCCTTCCGTTACGATATTGCCTGTAACGAGTGACTTGAGAGACGCTCCATTGTTTCGCATCGCTGTCGAGCCCACAGCGGAAAACAACCTGAAAAAAACCTCCCAGGTCATGGTCGATAAAATTCAGACGGTCCCCTCCGAAAAAGTTGGACCTGTTTTCGGAAGATTGAACGATATGGAAATGCTTTCCGTCAATCGAGCCATGGCGTTGTGGCTGGGTTTTGCATAGCGGCGTATTCAACCGGGAGGCAGAACAGCAATTCTTTTTTTACAAAGGGATTAAGCCGCTTTTTGGCTTATTCAGGACCACCCACTTTCCCCCTACGAAACATACGAGTTATTTCACTTACGGTTAAACGTCCCGCATTCCCTGATTTTGATTCAGTTCGATCAGCCTCCGCAATTTTACGGGTGCTATTGGATAGAGAAGTTTATTTTTTTGCCCAAGGCTTCTGCATAGTGATACAGCGTCGAAAGCCTGATGTCCTCAGCATGATTTTCAATTCTTGAGATTGCAGACTTCTTTGTTTTCA
>CAIYPU010000063.1 GCA_903928225.1 uncultured Chlorobiaceae bacterium
CAGCGGTGCTGTTCGAGCTCTCGAAGAAATGGTTCGCCTTCTATATTACCCACGTTGCGACGTTCCAGTACATCTACGGCGCCCTGTCGCTCGTGCCGATCTTTTTTTTCTGGATCTACCTCGGCTGGGTCGTCATTCTCACCGGCGCCGAGTTTGTGTTCTGCCTCGGGGCCCTCAGGCCGCTCGGGATGAGCGGTGACGAACATGATCCGCTGAGGGATGTCCATACCGTCCTTCCCGTGCTTGCGTATATCTGGAAATCCCAGCAGGAAGGGCATCCGGTCAGCATGGGCAAACTGGTGAAAGGTCCACTCAGGCACGCTGCCCCGTTCCTGAGGAAGATCGTCGATCTGCTCCTGCAGCGCAAGTACCTGCACATGACCGCGAACGGCGAGCTTGCCGTAACCCGTGACCTGCACGAGGTCAGCCTTTACGAGCTTTATCAGGCAGTACCTGCCGGGTTCTCCTCGGGAGAAGAAAACACCCTGTTGGATTCAGCGGGAAAGAGTGTACATTTCGATACTATACAGGAAGGTGTGTCGGAGTGTCTCAAAAACAGCATGAATATCCCTCTCGCCTCCCTGGTCAGGGAGATCAACTGAACAAATCCGATGTCGTACCAGGTAATTGCCAGGAAATACAGGCCGGTCAGATTCGCCGATATCACAGCCCAGGAGCATATCACCCGCACCATCCAGAACTCGCTCAGGATGGGCAGGCTTGGGCACGGCTACATCTTTTCCGGGTTGCGTGGCGTCGGCAAGACCACAGCTGCCAGGGTTTTCGCAAAGGCGGTGAACTGCCGCAAAATGATCGAAGACCCGGAATACCTCCAGCAGGTCACCGAACCTTGCGGTGAGTGCGAAAGCTGCAGGGATTTCGATTCGGGCACCAGCCTCAACATCGCGGAGTTCGACGCCGCATCGAACAACAGCGTGGACGACATCCGCACGCTGCGCGAAAATGTTCGTTACGGACCCCAGAAAGGCAAGTATAAGGTCTATATCATCGACGAGGTCCACATGCTCTCCATAGCGGCCTTCAACGCTTTCCTGAAGACGCTCGAGGAACCGCCGCCGCACGCCATCTTCATTTTCGCGACAACCGAACTCCACAAGATCCCGGCCACGATCGCTTCGCGCTGCCAGCGTTTCAATTTCAAGCGGATACCGCTGCAGGATATCCAGAAGCAGCTCTCATCCATCTGCCAGGCCGAAGGCATCCAGGTCGACGACGATGCGCTCCAGCTTATCGGCCGCAAATCCCAGGGCTCGATGCGTGATGCGCAGAGCATCCTCGACCAGGTCATCGCATTTTCGGCGGAGAACGCGCATGAAGGCAGCATCACCTACCGGGGGGTTGCCGAACTGCTCAACTATATCGACGATGACCAGATGTTTGCCGTCACCGATGCGGTTGCGGAACGGAGCCCCGCGAAAATGCTCGATGTGGCGCAGTTCGTCATCCAGAACGGCTACGACGAACAGGATTTCCTCGAAAAGCTCATCGAGCACCTGCGCAACATCCTCGTAGTGCAGAACCTCTCCTCGACAAGGCTTGTCGAGCGCTCGGACGCCGTCCGCGAACGGTACCGGCAGGATGCCGCGAAATTTACCCCGTCCTCGATCATGCAGATGGTCGAATTCCTTCTCCAGACCCAGAAAGAGCTGAAGTTCCAGTTCGAATACCAGTTCCGGTTCGAGCTTGCCCTTCTGAAGCTGATCGAACTCGATTCCCCGAGGTCTGGCGAACCCTCGTCGCTGCAGGTCCCGCAGCCTCAAAAAAAAAAGCTCCTGACAAACCCCTGAAGAAGGCATCGGTCCCCGAACCCCCGCTGCCGGAGGCTGCCCAACAGGATCCGAAACCCTCCCGTCCGGAAGCGAAACACCAGGAGCAGGGCCGGATCGACATCGGTGCATGGCAGGAGAAACTTTCCGGTTTCGCCTCTCACGCAAGGCCCATGAAGAAAGCTCCGGCGCCGTCGCTGAAGGATGCCGGAGGAACGCAGAATCACGGGATCACAGCCGACATCCAGTCGCTCAAGCTCGAATGGCACCAGTTCCTCGAGCACATGTCGAAGAAAAGCAGGAACTTCATGGCTACCCACCTCGAATCGTGCGAGATCGAGGCGTGCCGTCCGGGCGGGATAGTCGAAATCGCCTGCTGCAGGAAATTTTCGTACGAGGAACTCCAGCATGAACGCAAGATGCTGCAGAAAGAGATATCTGAATTCTACGAAATGCCGCTCGAGGTCCATATCCGCTACGATGCCGAGAAAGACGCATGTACCCGGGAGAAGAGCATATTCACCCTGTTCGGTGAACTTTCGCAGCAGAACGAGGTTATCCGCTATATCATCAGCGAGTTCGGCGGAGAGCTGGTCTACTGAGCCACTGCAAGGTTTCATAAGTCATATAAATTCATCATATTCAGGTTTTCAGTTTTCAACCACCAAAGGATTTTTCAACGTCATGAGTATAGCTGGATACAGCGCCGAGTCTCTTTCAAACCGCTTCCGTTCCCATTATTGCGGCCTTCTGAACCCTTCCTTCGAACAGACCGAAGTCCGGCTTGGCGGATGGGTCCACCGTATCCGCGACCATGGGGGGCTTATCTTCATCGATCTGAGGGACCATACCGGTATCTGCCAGCTTGTCATCCAGCCCGAACGTGAAGAGCTTTTCGGCAAGGCCGAACAGCTGCATGCAGAATCGGTCATCTGTGTCAGGGGCACGGTCGTTCGCCGCAGCCCGGCAACGGTCAACCCCAGGCTTGCATCGGGCGAAATCGAGGTCGTGCTGTCGGATATCAGCATCGAAAGCAACGCTCAGCCGCTTCCGTTCCCGGTTGCCGACGAGCTTCCTACTTCGGAAGAACTGAGGCTGAAATACCGCTTCATAGACCTTCGCCGCGAAAAGATCCATCAGAACATCATTTTCCGCAGCAGGATTTCCGGCGCCATTCGACGCTACCTCGAAGAAAAAGGTTTCATAGAAATACAGACGCCGATCCTCACGTCGAGCTCTCCGGAAGGGGCGAGGGACTTCCTCGTGCCGAGCCGCCTGCATCCGGGCAAATTCTATGCGCTGCCGCAGGCGCCGCAGCAGTTCAAGCAGCTGCTCATGGTGTCGGGCTTCCCGCGTTATTTCCAGATCGCACCCTGCTTCAGGGACGAGGATGCGCGCGCAGACCGCAGCCCGGGTGAATTCTACCAGCTCGATATGGAGATGGCCTTCATCGAGCAGGACGACCTGTTCGCCATCCTCGAAGGGCTCATGGAGCACCTCGTCGGAAGCATGTCGCAGAAGCGCATCACCCAGGTGCCGTTCCCGAGGATCAGCTTCAGGGATGTCATGAACCGTTTCGGTTCGGACAAGCCGGACCTGCGCATTCCGCTCGAAATGCAGGATGTCACGAAGCTTTTCGTGAACTCCGGCTTCAAGGTATTCGCTTCCAACACGAAAGAGGGGTGCTGCGTAAAAGCCCTTGTCCTCAAAGGGCGCGGCAATGAATCGAGGCTCTTTTACGACAAGGCCGAAAAACGGGCACGCGAGCTCGGGTCGGCAGGCCTTGCCTACATCCAGTTCAAGGATGAAGGGCCGAAAGGACCGGTCGTTAAGTTCATGTCGGAAGATGAGCTTTCAGCCCTGAAGGCCGAACTTTCGCTCGAAACGGGCGACGTGGTGTTCTTCGCGGCAGGGAAGTGGGAACCG
>CAIYPU010000064.1 GCA_903928225.1 uncultured Chlorobiaceae bacterium
CCCTCGAATGTCATTTCCGGCCGGGCAAGCGTGCCCTTCTCCCACGGCTGTACCGTAGAGCAGGCCGACAATGCGAGCATGATGAGCAGCATGAACGCATGAAACAATTTCTGGAATGCCTGATTTTTCATTTCCCTGCCTCCAGCGCTGACTTGATTTTCTGCTCGAGCACATCACGATCACTTTCCCTGAAACCGCTGTGCTCCTCGATAATCTTTCCGTCTCTACCGATCAGAAAGCTAGTCGGCATACCCTTGACCCCGTAAACTCCTGGAGTGACCCCTTTGGAATCGAACGCCACGGTGAATTTCGCCGGCAGCTGGGAAAGGAACTTCTGAACTTCGTCGTTTTTCGAATCAAGATTGATCCCGATAACTTTCAGACCCTGAGCGCTGTATTTTTCCTGCATCGAATTCATCCAGGGGAATGATTGCCTGCAGGGGCCGCACCAGGAAGCCCAGAAATCAAGATAAACCACCGATCCTGACGCATTCGAAAGCTTGACATTCCCTTTCGTTCCGGGCAAATCAAAGTCCGGGGCCGGACTGCCAGCACTGATCGCAAAAGCGTTTCCGAAGAAGCCAAGGCAGGAAATCATAACTGCAATAACCCACCATGCTTTCACCATTCGTTTTTTCTTCATATGCATCCTGTTTAATTATTTGACTTTTCAACAATTGTTAACTTCCGGTTCAAAAAAAGTTTCAGCGATCATTGTTCGAGCATCTTATCACCTGCACTCGGGCAAAAGATGAATGTACACATACAACGTCCTTGACCTGGTTTCAGGAACCGGTCAGTCCCTCTGCTCATAGCTCGAAACCACCAACGATGTAACAACAGACTACGGGATACGACAAGAGATGAATGATCCATGCCTGACATCCCAGGGGAAAGATGTAGCAACTGTTAATACCCTGGCCGGGTCAAAAGGTATAAAACGATCAGGCTCAGGATAGAACACGCCTCCTTGTCATTGGATAGTTTAACCCAAAAAACCTTAGAGGAGCATTAAGGCTTTCCTAAAATTCGCCTAAAAACGCAGGAAAATGTGGAATTTACCGGAAGGAAATGAAAATTCGATTTGCAGATGTCGAGGTGAGACGCTTCTTTAACCTGAAGAATAAACATAAAAAAAGGCGCCTTTCTTTTCTGGCGCCTTTTTCGCATGCTGACAATACATGGAATTATTTCGCGAGGTTGATCGCAACCGTTGCGGACTGTCCGTTGGCGACAGTGACCATCGTTTTCGGAGCTTTCAGCTTTTCGTTCCATACGCCGACCTCATAGGTGCCGGCAGGGACATTTGCGATGGTGAATTTTCCGTCAGCACCGGTTACCGCCATGTAATTGCTGTCGACCGCAATGACATAACCGGACATTTCAGAGTGGACGTTGCAAAGCAGGTTGACCACGCAGGGCTTGTCGAAAACAATATTTTTCACCATGCCGGGGTTGTAGGTCCCGAGGTTGAACTTCTTGCAGGCATCGGCAGAGAAGATGTTGTGGTTCACCTTGTCACTGTTCTTGAACGCTACATTGGAACCGGTCGGCACGGCAAGCACGTGAGGAACGAAGACGAGGTTTTTCTGGTCCACTTCACCAGTTCCGCCTTTAACCGGTCCGGGAACCTTGATATAAACGACCGTGTCTTTCTTATACTTCGGCACTGCCGCATTTACCGTTCCGGTTACGGTGCCTGCACAGAATGCATTTGAGCCGATAAACCCGAAACATGCCGTCAAAAGAGTTGCCTTCAACAGTGTACTTTTATTTTTCATTACGCAGTTCTCCTTTTTTGGGTTATTGCAGAATCTTTTAATGTATTAACAATTATAAACAAAATAATTCTTCCGAAAAAATCTCAGCTGCCCTGGAAGGTTTTGATGTACCCGACAATGAACTCGATCTCCTCGGGATTGAACGAATTCCCCCAGGGCGGGCACATGTTGGATTTGCCGACGGAAACAGATCCTTCATTGATGGCTTTGTAGAGTGTCTCGTCAGAGAGTGATTTCATGAAGGTCTTGTCCGTGAAGTTCGCTGGTGCCGGTGTGAGGCCGTAATACTGGCCTGCACCGTCACCGCTCTCACCGTGGCATACGCCGCAATAGTGGTTGTAAAGGCGTTTTCCTTCCTTCATGGCGTATGGCAGCTTTGAAGCCGCTGCCGCCGAGTCGGCGGCAGTCATGGCATTCTTCGACGTTTTTGCAGCGTGCTTCCTGCCGCAACCCGTAACTGCAAGCACGGAAAGTGCTGCGCATAAAGCGATAGTTCTGGTTCTCATGGTTTTTTGCATCACTTGGCGTTCAGTTTCAGGGTCATCAGATAGTTGGTTAAGTAAATCCTCTCGCGTTCGGAGAAGCCGTAGTCCGGCTCGACGATATCCGGCTTGAACTTGCGGGCATTTTCGAGATGCCTGAAGATAAATCCGGGTTTCAGACGGTTGCCGACATTCGAGAGGTTCGGTCCGAGAGCCCCTCCGTCTGTTCCAAGCTGATGGCATGAACGGCACCCTTTCTGGTCATAGAGTTCCTTCCCCTTTGCAATCTGCTCTTCCAGCGATATCGTCGTGATGACCGGGATATCTTTGGGTATATCCGTTGAGACCAGTTCCTGCTGGAAGTAGTTGAGTATGACATCGATATCCGATCTGTTCGTATCCTCGACCTTCTGAACACCCAGGTTGAACCTCGGCATGGTTACCTTTGCCGGCGCATTGCCGGAAGAAAGTCCCAGCCTGGGCATCTGCTGCAGCAATGGACGTATGACGTCGGGATTCGCAAGGAAATTGCGTATCCATGACTCCTGCAGCTTGCTTCCGGCCAACGTAAGGTCCGGAGCGTAATCGGCGCCGATACCTTTGATCGAGTGGCAATTGGTGCACTTGACATCCTCGATGATCTTGGCGAAGTCGCCGCTGAACTTGTAGGACTGCACACCGGCCATTTTATCGAGTTCCTGGCGAGACGGCACCATGAAGCGCGACGGTACGCTGTTGTCGGTGTAGCCGTAAAGCACTGCAGCCAGACCGTTGATCTCGGATTCTGTCAGGCGGAAGTTCGGCATCCTGAGGCCAAGCCTGTAGCCCCTCGGATCTCTCAGCTTCTGTTTGATATAGCTCAGCCTGTCGTTCGAAATGGATTTCTTCAATTTACCGAAGTCAAGCATGTCGACAGGCTTGCTGCCGATGGATGAAAGTTCGGTACCGATCTTTTCACGCATTTCGTCCGCTTTCAGGAAAGTAATCCCCTGGGTCACAAGAGACGGAGCGATCTGACCCATGCTCTCCATACCCTGAAGCTTGTGGCAGCCGTAGCAGCCGTATTTCACGATGAGGTCCTTTCCTTTCTTGATGGACTCCGCCTTGATTTCCAAAGGAGTCGTGTACTTCGGAGCAGCTTCGTCATCGGTGTACTCGCTCACGATATACTCGACAAGGGCCTTGATCTCCTCATCGGTAAAGCGGAACCTCGGCATCTTGGTGCCCGGGAAATAGGCGTTCGGGTCTTTGATCCACCTGAACAGCCACTCCTTGCTCACTTTGCTGCCGACCTTGCTCAGGTCAGGCGCATAGACCTTCACGTTGTTGCCTCCCTTGCCGTTCGTGATATGGCAGAGGTTGCAACGGGCCTGGCTCCAGAGCGACCTGCCCTGTTCGACCAGTTTCTCGTCAGGCGTTTCGGTCGAATAATCCACATCGTGGCGCGTCGTTCCGGACATGCTGAAGAGGTAATCGGCAATCGACTCGGCCTCGTCCTGCGTAAAGAAGAACTTGGGCATGCGGGCCGTAGCGAAGTAGTTCTTCGGATCGAGGAGCCAGTTAACTGCCCACGAGTAATTCACCTTCGTCCCCACCTCGGTCAGTACCGGACCGACATCTCCGATCGCATCATATCCGGGAATCTTGTGGCAGCTGTAACAGCCGTATTTCTTGATCAGTTCGGTACTCTGCGCTATGTATTCGGCACCCCTGAGATGTTTGACGTCACCATGGCATTTCAGGCACGAAGTCTGGGTCATATCGCCTTCGAGCATCGGCTCATCCCAGTGCTTCACATTGCCGTGCGCTTTTTTGACTGATGTCGTTGCCCGGCCCTGACCGCGATGGCAGAAGGTGCAACCGAATTTTTCCGGATCATGGTTCTTCAGGAAGACAAAACTTGCCGGATGCCGGGTAAAGGGCTGCTTCGCGGAAATCTGCTTCGATCCGTCGATACCGATATGGCAGGACTGGCAGCGGTCAGCCTTGTCCACATCGCTGATGTATACCTGCCTGATTTCGACAGGCACTTTGTCGCTCGTCCCTATTCTCTCCTTTTTTTCTTCGAGAGGGCTTTTCAGTTTTTCGATTTCAGCCTCGATATCGGCTATGCCTGAAGTAAATGGTACAAGGGCGGCTTTGAGCGATTCCTCCTGCTTCTGCAGCGCAACACCCTTAGCGGTAATGGCATCGATGCGCTTCTGCAGCTCGTCCATTTTTTTCTTGTACTCGGGTTTCTGCGTCTTGGTGAAATAGTACTCCGTTTCCAGATACTGTCCCCGGTTGGTCTGCAGCTCTTTCTGGTTGCGGGCGGCGCTTTCATGGATGTCTGCCCACTGTCCGCTCAGCTTTTTGTATTTCTGCTGGACATCGCTGCTGTTGAAAAGATCTTTCGCTTTTTTCAGCTGGGCTTCCAGGCGGGCAAGTGTCTGGGCATCCCCGGATTTTCGGAAATCGCTCTGCGCTTTGTCGTACTCCTTCTGGAGCTGCGCGTGCTTCAGCGACTTGAATTCCTTCTGGTATTTCTTCCATGGCCTCAGTCCAAACTCGTCGTCCCAGACGATCCAGAGCGTCATGAGCAGGAGAAGTACACTGAAAAACACGAAGAGATAAACTCTGTACGATGATTTATTCTGATTATCAGTCGCCATTTTCAACTGTTTGTTTGGACTTTAATAATGACCTGCCGGGTTACCTGGGGGGAACGCCCCTGTTTCAGACGTTGAACCAGGGAGTGATCCAGATGTATTTGATATGAAAAACGAGCCATAGCACCATCTTGACCGGTATGGACATCATGGTGATGAACAGGAACGTGGTGACGAGATAACGGATCATTCCAAACTGTTTCAGAAAGTCCGGCATTTTCTTCTTGAGGTACCTGTATGGGGCAACCATACCGGCTACCAGGTAGCCGTTCACGACAATGGCACCGATTATGAATCCGGGGAGCGAGCGGGAATCGATCCCGATGACGTTGGACAAGTCACGGGTCGGTTCGAAAACAACCCTCGAATGGTCCCACTCCTGCCATGGCCAGTACCAGAGCCAGCCCGGTCCCCTGAAAAAGACCCCGATGACGATCAGCAGCAGCCAGAGGATGAAAAAGCCGAACGAGAAGGTGACGATGGCAAACTTCCTTTCCTCGAAACTGTAGTACCCGTTCCCCCTGGGATTGATATCGATATAGGGAATGGCGATAAGGCCGACGATGATCAGGGTCGGCAGTACCACGCCGGCGAGCCATGGATCGAAATAGACGAGCAGTTCCTGCAGGCCGAGGAAGTACCAGGGCGCTTTTGCAGGGTTTGGCGTAAGGGTCGGGTTGGCGATTTCCTCGAGCGGTGCATCGACGACGATCGACCAGAAAGTCAGGAATACCATGACCACAAGCGCAATGATCAGCTCGATGCGCACAAGTGGTTTGAACGTATCGACAAGCCCCTCGTTCTCGCCGTCGACAGGTTTGCCTGCCGCTATGAGCTTGTCGTTGTCGAAAGCCTGCTGGAAAGCCCACAGCGTGAAAAAGGTCACCATAATGATCATGATCACGATGGCGATATTATCAGGCTGGGTAATGATTTCAATAAATGGGTTCATGATTGACTGCGCCCGGTCTGATTATTTTTGAGGTTTTGAAATGCCGCCGTCTTTTCTCACACGCCAGAAGTGAACGAACATCAGGATCACTGAAACGAGCGGAATAGCCACGCAATGCCAGATATAGGCCCTGAGCAGGGCGTTGCCTGCGACGCGTGAACCGCCGAGGAGTGCGAACCGCACGTCGTTGAACGGCGTGATGTGCAGGAATTCGCTGAACGGCCCCTGGTACCCGAGCAGCGGGGTTGCCGCGCCCATGTTGGTGCCTACGGTGATCGCCCAGAAACCGAGCTGGTCCCATGGAGTGAGATAACCGGTAAAGCTGAGAAGGAACGTGAGCACCAGAAGGATAACCCCGATACCCCAGTTGAACTGGCGCGGCGCTTTGTACGAGCCGGTCATGAACACCCTGAACATATGGATCATCACCACGATGACCATGAAATGGGCGCCCCAGCGGTGCAGGTTCCTCAGAATGACGCCGAACGGCACCTGGAACTCGAGGTCCTTGATATCCGAATAGGCCTGCTCGATCGACGGATGGTAGTAGAACATCAGCACGACGCCCGTGATGACCAGGATGATAAAGGCGAAAAAGGTGATGCCGCCCATGCCCCAGGTGAAGCGCAGCCTGACGGCGCCCTCCCTGACCTGTACGGGGTGCAGGTGAAGGAAAATATTGCCGAAAACGGCCTGGGCCCTGTCACGGACCGTATTGCGGTAATCCCTTCTGAATATGGATTTCCAGATGAGATTCTTCCTGATCCTCTCTTTGATGTCCGTTTGGTTATTCATTGTATCCGTATCATTTTATTTACTGAACCGAATTACTGGTAGCCGCGCAGCCTCCTGAGCTGCTTTTCGTAGTGGACCTGCTCACGTTTCGTTCCGTCGGGATTGAACATTTCGACGCTGGTCCAGGGACAGTCGATAGCGCAGATATTGCAGCCGGTGCAGTGCTGCATGTCTACAACCGCGACGCCGTTGAAGTTCAACTCGGACTCGACAATCGATATACAGTGTGTCGGGCACGACTGCACACAGATCCTGCAGCCGGTGCACCACTCGGAGCGTATCAGTGCAAGACCGCGCTTTCGCTTACCCTGCTGCTCCGAATGCCCAGCGGGTTCGGGCCTTGTTTCATCGATGCTCATATGCTTGATGCTGTTGGCAATTATAGGTGACGATCACACCCTGAGCAGGCTCTGGGGATGGACCTCGTTGGATTCCTTACCCGGAATGCCCGGGTATTTTATGGTCTTGTCGACCTGTAGCTGTCCGTCTTCGGCGATGCTGATCTTGAAGCGGTCCATTGCCCTCGGCGCCGGTCCTTCGAAATTCAGGCCGGTGATATAGTAACCGCTGCCGTGGCAGGGGCACTTGAATTTTTTCTGGGATTCCATCCAGCTCGGCGTGCAGCCGAGGTGGGTGCACTTGGACTCCATCGCGAAAAAGCTGCCGTCCTGGAGCCTGATGATCCAGGTACCGAACTCTTTCTGGTACTGGGAGTTGACGGTTCCCGGAGGATAGTCGGCCGGAAACCCCACTTTGAAACGTGATGCAGGTTCGAACAGCACCCTCGGGTAGAAGAACCGAAGGAATGCCGCCCCGTTGATGGCGAGGAACCCTATCAGGCTTCCCCATCCGACGCGGTTAAGAAATTGACGACGGCTGTCGGATTCAGCCTGTCCGGCCGCTGCATGCACCGTGCCATGCGTAGCCGTTTCTCGATGGTGCCCGGTCACGAGCTCTTTATCATCCTGCATAGCAGATTGTTCTTTCGGTTAAAACCTGTTCTTTTTGAAAAACAAAATCGAGGGGAAACCGCCTTAAGAAGCTCCCTTAAAAAAAGCACACCGCAACTGCTCCCATCAGTGAGAGTTTTTTTATGCGGTGCGCCTTCCAACACACAACCATACAAAACACACACAACTTCGCAGAGATAAACACAAAGACGAAAGTTACAGGGGAAAATCAAGGCAGGCGCGAAAGGAGAAACGCTCCTGCCTTGATTCCACCATAAACACATCAGCTCACATTGCCGTCAGAAAGCGAACTGCGCACCAAGCACCACCGTATCGGTGAACGTCGTAGTGGAGCTACTGAGCGGCAGGTTGTAATCGCGCGTGTGATGCGTGTAGGTGAGTCCGACAAGCGCATTGGCACGCAGATGCGCGGTCAATCCAAACGCAAGAGTCGGATCGTTGGCCGTAGGATCGCCGTCCCTCATGTTGGCATAGGTGATCGTCGACTTCAGCCATGGATAGAGGAAATAGGTGGCATCGACACGGTAGTTGTTGAACCCGAGATCGATATCCCTGCTGTAGCCAACACCAAGCATAAAGTTGCCGATGCTGCCTTCCGCATCGACGCCCCAGATGCCGGTTTCGCCTTTCCAGTTGCCCGTCGTCAGTGGCGTCTCCTGACGAATACCCATGTAGGACGCACCGATGGCAAAGTGGTTGTCGATACCGACATACTCGTTTCCAAGAGTACCGCCTGCACCGCTCAGGAGTCCCGCGCCGCCGATCTTGTACCTCGCCCTGACATAGGTAAGGTCATTCACATGGTTAAATTCGCCCGTACCGTTTTCCGCGGCGCCAAGAATAAATTTGAAGCCGCCCGATTTTTCACCAGTGATGTAGCTGAACTCAGCTCCGGTACCGGGAGCAGGAAAAGTGCTGGCATAGGTGGTGTTGGCGCTGCCGAAGTTGAAGTCGGAGAACCCGTTGCCCAAGGCAAAATTAATGCCGGGCTTGAACGCCCAGACCACACGACCTCTCGCTGCACTTGTCACCGTTGTGGTGTGTGATTGCGGGTTTGATCCATTAGCCTCGGTTGTCGTTGCAGAAATATTGTATGATCCGAATGCCGAGACGTTGTTTCCCATCGAGCCGCCGAAAAAGAGCGTTGCGCTTCCGAGCGGAGAAGTCCCCCAGTTGAACTTCGATGTAGTTTTAACTGTTCCAGCCTGGGCATTCAACTGCTCTTCCGTCCAGGAAAGAACATCCCCGCGGATCCAGAAAGCGAAAGGCGCAAATCCCGGAATATCGGTCGGCCAGGGGGAATTGGGGAATGTTTTCTTCCATCCGTCCGAACCCATCTTGGTCTGCTCCTGCTTCGCATGGTCCTCGTCCTCGCCGCCCGGCCAGCGGTAACCGTTGTTCCTGAAGGCTTCACCGAAGGCGTTCCTTGCAGGGAAGCCCGAGTGACAGGTATAGCAGGAGGTCTGGTACTTCCTGGCGAACGCCGGAATTGCCTGGCTGTCCTGGCTCCACATCATCATGGGCACCATGCCGAGCGTCGCGAGGGATGCAATTTTTACTGCGGTTGTTTTCTTCATAAGCCACTCCACGTTTGACTTGTTGGTTATTGTTGGTTTTTCACGAACTACTTTTTTGAACTGCTTGACACACACATCCCCTTTTCAGATGCAAGAGGCATTCTGAAAACGCGCACCAAAGGGCGCACCTCAACCGGGATCGAGATAAAGCCGGCGGCAACAAATAGCCGGCGGGAATTGCTGATAGATCTTTTAATCAGCGAGGAGATGCGGAATGAAAGACGACAAAAGCATTTTCAACCGCCAAAACAATCCTCTGAAACTGACGAAACGAAAAAGCGCAGCGTAACGAATAAGGACAGGAAGACCCGCACAACAAGACAGCAGAAGGCAACAACAGAGATCAGCAGATAACAATCAGGGCAAAAACAGGAAACAACAGGATAAAGTGAAATCTTTCGGAAGACCAGCACCATCCAAGACCAGACACCGCAACACTACAACGCACCGCAGGCGCCAAACAGATTGCCGGAGATACGTTTTACTCTGGCAATCGACATAGTCATGTATGCTGGGAAGAAGATCCTGATCGGTTAACAATCGTTAATATTATAACAATCGTTAACCGAAATTGCAAAAAAAAAAGTCAAAAATCGATTATCGTCATTAAAATAATTTAACATAAACCGGGAGACACCTCTTTTGCGCAAGTCATTTCAACCATTTCGCTTTGAATTTAAACAATTGTTAATATTCTGCAAATATTTCCTGAAGAAAGTTGACAATTGTTACTTGTTTAAGGCACGAAGCACACTTATATTTGATGCAAATGAAAAGCGGGCTTCTGTTTTGCCATCGATTGCCGGATGAAGACCGGACCGAAAACATGAAGCAGGGACCGGGTCCTGCGGAAATCCATTCCAGTCCATTCCCTTCTCCTTGATCCCGAGATATCGAACTGCGATACATCCGTTTTTCCGGCAGCAATGCAGGTATAAAAACCGTTCCGGTTTTTTTCAGTTCGCTCCGTACCATGCATTGAAGCTCCGGTACGAAACATAGTTGCGGCGCTTTTCAGGTCGAGGTTTATCCATCTTTCAGTTACAATCAGCATCATGGCAACAGTCCGACGTCAGTTGTTTCAGGATCCCTGGGAGTTCAGGGAGTCAATACTCTTTACGGCAGCCGCAGTCCTTGCCGGTTTCCTCATTCAGATTGCCTCGGCAGGAAAGGGAATTCCGCAGCCGCACCTTCCGTTCAACGCGCTTTTCCTGGCCCTCCTTGCGGTAACGGTCATAAGCGCCGGGCTGGCATTCAAGAACAACCCCGTGGTCAAATGGCTCGGCGGCATTCCGCTCGGCCTCTCCCTCATCCTTGCAATCGCCCTGCTTTCACTTATCGGCGGTGTGGTTCCGCAGGATACCGGAGCAACGGGTTCGATCGCCGTCCGTTTCGGCCTGAGCAGCATCTTTTCAAGCTGGCCATTCGCCCTGACCGTGATCTTTTTCCTGGTCAACCTCGGCATCGGCCTCTCGTGGAAACTGGTCCCTTTCAAAATGCAGAACCTGCAATTCATCCTCTTCCATGCAGGGTTCTGGATAGCCCTTTCCTGCGGCATTTTCGGAAGCACCGACCTGCAGCGGCTGATCATACCGGTCGATGAAGGCAAATCTGGCAATATCGGGTTCACGATGCAGGGCGAAGAACCGCACCAGCTTCCTTTTTCTGTCTTCCTGCATGAATTCAGTCTCGAAGAATACGCGCCGAACCTGCTTCTGTACGATCCGGCCACCGAAGCCCAGACCAACTTCGATGTGCACAAGGGCTTGACGACATCATGGAAAGGCAGCGATGTCCTTGTTGTGGATTACCTGCCGTCAGCGATGCCGACAGAGGACGGCACCCTCAAACCGGTGGCATCGAAAGGCCTTCCGTTCGTCAAAGTCAGGATCAGCTCCGACGGCCGGCATGAAGAGGGCTGGGTAGGCGTAACGCTCCCTTCGCAAAAACCCGTTCCGGTAAAAATCGGCAATCTGCTGGTGCTGCTCTGGCCGGGCAACCCTAAAGCTTTCCGTTCGGCCGTGACTATTCAGGGAGATAACGGCCAGACACTGATGGCAAACCTCGAAGTGAACAAACCGGTTGGTTTCATGGGATGGAAACTTTACCAGATGGGGTATGATGAAAAAGCCGGAAGGTTTTCGAAGCTGAGCCTCATCGAAGCGATCAACGACCCCTGGCTGCCTGCTGTTTACCTGGGATTCTTCATGATCATGGCAGCAAACGTCCTGTTTTTCTGGAACGGCATTAAACGCTCAAACAAAGCATGATGGCGATAGACTTCACTACCGCGGCGACGGCCGCAATGATCTGCTGGGCCGTCGGAGCCCTGCTTGGAATAGCCTCCGTAAAAATCCCGGCGCTGAAGATGCCGGGCATCATCCTTGCGATAACCGGCACGGCCGTGCTCGGGGTTTATATCGCATGGTACTGGAATTTCCTCGGCCGTCCCCCGCTCAGGACGCTCGGAGAAACAAGGCTCTGGTATGCCACCCTCATTCCTCTTGTAGGCTTCATCGTCGAGTTCCGATGGAAGATTTCCTGGCTAAAATACTACTGCATGGGGCTCGCAACTTTTTTCCTCGTGATCAACCTGATGCACCCGGAGGTTTTCGACAAGACCCTCATGCCCGCGCTCCAGAGCCCCTGGTTCGTGCCGCATGTCGTCGTCTACCTTGTCGGCTACGTCTTTCTTGCCGCTTCATCGACCGCAGCCGCTCATAACGTCTATCTCGGCCTGCGTTCGAAAACGACCGAAACCGGCAGCATGGTGTCGCATTATCTCGCCATCCTCGGCTTCGTCTTCCTCACGTTCGGCCTCATCTTCGGCGCCCTCTGGGCGAAAGAGGCCTGGGGCCATTACTGGACCTGGGACCCGAAAGAGACCTGGGCTTTCCTTTCATGGCTGGCCTATCTTGCCTATCTTCACGCCAACAGCTACAAAATCGACAGGAACAAACTGCAGTGGTACCTCGCCCTTTCGTTCATCGTGCTGCTGGTCTGCTGGTTCGGCGTAAACTACCTGCCTTCATCACAAAACAGCGTCCATACCTACACTCAGAGCTGATTTGCAAATCCTGCACGGTTTTCATCACAAGCGAAAGCCGTGCAGAGACTTAACCCTCCTTCCGGTGATCGGTAAAAAACAGGAAGTTCACCTCCCCGGATAACCGCTGAAGACGATTTTACTGTTTTTTGCCCCCTCATCTTTCCGTAAATTTCCACTATAGACATGTATCATTTTGCAAAAGGTCGTGCCAGGGAGCCGATCTGTATTACTGATCTTATGTTGTTATTGCTCCGGTAACTATAACTCGCAAATACATTATTAAGGAAGGTCTGTCATTCCGTAATGAAGCGTAGCGTAATGAAGAATCCATCTGTTTATAAAACTAAATCTTATGGATTCTTCGCCCCGCTCGGAATGACAAGAAAAAAAGATTTTGCCTGAAAGATAGCTGATACCTTTCATCACCGGAGCAATAATGAAAATTAACCCATGCCGCTTGTCTGCATTCACTGATTTACCGGCAACAATCAACGATTCGATTCAATGAATTTCCTCGAGGTTCAAACCATGGTATTCCAGGCCCTGGGAGGGCTCGGCCTGTTCATGCTCGGCATGCATTTCCTTTCCGACGGTATCCAGGTCCTGGCGGCAGCCAGGATGAGGACCATCATGGAGCGTCTTGCACGCAACAGGTTTCTCGGGCTGCTGAGCGGCGCTTTCGTTACTGCTGTTGTACAGTCCAGCACCCTTGTGACGGTTATGATCGTTGGATTCGTCAGCAGCAGCATCATTACGCTCGAACAGGCAATCGCACTCATCATGGGAGCAAACATCGGCACAACGGTTACAACCATCATAATATCCCTGCCGATAACCAAGTACGGACTTCCGTTTGCCGGCATGGCCGCGCTGATCTATGTTTCGTCTCACCATGAAAAAATACGTTACGGGGCACTGACAGCCATTGGCCTCGGTCTGATCTTTTTCGGGCTCGATCTCATCATATCCGGCTTCCAACCCATCAGGACCCTGCCCGAAGTCGTGTCGTTCATCGCCACATTCGACGCCGGCTCGCTCTTCGGCATTATCAAGTGCGTACTCATGGGGGCGGCTCTGACGGCAATCATCCATTCGTCTTCAGCAATGAATGGAATCGTCATGGGCATGGCCGCTTCCGGCATCCTTGGCTGGCAGACATCTCTCGCAGTCGTTCTCGGATCCGAAATCGGCACGACCGTCACATCCCTGCTCGCAGCCTCGACCCTTTCGATCAGCGCAAAACGGACAAGCTATGCGCATCTCGGATTCAATCTCATCGGCGCAACTATGGCCATAGCTGCTTTCCCGCTGCTCTCTGCGCTTGTGGCGTTCCTTGTCGGAGGCAATCCCGGCAAACCGGTGATCGTCGCAGGAATGACCTCCTATCCCCTCGCACCCGTGGCAATCGCGACATTCGTTACCAGCTTCAATATCCTCAGCACCTGCATACTGCTTCCTTTCGTACCCCAGGGGGCCCGACTTCTGAACAGAATAGGTGAAAACAAAACCGAGGCGGACGATCTTTCCGTACCAAAGTATCTGTTCATGCAAGCACTCGATGAACCACAGATGGCATGTACCCTGCTCGAAAAGGAACAGAACCGCTTCCTTCATGCGCTTGCCGGGTTGCTCGACTCGATCTGCAGGCCCGGAAACTGCGCGCAGGGATCGACAAAACTGATGTCGGCACTGGAATCGCTGCACCGCGAAATCATTGACTTCGGTGAACGTCTCTGCAGCCGCGAACTCGAATCTGAAACGGCCTCCCAAGTCATAAACCTGGTTCAGCTCCAGGAGACATCATCCGTGCTGATGCAACGCTTATGGGCAATCTCCGTGCTTTTCCAGCAGCAGGGCCCGGAAAGCACCGCAATGCAGAAAGCCGCCTCATGGATTGAAGCTCTCGATGCGTTGCTGATTGAAACCGCAGAAGCATTGGAAAGGCAGGATGTCGGACAACTGAAACTCCTGAAAGAGATGACATCGGACAGGGCCCCAGGTCTGGAGGCCATCCGTCAGAGGTACCTTGAGGACGGAGAACATTTCAGCATAAAGGACCGCCAGTTCATGATTAAAATTCTGGGGCATTTCGAAGGATGCATCTGGATGCTCAACATCCTTGCTCAAACAGGAATGCACTGCACGGGCAGCGGAGATGCAGACTGCCCCTGAACTGCAAACGCCGGAAAAACGTCCGATTTTCCGCGCCGTACATGCCTGCATGAATCGTTCAGAACGCTGTTTTATTTCCGAAAGACCGGAAAGGAATGCGACGAACAACACATCTTTTTTTATAATTAAATTGCTATTTTACACATCGCCTTGCAACGGGAAGCCCAGATTATCCTGATGAATCGGACCGACCGGTACGATGCTTGAACTGTACGTATTTTCCAGGTTACCCGGCTTATTTACGGATCAACTGCAGAAGCAAAAGAACACAACCCTTCCCTGCAATGACCTACTCCCAGATCGAGCTCATGATTTTCCAGGCCCTTGGAGGTCTCGGACTTTTCATGCTGGGCATGCATTTCATGTCCGACGGCATCCAG
>CAIYPU010000065.1 GCA_903928225.1 uncultured Chlorobiaceae bacterium
CTGGACGTGAAAAAGGTACTGGAAGCAATCGGATTTATGAGGTAAAGTTTATCAAGCCGGGAAAAAACTCTCCTTTCAAGCCTGGTGAAAAGCTCTTTATCAAGAGTTCTCGTAACATTTTTCGAGAGGTTGTTGACATAGGTGCAGCAGAAACGAAATCTATGGGGCAAAATCAGTCAACAGCAGAACCTTCCGAAAAGATATCGAGCGATGAGAACAGGATGACTCTTGGGCAGTTACAGGAGCTTCGAGATAATCTGAAGGGTCAACTGAAAGAGTCCAGCAAGAATGGGCAACCTACTGATGCGAGGAAAGAGAATACTTTTCAGTCGGTGGAAAATGCGATCAAGGATAACCTTCGAGATACCCCTCCTGACTGGTGGGAAAAACTTACCGATGCTGAACGATACAATCGCTTGGTTGCTATCGGGAAAAGACCAAGTACGATAAAAAGGGAGAGCTGGTTCTCTTTGACGGATGAGCAGCGAGTGGCGCTTCACAATCAGTGGGGGGCTCTGGTAACCGAACCAGAGACAAAGTTTAAAGCTGAAGCTGTTAAAGAAAAACCAGTACCTTTAACCAAAGCGCCTACTAAACCGAAAACCGAGGAAAGAGATGTCACAACTGAGCGCCTGGGCGAGTCAAGCAAAGAACCACTGGCGGGAGTTCCGACCGACACGGTACAAGGAACTGAAGGCAGCCGGAACATTGGACGAAGCGGTGGCAGAGGCGGCAAGACTGACCGAAAGAGAGATGGACGAGCTGACAGCGGCCGGGTTCCAGGAACACGAAGCGTGGGAGATGGTGAGGGAACGGTACCTGTTCCCGCCGGAAGAGGAGAGCCTTCGGAAGAAGTGGGACAAGGAACCGGCAGCGAGTTCGTTCGGGGACTTGTTCAATCTGGCCATCCAGATCCAGAGCGAAATGCTCCAGAGGGAGATCGATCCGGAGACGGGCGAGGAGATAGCGCCGGACGAGGAGATGGACGTCAGGTAGAGGCTCAGGAAAAAGCTGCTGAGGAGAGTAAGCCGCCGGTTACTTCAAACAGACCAGCGGTAAAAGCATCGGACATTCCCGCTGAAATGTTCACCATTACCGATGCCGTCAGGATCGGGGAAGGTGGCGCGAAAACCAAGTTCAACAATAATCTTGCTTCTATCAGGCTCCTGAAAAAGCTTGAGGCTGAAGGCCGCCCGGCAACACGGGAGGAGCAGGCTATCCTTGCGCTCTATGTTGGATGGGGTGGAATTTCCCAGGCATTTTTCAAAGCCGATGGTTCAGTTTCCAAAGGTTGGGAAGATGCGGCCAAGGAACTGAAGGCTACTCTTTCAGAAGCTGAATACGAAGCAGCCCGGCGTTCAACACAGGATGCTCATTACACAAGCCGGAGCGTGGTAAGCGCAATCTGGACAGCTGTTCGGCAATTCGGATTTACAGGAGGGCGAGTGCTTGAACCTTCAGTTGGTACCGGAAATTTTCTTGGCCTGATGCCTCTTGAACTTCGCGCAGGAAGTCAGATTACCGCTGTCGAGCTTGATACCATTACCGGAGCGATTGCGAAGCATCTGTATCCCGGTGCGAATATTCAAGCACCAATGGGGTTCCAGGATGCCGGTGTTGCCGATAACCGGTTCGATGTGGCCATTGGAAACCCTCCATTTGGTGATCAGAAGCTCTACGACAAGAAGCGGAAGCATCTGAACAAGTTCAGTATCCACAACTATTTTTTTGCCAAAAGTGTGGATGCTTTACGTCCTAATGGGGTTCTTGCGATGGTGGTTTCCAGTCGCCTCATGGATTCTTCAAAAGATCAGGCCCGGAAGTATATCGCTGATCGGACGGAGTTCCTTGGGGCTATCCGGCTGCCGAACAATGCCTTTCTGAAAAATGCCGGCACGGAAGTAACCACCGATATCATTTTCCTTCGAAAATTAACTGATAGCGAGGTTCCCGCCGATAATCAGTCGTGGCTTGATACGGTCATGGTGAAGGACAAAAAGGATATCGAGATTCCTCTGAACCGTTACTTTGCCGACAATCCTGATATGATGCTTGGTGAGTGGGGTGCGTTCGGCTCGATGTATGGACCGAATGAACCGGCACTCGTTGCCCGAGCGGGGCAGGATACCGAGAAGCTGCTTGCTGAAGCTATCGGAAAGCTTCCGAAAAACTTCATGGGTGCTTCTGGTGCTCCCGTTACAAGAGAAACTGTAGCGAAGCATGATATTCGGGGGATGGCCAACGTCAAAGACGAGAGCATGTTCGTTGATGATGCCGCTGTGTATCGCAAGACATACGATCCTGATTCTTTGAAGCATGTAGCTGAAAAGGTTGAGTTTCCAAACAAGAAGGCTGAGGATCGGGTAAAGGGCATGATTGCTCTACGGGATTCCTTTGCAGCCCTTCGGGCGGCTCAGCTTGACGAGCATGCTGAAGAAAAGCAAGTTGAGTTCCTTCGGCAGAAGCTCAATGCAGTCTATGATCGTTTCGTCAAAGAGCATGGGCCGATAAATGCACAGGCAAACAAACTCCTGTTCAGACGGGACCCTACTTGGCCGCAGATAGCAGCACTGGAAGAGAGCTTTGATAAAGGGATTTCTTCGGAGGCAGCAAAAACAACAGGGGAGAAGTCCCGGAAACCTTCAGCCAAAAAGGCGGCAATCTTCTTCAAGAGAACACAGTCCCCCTATCGGCCGGTTACGAAAGCAGCAACAGCTAAGGATGCGCTTTCGGCTTCACTTTCTGAGTATGGCCGTATCGATTTTGATCGAATGAGTGCCCTTTATGGTAAGTCGAAAGGGGAAATGGTCAACGAGCTTGGCCCTCTCATTTTTGAAGATCCCGTATCTGGATGGGTGACAAGGGATGAATACCTATCCGGCAATGTGAAGAGGAAGCTGGCCCAGGCGCGCGATGCTGCCAAACAGAATTCAGGGTTCGACAGGAACGTAGAGGAACTGAAAGAGGTCATTCCTACTGATGTTGAGGCTGTTGATATTGTCGTTCGTCTTGGTGGCCACTGGATTCCAACGCCCGACATGTCGGATTTCATAGGCCATATTACCGGGAACCCTCGTGCGAAGGCTTCTTATGATGCGGGTTCAGCGAAGTGGTCGCTATCCGATTCCCGCCCTACTGATGCGGCCAATGCTGAATT
This sequence comes from uncultured Chlorobiaceae bacterium, assembly GCA_903928225.1. Classification (GTDB taxonomy): domain Bacteria; phylum Bacteroidota; class Chlorobiia; order Chlorobiales; family Chlorobiaceae; genus Chlorobium. Next base: position 3,158 of record CAIYPU010000065.1, read on the forward strand.
CGGTACGTCAAGGAAGCGGGCGGATGAAATCCTTGCGGCCGTGGCCAACGGCAAGACGGTGACCGTGTATGATAAGGATGCTGATGGAAAGTTGCATGTCAACAAGGCTGAAACGGCTGCCGCCAACGACAAAGCAGAACGGATCAAAGAACGGTTTGCGTCCTGGGTTTGGCAGTCGGATGATCGTCGGGAAAGGTTGGCGAAGATTTACAACGACACCTTCAATACGGATCGGCAGCGGGAATATGACGGATCGCACCTTTCTTTCCCCGGCAAAATCTCCGATGATATTGTGAAACTCAGGCCGCACCAGGCAAATGCGGTATGGCGATGCCTGCAGGGCGGAACAACCCTCCTCGATCATGTTGTCGGTGCAGGCAAGACGTTCACGATGATTGCTACGGCCATGGAGATGCGCCGGATGGGCCGAGCGAAAAAACCGGTTTTCGTTGTGCCGAATCACCTGGTAGGTCAGTGGGCCGCTGATTTCATCAAGCTCTATCCGGGAGCGAATATTCTTGCGGCTACAAAACAGGATTTCGAAGCTCAGAACCGGAAACGCTTTTTCTCCCGGATCGCTACCGGTGACTGGGATGCGGTTATTGTTGCCCACAGCTCATTCAAACTGCTTGCCAGCAGTCCGGAGTTCGAACGGGAATTCATAGAAATGCAGATCCGTGACATCGAGGTTTCCATTGAGAATCTGCGAGAAGCTGAAGGGAAGGGTTCCAGGAGTGTTAAGCAGCAGGAGAAACAGCGCGACAAGCTCCGTGCGAAGCTGCAGCGTTCACTTGATTCCGGTTCGAAGGACGATAACCTGAACATCGAGGAGCTTGGCGTGGATGCGCTGTTTGTCGATGAGGCCCATGAGTTCAAGAACCTTTCATTCTCAACTTCAATGACGAGAGTGGGAGGCCTCAATCCTACTGGTAGCCAGCGGGCAGCCGATTTGTTTGCAAAAACCCTGTTCATTCAGCGGCTGACCGGAGGAAGAAACGTCGTGTTCGCGACGGGGACTCCGATCAGCAACACCATGGCGGAAATGTACACGATGCAGCGGTACCTGCAGTATGGAATAATGCAGGATCAGGGTGTTGCTCATTTCGATGCCTGGGCACGGATGTATGGCGAAGTGGTTACCGATTGGGAGCTTTCGCCGGCAGGAAAGTATGTGCTTCGGAGTCGGTTTTCCCGGTTCGTGAATATCCCCGAACTTATGCAGCAGTACCTCTCATTTGCCGACGTTATTTCGCGTGATGATATCAATCGCCAGTTGGCCGCCCAGGGCAAAAAGCTCCCTGTTCCAGAGATGGTTTCCGGAAAGCCCGTAAACGTGGTGGTTGAGCGAAGCAATGACCAGGCGAATTATATCGGTGTGCCTAAAAAAGACGAGAAGGGAAATGAGGTTTATCCGGAAGGATGTCTTGTTTTCCGTTCTGAGAACCTTCCGAAAAGACCAGGCAAAGGCGAGGATAACATGCTGGTAATCATGGGCCTGGCTCGAAAGGCGGCGCTTGATATGCGCCTGATCGATCCTTCCTATCCTGACCATCCGGGCTCGAAAGTGAATGAAGCAGCTCGAAAGATCAAGGAGTATTATGACCGGTGGGACCATGTGAAAGGAACCCAGCTTGTTTTCTGTGACCTGAGCACTCCATCCAAGGCGAAAGGGAAGGAGGCCGCAAGGATTGGTGAACTGTTACGCCGGGCTGATGATGGAGATGAGGACGCGATTAATGAACTGGACAAGATTGATCCTGATGAACTGGCAGCGCTTGAATCGAAGTTCAGCGTCTATGATGACCTGAAAGCAAAACTGGTGCGAATGGGTATCAAGGAGAGCGAAGTTGCCTTTATCCATGATGCAAATACTGAGCAGCAGAAAGAAGACCTTTTCGGGAAAGTACGTTCTGGCCGGGTGCGGGTGCTTATGGGATCAACTCAAAAGATGGGCGCCGGCATGAACGTCCAGGAGCGGCTTGTTGCTCTGCATCATCTGGATGCTCCATGGAGGCCTTCAGATCTCGAACAGCGTGAAGGAAGGATTATCCGTCAGGGGAACCAGCTTTATGAGGATGATCCGAAAGGTTTCCAGGTGTTCGTTGGGCGGTATGCGACGAAGAATACCCTGGACAGCCGGATGTGGCAGACCATTGAGACGAAGGCTCGGTTTATCGAGCAGATCAAGAAGGGAGGTACTTCCGAGCGTGTTATCGAGGATATTGGCGGTGAGGCTGCAAATGCTGCAGAGATGAAGGCCGCTGCCAGCGGGAACCCGCTGATTCTGGAAGAGATGACGCTTCGCCAGAAGGTTCAGAAGCTCAACCAGCAAAAGACGAACCATGAACGTGAGCAGTTTCGGATCAAGGATACGATACGCACGAAAAAGAAAGCTCTTGCACGGCTCGATCAGGAACTTCCGGACCTGAAGGAAGATGCTGAGACTTCGGCTGAAATTGGGCAGGAGTTCTCGATACAAGTCGGAAAAAAGGTGTTCGACAAACGCCAGGATGCGGGCATTGCTCTTGTAGGGGCAGCGAAGGATATCGATTCTCATAAGCCTGTGGTTATCGGCAGTATTGGAGGGTTTTCGATTACTGTTCATGTCAATGACCTGGGAGAGAACCGCCTTTCGGTTTCCGGAAAGAATCTCTATACCGCAAAGAGCGAGATTGATTTAAGATCGCCAGATCTTTCGAAAGAACAGATGGGGGGATTGGTTACTCAGCTCTTCAACATTGCACGGAACACTCCTGGGAAAGATCTGGAAGCCACCAGAGCTGAAATTTTGAGGATCGAGAAAGATATCCCTGCGCTGGAGAAGCAGATTCGCGCATGGGATAAAGAAAAAGAACTTGTTGAAGCCAAGCATCGGCATGGTGAGGTGATTCGCTCGCTCCAGCCTGACAGCAAGAAGTCAGAGCTGCCGACGGAAACACCAGAAGACGATGGAGTATCCTCCATGGCATCGGCAACTCCAATGCCTGGCTGGGTACCTCCATTGAAAATGAAAGGTTGGCCGAACCGACCACAAGACGGGAAGGTAAAGATTGGAGCGAGAGTCGTTGAAGTACCGGCTGAGGATAAGCCGGTTCGGATTGAGCGTATCAGGATGATGGCCGAGGAGCTGATTGGCAGGGGGCTGTATTTCGGAAAGATCAAGCTCAGGAAAACCGAAGGCTTCCACCGTCAGAAGATCGGTGAAGTTCGCCTTGCCGGATATAATGATGTTGAGGTTCTTGCACACGAGATATCACATTACCTTGGTGATTCCAATAAAGGCAGCAATCCGCTCCATGATCTCTACACGGATAAAAAGTATGCCGATGAACTGAAACGATTGAGCTACACCGATGTTGAGAGTAAGCAGCTCCGTGAAGGGTTTGCCGAGTACATGCGCCTTTGGTTCACTCAATACGACGAAGCTGCAAATGCTGCCCCGAATTTTACCAAGGCGCTTGATGGCTTACTGAAAGGACATAAAGCTTTAGAGAAAGGAATGACCTGGGTGCAGGAAGAGATGCACAAATGGGTGTACCAGGGTGATGCGGCAAGGCTCGAAGCCCTGACCAGTGGAAATCAGTTTTCTCCAAAGGAAAAGGTTACGATGTGGCTTGCCCAGCGTCCGCTTTCACTGTTGCGGCAGCAGTACGTGGACAATCTTCATGCCGCCAAGTTGATGGGGGCTGATGTTTTTGGCCGGCCGCTTAGTGCTGAGGATGACCCTTATAAGCAGCTGCAGCTGATCAATGGGGTGGAAGGTGTTGTGCAGGAGAGCTTTTTGCATGGTGCTCCTTATATCGATACTGATGGCAGCATCAAGTTCGAGGGGCCATCTATGGAACAGGTATGGGCGGAGTCATTAAAGAAAGGCATGGCTGTAGTTCGAGCCCAGGAGAAATATTTCGTGGCCCGTAGAGCTGCAGAGCTGAAAGTGCAGGGACGTGAGAACCTTTTGAGTGTCGGCATGATCAAGGAAGGTCTTGCCTATGCGAATAAATATCCATGGTTCCGGAAGTCATTCGATGATTACCAGAAGTATCGTCAGAACCTGGTCGTGTTCATGGTGGACTGTGGCTACATCGAAAAGCGAGCAGCTAAAAAGTGGCTCGAAGTGAACAGAAATTATGTTCCGTTCAACAGGGAAGTCGAAGGAATTGGGCATTCCTTTGCTGGGCGCGGAAACCTGAAGCGTTTGAAGGGGGGAACGCAGAACCTGAAGCATGTTTATGATAACATGCTCCTGGGGGATGCCCAACATATCAAGGGGGCGCTTTTCGCACGTGCGATGCGGCAATTGTATTCGGCGGCGCTGAAGAGCGAACAGGGCGGCAAATGGATCGCTCCGCTTGGAAAAGATGCTCGGTTGGTGAAAGCTACTGTTGAGCAACAGGCCCGGAAGATTGCCGAGGCCATGGCCACACTTGGGATGACCATTAGCGATGATGGTCGAATTATTTCCGGTAACCCGGCAGCTGCACAGATCACAGACATAAGTGATATTGAGCAGGTACTTCTGAATGATCCAGAGCTGATGCAATTCTGGACCTTTGGTCACAAGCCTTCGACCTCCGAAACTGGCGTTGATAGCTTTATCGATCCAAAAACAGGGGAGCGCCGGTGGATAGAGATTCAGAAAGACAATGAGCTGCTCCTCGATATGCTGAACAATATGTCTGGCGCGAGGATCCCCGAGGGATGGTTGGGCGTAGCCTTCCAACTGGCCGCGGCGGTAAAACAGTTCCAGACGATGACGATTACTGCGGCATGGCAATTCGCCGGTCCCAACATCGTTCGGGATATGCAGCAAGCGGCAATTCTTTCTGGGGGAAAGTTCAGGCCAATCCTCGATAACCTCTATGGTATTGCTGCCATGTTGCATGATTTGGGCAAACGCAACGGCTGGTACCATGAGATGAAAGCACAGGGTGGCGGTTGGGCTGGTCGGGTCCGGTCTGTAATGACAGATACCTGGGAGATGCAGCGAGGGGCGATGGCGCCAAGAACGAAATCTAAATACCATCCTGTTCGTCTTGCCCAGGAGCTGCTCGATGTGCTGATGTCGATCGCTGATGCTGCTGAAATGAGCACCAGGGTAGGATTCTATATCCGGATGCGGAAGTCTGGTGCTTCGGCTCGTGAGGCCGCATGGCTTTCACGGGAAATTTCAACGGATTTCCGTAAGCATGGTTCTTATACTCCTTGGGTGCTTTTGCAGCGGGCAGTTCCATTCCTTGGTGCGTTTATCCAGTCGGCTGACCGAGACCTTCGAGAAATTGCTGAAATTGATGGGAAGATGAGCTTCAGGAATATTGTGAAGTTCAACAAGGGGAAAGCTCGTGTGTATGTGGCCGGTGGTCTTATGATCTCCATGGCCATGCTTATTGCGTTGATTAATGGGGATGACGATCGGTACAAGGATTTGACTCCTGATCAGAAAACAAGGTTCTTCCATTTCTTTGTAGGTGACCAGCATTTCACTATTCCGAAACCGCATGGATTTTTCTCTCTGATGGCTGGTGCCGGTGAGGCTATTGTTGATAGAATGAAAGGCCAGTCTGGTGATGATGCCGGAAAGTTCATGGCGTTTGCGTTGTCTTACCAGCTGGGAGCTGATTTGATGCCTGGCTTCGTGAATCCGCTTTATGAGCTTGCAATCAACAAGAGTTTTACGGGAGCGCCGATTATAGGGGAAAGGCTGCAGGGACTCTCTCCGGAGTTTCAGTTTACGGACAGAACACCGGGTTTGTATGTGACTCTTGGCCAGAAGCTGGGCATGTCTCCGGATGCAGTCCATCACCTCGTAAAAGGCTATACTGGTTACGTCTCGGATTTTCTTGATGAAATTTCTGAACGAGCGCTCTGGAACCAGGAACAGTGGGGAAGCCGTCCTTTTGAGAAGGGACTTGGTGATATTGTCGGAAAGCAGTTTGTGCAGAAGCGAGTGCCCTACAGAACGAAATGGACTGAGCGGTATTATGACCTTCGGCGCCGTGCAGCTGAAAAAGAGGCTGTGCTTTCCATGTTGCAGAAAGCTCCTGCAATTCGTGACAGAACGATGCTTGATCGGTTTGCTGGTGATGAGGCGTCGATAAAGTTGGCGGCTGCAAACAAAGCATTTAGGGAGATAGACACGGCTTTTTCCGATCAGGAAATGGTGATTGCGGCAATCAAGTATGATCGGTACTTGTCAGCTGATGAAAAGGAAAGACGAATCAATGCCTACTATGAGCAGAAGAACTCGCTTCTGAAAGACGCATACAGGCAGATTGAGGAAGCACTCCGATAATTTTCCCCGTTTGTATGAATTTCGTCATGCGGTACACTGCTTGAAAATCAAAAGTGTACCGCTATGGCGACACCTCTTCTCGCATACTCTCAATTTTTCGATACGAATGGAAACCCGCTCTCCGGAGGAAAAGTCTACACCTACGAAGCGGGGCCTGGGGAAACCTCTTCCCGAGTGACTTTTACCGATGAATCGAGGCAAGTTGAGAACACAAATCCCGTTATTCTCGATGCGTCCGGAAAGGCTTCGATTTATCTCGATGGCAAGTACAAGATCATTGTAACGGATGCGAATGATGTCTCTGTATGGAGCAAGGATAATGTGCGCTCGATTGGACAAGATGAATGGTTGAGTACCGTTCCGGCCGCAATGGCGGGAGCTTCTTCGGTGACGGTGGAGGGGGATTGGAGGGATGTTTTTACGGTTGCTCGAGCTGTAAAGATTGATGACGTTTCGACTGTTTACGGCCACGTTGTGTCCTCCAGCTATGTTGGCGAGGTCACAACCATAACGCTTTCGCTTTCTACTTCACTGACAGCTGCTGTGAGTGGGATTGCCGGCAGTGTCGTTTCATCCGAATCTCTGCCTTCTCTTCAAAACCAGGTTGTTGTATTCGGCGGGATCCAGACAAGTGGAAGAGGAGCCCTTGGATTTGTTGTGGCCGGTCTTACTGGCGGGACTGATGACAATCTGGATGGCATTGATGGGGCGACAGGTGGAGCGAATGGCGGCCCACTTCAGGATCATGATCTTGCTGTTTGTTTCAATGTTGATCAGACTGTATCGCTTCATGAACTCGATGCGGATTCTGGAGAGGTTGAAACATCACCGAACGTAATAGAACCGAATAGCAATCCTGGGACGAAACGCTGGAAGCTGCGGTTTTTTAAATGGCTGAAAACCGCTGTGAATGTCGGCGGGTTCTGGAATTCCGGTGATTTCCGTAATGCTGACGGGGATATCATTTGCGAGGCGGATGCCAAAGGTGTTGTGTTTTCAGATGGCACGAAAATCACGAGGCAAGCCGGTGGGGGATTGAGAATAATCCCGAAATCGGATTCATATCCAGTCACAGTGAGGAACGCAGCGAATGACGCAGATTTACTGGTATTGACACCACCAACAGACACTGCCGCACTGACCGGAACGAGCACAATCGAGCCGATCACACCAGCCAATCTTGATTACGTCCTCGATAATCGGGTCGGGACAGCAAATTCCTCAGACGTTAAAACAGCTCTCAATGCATCAGGTAATGCGCCGATATACGCTTGCAGAGCATGGGTGAACTTCAACGGAGGCGGAACTCCGTCACGGACTGGATACGGCAATGTATCGAGCATATCAGACAGGGGAACAGGGCTTTACACGGTCAATTTGGCCGCGGCGATGCCTGATACTAACGGTGCGATTCTTTCCAGTGTAATTGGTGACGCCACGGAGGATGATCGAATGGTGAATGTTGAATGGTCAACAACCTCGGCAATAAAAGTGTCTACGACAACGACAGGAACGACGCATACGGATATGTCACAAATATTCATTGGAGTAATCAGATGATACGAATCATATACCCGATTGATGGCGGAATTGCTGTCCTATCACCTGCGGATTGCGGGCTTGCCATTGAAGACATTGCACGTAAAGACGTGCCTGTTGGTGTGCCATACAAAATCATCAGCGTCTTGGATATACCAGAGGATAGGACGTTCCGGGACGCTTGGGAAGCCGATTTCTCAAACCCTGATGGCTACGGGATTGGACATGATGCATGGTTTACGGAAAAAGCAAAACAGGAGGAAGTCGAATGATCACCATCAATATGGATAAAGCCAGGGTGATTACGCGCAACCAATTGCGGGCAGAACGGACCCCACTTTTTTCCGCTCTCGATATCGAATACCAGAGAGCGGATGAAAGAGGCGATGAAAAGGGGAAAGCTTTTATCTCGGAGCAAAAACAGGTGTTGAGGGATATAACCCAACATGCGGCGATCGATGAGGCAAAGACTCCCGAAGAACTGAAGGTGATAAGGATCGAAAACTTAATCACAATGTGATGCCCCATAGGGTTCTACATAGCATCGGACAGCTTGCCGATCTGGGTATTTTCGGTGCGGCTCTTGCAGTTATTACCGGGAGGCTTGTTGGGCTGAGTGTGTCTGAAGCAGGCGCCCTCATGACAGGATTGGCTGCATTGTTGATAGCGGCCGGCCGGACGGTGAAATATATCGCTGATGCACGGCTGACCATTGCAGAGGCGAAGGTGAAAGAAACATTCGTGCAGCCGGAGGTTTATCGGCTACTGGAGCGCCTGAAATGTTGGAAAGCTCCTGATTGCCCAACGAGAGAAATTTTTAAGCCTGAAGAAAAATGAGCAATAGCAGAAAAATCGAAGCTCTGCTTTCCTGGTGTGCCGCCAGGTGGAAAGAACCTTCAACAAAACGCAGCGTATGGCTGATTGGCTGCGGTCTTGTGGCCATAGTTTACGCAATCATCAATCATGAACCGTCAAGTGCCATTACCGGGGCCGGGATAGTTATCTATGGCGCTTTGAATGGGGCAACACCGGAAAGGGGGAGTAATGACCAAGAAAGTGCTTGAGATTGCCGGCAATATTGACTGGTTTCGAACAGGGTTGCTTTTGGCGGCCCTTGCCGTTATCGGAGGGGGATACTGGCAGTTCCGTTTTCTTGAAAACGAAGTTACGAAGCTCAAGGCCGGGAATGCCCTGCGAACGCCGATTTCCTACAGCAAGGATAGGTCCGGTAACCTGGTTGCTTCGGTTCAGGTTGCCCAGGCCTCGAGCGCGAAGGTCCTCAAGAAAATCATTCAAAAGGATGACCGGCCGATCTTACAGAGGATGAAAGAACATGTCGCTGAGGCCGGCAACAGCGCCTCGATGATAGGCGAGTTCAATACTTCACACCACACTGACGCTCTTTTGTCCTCCAGGGCGATTTCTGGCGGCACCATATCGGAATATCAGGATGCTTTTATCAACGCTCAGGTTTTCAGGCGCAGCGGCAAAAAGGATTCGCTGCATTACGAAGCAAGGGACGAAAAGAGCATCATCGTTCGAAAGAAGGGTGGCGAGATGATGGCCAGCCTCACCGGGAAAAGTCCGCATGACAGCACGTCTGATATGGCCGTATTTCAGAAGTCAGAGAGAAAAGGATTATTTTACCAGCTGCCGATTAAAGAAATCGGGATAGGCACAGCTGTATATTTGATCCTTGGCCTTCTGAAATAATTTGATGGCGTTTTTGGGCGTCGAAAAAGAGATATGATGGTATTTATGGTGGTATCCTCGAAATTCTGAATCCGGTTCTGTCAGTAAAATCAGCACATTTCGGTTTTTGTTCGTGTTCCGCCATCTCCACTACCGACGGATCCGTAAGCATCCGTTTTCATGTTCCGCTCATGCCATGCCCGACGGTGCCTCGCTTCGTTTCATTTTCCTTCGTTCAGCATGGGGGAACGCGATCTCATTCTCTCCTTTCTTGTCATTCTGAACGAAGTGAAGAATCCAAAAAGGCAAAGCCGGGAAATGGATTTTTCATTACGCTGAGAGCAGTTGCATGGATTTTCTTGCGCCATTTTGCTGCCGGAATGATATGCGTGTTAAAAGAATCAGACGGGGCCAGAGAAATAGCAGTACTGGCAAAATGGTTTTATCAGGCGCTGTGAGATACTAATTGTTTTTTGCCTGAAAATCAGGTATTTACAAGTGAGGGCCAATAGTTGGCCCTGAGAGCTCTCAAGTGATTTGTGCTTTTGATTATTTGATTCTCTTTCTTTTCTGATCAAAGCACATTCTTGTATGAGACAATATGAACATCTACATAGGCAATCTTGACTACGGCGTAACTGATGCCGATCTTCGCAGGTATTTCGAGGTGTACGGCGAGGTATCGAATTCAACCGTCATTATCGATAAATTCACGGACCGCTCCAAAGGCTTCGGGTTCGTCGAAATGCCGAACAACGAAGACGCAAATAAGGCAATCGATGCCCTGAACAACTCCGATATGAACGGCAGGAACATCAAGGTCAACGAGGCGCAGCCCCGGGAACCAAGAAAACCGTCGAATCGGAATTTCCGCTCGAATTATTGATCCAGATGCAGTCATAGATACAGGGAAAGCCGCTTTTAGAGCGGCTTTCCTTGTTCCGGAGTTAACGGAATGAATTGTAAAAAAACGCAATGCACCGTTTTTCCGCTTTCCGAAAAACGGTGAGTTTTCCCCCTGACAACCGCCAGTTAAAACAGCGGCATGCCATAGGTCTGATCGCCGGGTTTTCCTGCATCCGACGGCAGAATTGCCATGATTCTCCATTCATGCCATTCGGGCATTCACTTGATTCCATCGTTGATGGAGGTCCATCTTTATCTGTGAACATTGTCGTCTGACCATTACTGACAAATAATCAGGATCAGAGACTGACTGCCAATGTTCTTGTTCGAACAGGAATACGTATATTGGCGGTGGCAGTATCAAGGGATGTTTTACCTCAACCCAAGCCGCTCAAGGATATGACGTCCATAAAAATCCGTCGCATCTTCTGCTTCCTGCTTCCGATAGGAGGATTTATCCCCATGCCGCCTCTGTCGATTCCTGTCGTACATGATGCTTTTGCTGATGTAGTACCGATGCCGGGCCCTGACGATTACCCCGAACAGGGCGACCCTGATGAAGCGCCGGAACCCGGCAATCCCGATGAGGTACCGATGCCGGGCCCTGACGATTACCCCGAACCGGGCAACCCTGACGAAGCGCCGGAACCCGGCAATCCCGATGAGGTACCAATGCCGGGCCCTGACGATTACCCCGAACCGGGCGATCCTGACGAAGCGCCGGAACCCTTCCCGGATGATACACCTCAGCCATGATCGCGGGATTCTGAGAGTATTCAGTTCTCAGTGCTGCGGAATTGAGCCCTGAGGCGGCAGCGGAGAATCTGCGAATTTTGTCACGAAAAGTTTGCGATAAACAACTGACCTACACCGCTGTCCCGAACAGCCTGCCGACCGCCGCAGTGAGCCCCATGGCGAGGGCGCCCCAGAAGGTTACGCGCAATGCACCCTTGACGATCGGGGCCCCGCCCGCATATGCCGCCGTGCCCCCGAGCAGGACAAGGGCAAAGAGCACTGTTGCAATAAGGAGTTCGGGAATGAATCCCGGGGGCGCCAGGAGCGCTGCGGTGACCGGAATGAACGCACCGGCGATAAAGGAGACCGCCGAGGAAATCGCAGCCTGGATCGGACGTGCGCGAAGTGTTTCGGTAATGCCGAGCTCATCGCGTGCATGGGCGCCAAGGGCGTCGTGAGCCATCAGCTGTTCTGCAACCTTTACCGCAAGCCTCTTGTCGAGACCTCGGCTCACATAAATCTCGGCCAGTTCGTCCAGTTCGAATTCCGGTTCCATTTCCAGTTCGCGTTTTTCCCTGGCAAGATCGGCCTTTTCGGTATCAGCCTGCGACTGCACCGAAACATACTCTCCTGCGGCCATCGACATCGCCCCGGCCACCATTCCCGCCACGCCGCTGAGGAGGATGCTGCTTGTTGAGGCGCCTGCAGCGGCAACGCCCATGATGAGGCTTGCGGTTGAGATTGTCCCGTCGTTCGCCCCCAGCACCGCAGCGCGAAGCCATCCGATCCTGTCCGACCTGTGGATTTCCTTGTGTAAGCGCGGCATGAGGTAAAATCTATTTTATTGAGCAGTCTGTATTTCCATAATCGAAAGTTACGGAACAGATGCAACTCTGACGCTCCAAATGTCTGCCCTGTGCCTTTTTCAATCCCTTTTTCATTCATTGGCCGGTAGTCGTATCCCCGGATTTATTTCCTCTAAAAAAAAGAATTTAACGGAAATGTAAAAGCAACTGCGTTCTTGCGGGGCCATATGAAAGCGGGGTGATCACATAACGCACAACAAAAGACGATGAAAAACATCGCTACCGGTTTGGCAGCTGTCGCCATTTTTTCGCTGATTCCCGTTCAGGGCCTGATGACATGGACCGGCTGCAATGTCGATAAAGGCGAAGACTTCGAGGTGACCGACTACACAATCACAAGGGAAACGGAGAGGGACGGGTTACCTATTCTGACTGGAAGGGAAACGTGCATAAAGGCTGCCTTGACATCTTCTGTTCCAGACCGGGAGAAGATTTACAGGGCGAACTGACCGAGGATGACACGAGCGCGACTTCTGATGTGGTGATGGAAAAAAATAGTGATCAGGATAAAAGGGCATCCTGAAAAGACGAAGGGTTTTCGACAGACATCAGTAAATGGACAGAACACATTGAGACTGGAGCCCGGAAAATTCAGGCTTATTTTCCAGGTTTCAGGTTACAGCGTGGCAATGGCGTTGAGCAGTTCGGATACCCTGAACGGCTTTTTCAGGGTTTTGTGTGCGCCAAGGGCGTGGGCCAGCAGGAGGTAATTTTCCGGTTCAAGCTTGCCTCCGCCGGAAATCGCGAGGA
>CAIYPU010000066.1 GCA_903928225.1 uncultured Chlorobiaceae bacterium
CCGCAAGCGTGATATTGGACGCATGGAAGGTTCCCGTCAGGGGGACGCGCATGCCCCGGTAACAATTCCTGCGGGTCGCGATGTCGAGCAGAAAAGAACCTTCCCGAGAGGCTGTCACGTTCCATACGGCATCTTTTCCGGTTACGGAGAGGGGAACATGGTGCAGTGCGGCCTGTTCAGCGATCGGCTTGAAAGCGTCCGGCTCCGCGACGGCAGTGTAAGCTCGGGATCCCGGTTTGATGATCGCCGCTTTTTCGGCGGAAATCGCCGGAACTGCATGCCCGAGCCAGGCGGTATGGTCAAGGCCTATGCCGGTAATGATCGAGCAGTCGGACCGGACGATATTGGTGGCATCGATCCTGCCTCCCATTCCGGTTTCTATGACCGACACCTCGGCACCTTCATCGGCAAACCAGGCGAAAGCGATGGCGGTCGTAGCCTCGAAAAACGTGATACTTTTCCCTTCCATGGCGTTCTTCAGCCGCGAACAGTAACCGGCAACGCACTCAGGCGGTATCTGCCGGCCGTCAATCCTTATCCTTTCGGTAAAATCCACCAGGTGGGGCGACGTATAGAGGGCCGTTTTCCTGCCTGACGCCTGGAAAATCGAGGCAACGGCTGCCGCGGTCGTTCCTTTTCCGTTCGTGCCTGCGATATGGATGACCTTGCCAAGCCGGAGGTGCGGCGACCCGAGAACCTCCATCAGCCCGAGCACACGGTCAAGGCCCGGCCTGATGCCGAACCTGTGCAGGGGATAGAGAAAATCGAGAGCTTCCTGGTAAGTCACCGGTTGAACTGATACTTATGCATTGTGAATGGAAGCGAGGGCATACTTGATAACATCTTCGACCGTGAGCCCCGAATGCTGTTCGATGATCGAAGCCACTGCTTTCTGAACCGATGTTCGGGGAAATCCGAGGGTGATCAGGGCGTTGACGGCATCGTCACGGAGCTGCGAAGCCCCGACGTCACCCTTGACGGCAATGCCGGAAACGGGAGAAAGCTTGAGTATCTTGTCGCGCAGTTCGAGAATGATGCGCGCCGCGGTTTTCTTTCCGACGCCGCTGATGCCGTAGAGGCGTTCGGGAGCATTGGCAAGTATCGCTTCATGGACTTCGTGGACTTCAAGTCCCGAAAGCACGGCGATCGCAAGCCGTGGCCCTACGCCGGAAGCAAGCAGGAGCAGCCTGAAAAGCTGGCGTTCCTCTTGGGTTGAAAAGCCGTAAAGCTGAAAAGCGTCTTCCCGGACGGCAAGGTGGGAAAAAAGGAGCACTTCGCTGCCGGGATCCGGCAGGCGGCGCCTTGTGGTTGCGGAGATCATGAGCCGGTACCCGATACCGGCAACCTCCACCAGAGCTTCTTCAGGCAGGACGGAGACCAGCCTTCCGCGAAAATATGCAAACATGAGAGCTGATGTTGACATATGGCCCGAAAAGAACGTAGCGGCTTTTCCAGGCCATATACCGGAGAATGAGAATCAGTAAGCGGACCGGAGGTCCGGCCGTCGTCAGGCTTTCGAGTAGCTGTTGAACAGGCGCGTCAGCTGAGACTTCTTGCGCGATGCCTTGTTTGCGTGAATATAGTTCTTGACGCCGAGGCGATCGAGCTTCTGCACTGCTGAACGGTATGCGACCTCGACTTCCGACTTGTCGGCGCGGTTGTCGATAAGTTTCTGCATGTTCTTCACGAGGACCTTGAGCTCTTTTTTCCTTGCCCTGTTCCTGGCATTTCTTCTTTCCGACTGCCTCAGTCTTTTTTCAGCAGATTTGTGTAAAGGCATAGACGCTTCTAAGATAAATAATTGAAATTCACGGTCATTACTGACTTCATAACAAAAGGTCTAAAATATACAAGAACCGTCGATAAAATCAAAAACATGAACTGAAAAATCATGAAAAGACAGTCCCGACCCTGGAATAAGGCCCGCTCAGCCTGAACGACATTCGCCTGATTTTCCTTATATTCGGGCAGCATTCGGACATGTCTGACTTGTCGTATGTGAGGATCCATTCTTTCCATTAATCGAAAATATCCGGATCCTTGCCCATTGCCGAGCATAACATCACGGTTTGTCATGCTGAACGCAATAAGATGAAGTGAAGCATCCATTTCCGGATTTTGCCCTTTGTGGATTCTTCGCTCCGCTCAGAATGACAGGAAAAAGACAGAATGACAGGAAAAAGACAGAACCACAAAATCTGAGTTTTTGCTGCAACCTGGATTGACCGTTTCAATCACCGGTGCAGGAATAAACAGATTTGTCCATATTTTATAAAACCATTGAAATCGATGCGCTCATGAGCCTGATGATCAGCGTTTCCGGTATAAGGGGCATTGTCGGCGAAAGTCTCACCCCCCTGAACCTCACGGCATTTGCAACAGCCTTCGCCACCTGGGCCGCACGCCGGAGTAGCGGTAACGGCGCAGGGAAACCGAAAATCGTCATAGGCAGGGATACCAGGCCGACCGGAAAGCTTATCGCCGAACTTGTCGCGAGCACGCTCGCACTTTGCGGCTGCGATGTCCTGGACCTCGGCGTGGCGACGACGCCGACCGTGGAAATTGCCGTGCCGGAAGAACATGCCGACGGCGGCCTGATCATTACAGCATCGCACAACCCCGTTGCATGGAATGCCCTGAAAATGCTCGACAGCAAGGGAGAGTTCCTGAACACGGCCGATGTAGCCGACCTTCTCGATATTGCCGGAAAAGAAGCGTTCCGGTTCGCCAGATGGAACGAAACCGGTTCGAAATCCGGCACAAATGCTTATGACGACGTTCATATCCGCAAGGTCCTGCAGCTTTCGTGCATCGATACCTTAGCGATAGCCGCCCAAAATTACAACGTGCTGGTTGACTGCGTAGAGGGTGCGGGATATGCTGTCGTACCGAAGCTCTGCCGGGAGCTCGGCATAGCGGAGGTAACCGAGGTCGCCTGCGGTGGAAGCGGGCTTTTTCCCCGAAACCCCGAGCCGATCGAGGAGAACCTCCAGGAAACCATCGCCGCAGTCAGGAAGAGCGGGTGCGATTTCGCGCTTGTGGTCGATCCGGACGTCGACCGGCTGGCGGTGATCTGCGAGGATGGATCGCTTTTCGGTGAAGAGTATACCCTCGTCGCCTGCGCCGATTTCTACCTCCGCCACAAACGCGGGCCCGTGGCGAACAACCTGTCGAGCAGCCGTGCCCTGCGGGATATTGCCGAAAGGTACGGGGTCGCATGCCACAGCGCAAAGGTCGGCGAGGCGAACGTCACCGAAGTCATGAAAGAAACCGGCGTTGTTATCGGCGGGGAAGGCAACGGAGGGGTCATCCTGCCCGAACTGCATTACGGGCGCGACGCCCTTGCAGGCATAGCGCTTTTCGTGCAGGCGTTCACTCTCTGGCGACAGGCAAACGCAGGAAGCACGCTTTCGGGTTTCAAAAAGGAGTTTCCCCTGTATTTCATGTCGAAGCAGAAAATAACGCTCGACGAAAAGGGCCGTCAATCGCTCGACGCTCTTTTCGCAGCCATCGCCTCATCGCACCGCGATGCGGAAGTAAACACGCTGGACGGACTGAAACTGGATTTCAACGACAGCTGGGTCCATTTGCGGCCATCGAACACTGAACCGATCGTGAGAATCTATTCCGAAGCACCGACGAAAGAACAGGCCGATGCACTCGCCGACAGCCTGAAAAAGGAAATTGAAGAGAAAGCGGCCGGGCTCTGAACGCACGACTGCAGGAAACCGCTGATACAGGAAGCATGAGCAAAGGTACGGAGAAAAAAAGTTTCACGACACAGCAGGACGACACCCTCCAGAACCGGAAAAGAAGTTCGATCGATCGCTACATTGTCTCACGCCTGCTGAAATACGTCAAACCATACAAAGGCCTCGTCTCGGCGGCCATTCTTATCACCATCGCAGGTTCTTTTCTCGGGCCGCTGAGGCCGTACCTGACAAAAATAGCCATTGACGACTACATGGCCCGGCACGATATCAGGGGACTGGGCATCATCAGCCTTTTGCTGGCCGGTATAATTTTCCTGGACGGTGTCAGGCAGTATATCGTTACCTGGCTGACATCGATCCTCGGACAGAAAGCCGTGTTCGACCTGCGCATGGATATTTTCAGCCACCTGCAGAAACTGCCGGCGAGGTTTTTCGACCGCAATCCGATCGGCAGGCTGATCACCCGCACGACCAATGATGTCGAGTCGCTCAACGAAATGCTGTCGAGCGGCATCATCACCATTCTCGGCGATCTGCTGCAGCTGTTCTTCATTGTCGTGCTGATGCTGTGGATCGACTGGCAGCTCACCCTGATCGTCCTCTCCATACTGCCGCTCATGATCTGGGCGACCATCGCCTTCAAGAACCGTGTCAGGATCGCATTCCTCGATGTCAGGACCCACCTGGCGAGAATGAACACCTTCTTTCAGGAACACATCACCGGCATGGCCATCGTCCAGCTCTTCAACCGCGGCGAACGGGAAGCGGCAGGCTATGCGGCGATCAACGCCGATTTCAGGGATGCGAACATCAGGACGGTGCTCTATTTTTCGGTCTATTACCCGCTCATCGAAGTGCTCAGTTCGGTCGCGGCAGGCCTGGTCATCTGGTACAGTGGCGTCCGCATCCTCAGGGCGGACCTCTCCCTGGGGGTCGTCATCTCCTTCATCCAGTACATCTGGCTGTTTTTCCGTCCGCTCCAGCACCTCTCCGACCGGTTCAACGTAATCCAGACGGCTGTCACGAGCTCGGACCGCATCATCAAGCTGCTCGACGAAAAGGAAGGCATCGAAACCCGCACGGACCTGAAAACACCGGATTCGTTCAGGGAAAACATCAGGTTCGAACATGTCTGGTTCGCATATGACGCCGACAACTGGGTGCTCAAGGACATTTCGTTCGACATCCGCCGCGGGGAAAAAATTGCCATTGTCGGGGCCACCGGCAGCGGAAAAACAACCATCATCAATATTCTCTCGAAACTCTACCCTTTTGCGAAAGGATCGGTAACCATCGACGGCGTTCCTCTTGTGGATATAGACGAACATGCATTGCGCAGGATGGTCGGCGTCGTCATGCAGGATGTTTTCCTCTTCTCCGGAAGCATCAGCGAAAACCTGGCTTTCGGAAAACCCGGCGTTTCAAACGAAGAGATCAGGCAGGCTGCGTCCATCGTGGGAGCGGACCGGTTCATCAGCCAGCTGCCAGGCGGTTACGATTACCGGGTGCTCGAAAACGGCACGGGGCTTTCTTCGGGCCAGAAACAGCTGCTCGCCTTCGTTCGGGCGCTTCTCTACAACCCGCAGGTCCTCGTACTCGACGAAGCAACAAGCTCGGTGGATACCGAAACGGAAACGCTCATCGATATGGCCACGTCCCGCCTCATGAGCGGCCGCACCTCCATCATTATCGCCCACCGCCTTTCGACCATACAGAAAGCCGACCGGATTATCGTCCTGCACAAGGGAGTGATCAGGGAAACCGGCAGCCACCAGGAACTGCTCGCTCAGAAAGGGCTGTACTACAAACTCTATCAGCTGCAGCATCCAGAGCAGGAGCTGAGAAAAACAAGAGTCTGAAAATCCTGGGACTGATGGGAGGCTTGGGAGTTATGGGACAAAAAGGACCAAAGGGACTGCAGTTCAGTGCTGAGTGCTCAGTGCTCAGTGCTCAGGACTAAGCTTTTTTTCTTACCAAGTCCCCAGTCCCAAGTACCCACTTTCCACTTTCCACTCCCCAGTCCTCACTCCCCAGTCCTCACTCCTCAGCACTCAGCGCTTCCCGCCATGCCGCCCCTGCGGGGCTGAAACCCAAGTTTATTTTGACCCTCCTTCCAGGGGCTGGCACCCCTGGCTACCAATATCCCGCCCCTACGGGGCTATCTTTCCCATTACCCATTACCCATTACCCATTACCCATTTCCCAGACCCCACTCCCCAGTCCCCAGTCCTCAGTCCCCAGTCCCCAGTACCCAGTCCTCAGTCCCCAGTCCCCAGTACCCAGTCCACAGTCCTCAGTCCACAGTCCCCAGTCCCCAGTACCCAGTACCCCCAAAAGACTGC
>CAIYPU010000067.1 GCA_903928225.1 uncultured Chlorobiaceae bacterium
CCCCAGTCCTCAGTCCTCAGTCCTCAGTCCTCAGTCCTCAGTCCTCAGTCCTCAGTCCTCAGTCCTCAGTCCTCAGCACTCAGTCCTGATTTCCCCAGACCCCACTTTCCACTTTCCACTTTCCAAATCCCACTCCTCACTCCTCAGTCCTCACTCCTCAGTCCTCAGTCCTCAGTCCTCAGCACTCAGTCCTGATTTCCCAGCCCCCTACCCACCCTTCAGCTTCGCGATCCGGTCCATCAACTCTTTCGCTTTTTCCGTATCGCCCAGCTTTTCATATGCCTTCGACAGATGTTCAAGGATTTCCGGTTCATCAGGATCAAGCGACGAAGCTTTTTCGAGGATTTCCCTCGCTTTCGCATACTCGCCGAGCCTGAAATAGATCCAGCCCAATGTATCCAGAAATCCGGCGTTGGCCGGTTCATTGGACGTAGCCTTCATCGCCAGCTCCTTCGCCTTTTCGAGACTCTTCCCCTCGAGGGCGAGAATGTACGCCAGGTTGTTCATCATGAGCGAGTTGCCCGGATCGACTTCGAGAATCCTTTCGTAAAGCCTGATGCTTCTGTCCGGCAATCCGAGCTGGTCGTAACAGAATGCAAGTGTTCCCGCAGCCTGCATGAAGAGCCATTTCTCCTTGCGGACCTCATGCCATCGCAGGGTATTCTCAAGCAGTTTTGCAGATTTACGCAGCTTCCCCGATCGATAGTACAGCTCTCCCTCCATCACTGAAAGCCTCCGCCTTTTCGACGGCATGTACCTCATCGCATCAGAAAGCGCTTTACTGGCCTCCCTGAATTTTTTCTGCATCATCAGCGCAGTGACAAGCTCTTCGCGGATATCGACGTCAGCCTTGTCGAGCTGAAGCGCTTTGCGCAGGAAAACTTCCGCTTCGAATGGATGTTTCTTCTGAATTTCCGCCCGGCCACTGATCAGCCATGTCTGTCCGCTCCGGGGATAATACCTGATCAGCCCTGAGACCATCACTGCGGCTGGGGCAATATAGGCGGAATCCTTGAAAGAACGGACAAGTACGATATTCGAAAGATCGATCTTCTGTTTCCTTGAAATCTCTCTCCTTGTATAAAAACGTTCCAGGTCTTTCGAAAACCTTTCAAGGTTCCCGGTCTGTACCGAAACGTCGAAGAGCGAAAGCCATGCTGATAAAAAAACCGGATGCTCCCGCACTACGGTATCAAGGGTTGAATATGCCTCTTCGTACTGTTTTGTCTGGGCGTAAAGCTCTCCCAGCGTGAGAAGCAGTTTCTGCTGATTTTCACCCTTCCCGATGAACTCCTTCAGCGTAACGATGGCATCCTGGTAATGAGCGAGCTGTATCTGCATGAGCAGGACCTGGGCCCTCGCCGGTTCATTTTTCGGATCGACGGCGAGAATTTCACGGAATACACCGAGCGCCTTTTCCGCTTCAGCGGCGGCAAGGTATTCGAGGCCGAGCATCGCAAGAGCGTCAGTATTGCCGGGTTCGAGATCGGCAAGCTGGCGGAAGAGAAACGCAGCCCTCGCGAAATCGTTCATCCGGTGTGAAAGAACGGCGAGATAGGCCACATAGTATTTGTTCGAAGGATCGAACAGGAGGCTTTGTTCCGCATGGGCTCTCGCCGAGTCGGCCAATCCAAGGGCGAGATAGGCTTTTGAAAGGGCGTAATGCGCCGCTGCGTTCGAGGGCTGCTCCACCAGCAGCTTCAGGAAGCCCTCTGCAGCCTTGCGGTAATTCCCCTTGACGTTCTCGAAAGATGCGGAAACAAACCTCTCCCTGAAAGCCTCTTCAGCAAACTTGTCGCTCCCGCCGACGTCGGCAAGGGCAACCACCGGTGCAGATACCGGCAGAACAATAAAAAGACAGAGCAGAAAAGCCCGGGCAACCCGGCCGGCAGCTGAGCATAGATGCCGCGTCAGCAAGGGTTCACAGGATGGGTGGTTCATTGAAGAGGTTCAGTTCTTTGGCAGGCGCATTACCGCTGCCGAATCGTTTGAAGGCCCGCTGAGTGGCGACCCTTCCCCTGGGCGTCCTTGCAAGGTAGCCTGCCTGGATGAGGTACGGCTCGTAAACCTCTTCGATGGTATCCTGTTCCTCGCCCACGGAAACGGCAAGTGAGGCAACACCGACAGGTCCCCCGCTGAATTTTTCAACGATGGTTTCCATGATTTTCTTGTCCATGTCGTCGAACCCTTCCTCGTCGATTTCAAGGCATTCGAGCGTTTTCAGGGCAACAGCCTTCGTGATCGTCTGCCTGCCCTCAACCTGGGCAAAATCCCTCGCCCGCCTGAGCAGCCTGTTGGCGATGCGGGGCGTCCCCCTCGAACGGCCGGCGACCTCGGCGGCAGCTTCACGGTCTATCCCGATCCCGAGAATGCCCGATGCCCTGCTTACAATTCTCTCGAGAAGCTCCGGATCGTAGTAATCGAACCTGCTGTTGATCCCGAACCTGGCCCGCAGCGGTGACGTGAGCAGCCCGGACCGGGTTGTCGCCCCGACCAGTGTGAATGGTTCGATGCGCAACTGAACAGCCCGTGCTGAAGGCCCGCTGTCAAGCATGATATCGATGCGGAAATCTTCCATGGCCGAGTAGAGGTACTCTTCGACAGCGGGAGGCATCCGGTGGATCTCATCGATAAACAGGACGTCCCCTTTCTTGAGGCCGGTCAGAAGGCCGGCAAGGTTTCCAGCCTTGTCGAGGAGCGGTCCCGAGGTCGCCTTGATATTGCTGCCCATTTCCGATGCGATGATGTACGCCAGTGTCGTTTTCCCCAGACCCGGCGGTCCGGACAGCAGGACATGGTCGAGGGCGTCTCCGCGCATCTTCGCAGCGGAGATGAAAACCCTCAGATTGTCCGTCAGGCGCTGCTGGCCGGAAAAATCATCCATGCGCAGCGGCCGGAGCTGTTCCTCGATCTTCGTTTCGGTGGCGTCGGGCGGTGTATTCAGCAGTTCTATGCGCAAGGTAAAAAAGGTGAAATCGTTTCAGGGTTGCCGGCGGCTTCCGTCATAGCTTGATCCTCGGATCGACAACGGCGTAAAGGATATCGGCAAGGAGGTTTCCGAGAACAATCAGGGAGCCGGAAATGAAGGTGTCGGCGATGATCAGGGGGTAGTCCCTGGCGAAGATCGCTTCGACCGTGACGCGCCCCATGCCAGGGAAGGCAAAAATAACCTCGATAAACAGCGCACCGCTGAAAATGAACGGAAGGGAACTGCCCATCAGGGTGATGACCGGCAACATGGCATTACGCAACGCGTGCCTGAAGATCACGATCCTTTCGGGAAGCCCTTTCGCCCTGGCTGTGCGGATATAATCCTGCCTGATCACCTCGAGCATGCTTCCCCTGACGTAACGCGCGATACCCGCAGCGCCGTTGATGCTCAGCACGGTAACCGGCAGTACCAGATGCCAGATGCGGTCAAGGGTGAACGCGAGAGGCCCGAGGTTCTCGGCCCCGATTTCGTTAAGCCCCGAAGCCGGAAAAAACTGGTATTTCAGGGCGAAGAGGATGATCATCATGAGCGCGAACCAGAACTCGGGCATCGAATAGAAAAACAGGGCCGTTATGGTCAGGAACCTGTCAACGAAGCTGTTCTGACGGACTGCGGAAATGATGCCGATGAGGATGCCGAAAATGAAATTGGCGGCAAGGGTAAGCAGCGCGATGGTCACGGTAACTGGCAATGCAGATGCGATCACTTCGATAACCGGCTGCTGGGCACGGCTGAAACTCCTGCCGAAGTCACCCTGCAGGACGCTTGCGAGCCACTTTACGTACTGGACGGGAAGCGGATCGTTCAGTCCGTATTGCGCCCTGATCTGCTCGGCAACGTTCGGGCTGATGCCCGGCTGGATGAAAAACGCCGCCGGATCGCCGGGAGCGAGCCGGATGATGAAAAAAGTCAGGGTCAGCACCCCGAAAATCAACGGTACGGCAATGAGAAGCCGCTTGAAAATATAGGTCAGCATGGCATGCTATGGTGCGATATGCGGAGCCGGTCGGAGCCTCCAGTCATCGATGTTGTAGAACGGCCCGGAGATATTAAGCTCTTCCCCTTCGATCCGTCTGCTGAAGCCGTGGGTTTCCCGGATCCAGTAGAGGAAGGTGACCGGCTGGTCGCGGAAAAGGATCTGCTGGTATTCAAGCCAGTAGGGCCTGGCGTCCATATGGTTCATTTTCTGTTTCGCCAGCTCGCACAACTCGTCAACCCTCGGGTTCTGGTAACCGGTCATGTTGAAGGGGCTCTTTTTAAGGTCCGACCCCCAGACATCGAGCGGATCGATTTCAAGTCCGATAGCCCAGCCCGCCATCCATGCATCGAGCTTCTTCTGTTCGAGATTGTTGAAAAAGACATTCGATTCCTGGGTCTCGAGCCGACAGTCGATACCGACCGCTCGAAGGTTCTGCTGGATGATCACGCTGGCATAGTTCCTTCTCGCATTGCCGGCATTGGTATAGAGCGTAAAACTGAATTTCCTGCCATTTTTCCGGAGAATGCCGTCAGCCCCCGGAAGCCAGCCTTCCTGCTTCAGCAGCGCCACTGCTCCGTCGGGATCATAAGGAACGGGCGTGACGGTATTGTCATATGCCCATTTCAGGGATGGTGAAATATCGGTATTGCAGAGAACGCCGTACTGCTTGAGATACCCGTCGATGATCGACTGCCGGTCTATCGCTCTCGTCAGGGCAAGCCTGACCTTTGCAGAACCGAACAGCGGATGGGGCCTTATCGTACCGTTCTTCCGATAGGCGTCCTGGTCTATGTTAGACCACCCGACGTAATCGTAGACCCTGAGACCGATTGTTTTCACCTCAACCTGCGGGTTCGCCTTGAACACCGCGCTGAAATCTTCCGGCTTGATATTTTCGACCACATCAGCCTGCCCAGTCTGGAGCTGGGCAAGCCTCACCGTGTAGTCGGGAATGATCCTGTAGGAAATCCGGGGAATGTTCCCCGGTTTCGGCAGGTTGCATTTCCGGTTGGAAGCGACGATGAGCTCTTCCTGCTGTTTCCAGGAACGGAGGGTATAAGGCCCAGCGCCCATGGGGTTCTGGTTGAGCGGCGAGTGCCTGAATTCCTCGGGCTTGACGTTTTTCCAAAGATGCTCGGGCAATGGCGTCAGGGAGGTGTGGTAGAGTGCCAGGTGCTCCGGGACCGGCTTGTAGAACCTGAAGACAAGGGTGGTGTCGTTCGGCGTCTCTATGGCCTTGTCGAAATCGATATGGCCCTTGTCGGCACCGACAAGTTCGGCAAGGAACTGCTGCCTGGTGCTCGCGATCACCGGACTGCCGTAAAGCATGTAGGAAAACTTGAAATCGCGCGACACGACCGGCTTGCCGTCGTTCCAGAAGGCATCATTCCTGAGGATGTAGGTGATCGACCGGTTGTCGGGGGACATGGTCCAGCGTTTGGCCAGCGCGCCTTTCGGCGATTTTTTCAACTGCCCCTGCGGGACCTCCCTGAGCTTCTTCTCGAGGGTAAGGTAGTTCAGCAGCCCGGTCGTGGTATCAAATTCCGCCTGCACGAGTGACGGAAAGAGCAAACCCACGATCTCGCTCGACGTAACGGTGGTTGCCAGGACCGGGTTCAGGTAGTCGGCGTCCCCAAGCATCGCGACGACCAGCGTCGAATCCATGGCCGCACGGGTTTTGCCGGCATCGTTCCCGGTTCCTTTGCCCCCGCCGCAAGACGAGAGCATGAATACCAGCGCGGCAAGTGCGACGCAAAGCGTATTCGCAAGGAATTTCCTGTCATTCATGCACATCCCCCGGGTTCCTTTCATTGTTGATCACGTTTTTAATCCTGTCGGTAAGCGCCTCGGCAGCCACGTAGTTCGAGTAGCGCTTCAGCAGGAAATTGAGGGCCACCACCTCGATGATGACGGTGATGTTTTTTCCGGGAAATATAGGCAATTGCACAAGCGGAACATCGACGCCGAGAATTTTTATGAATTTCGTATCGAGGCCGAGGCGTTCGTATGCCATCTCGTTGTTCCATTCAAGGAGCTCGACGACGATCTGGACGTCCTTGACATCGCGTATGGCGCGGATCCCGAAGTTCGCCTTCACATCGACGACGCCCAGGCCGCGGATCTCCATGAAATGGTCGACGATCTCGTTGCGCCTGGCGGTAAGCGTCGTCGATTCGCCTTTCCGATGGATGACCACGGCATCGTCGGCAACAAGGCCATGGCCCCTTTCGACAAGGTCGAGGGCAATTTCTGATTTGCCGAGTCCGCTTTTGCCGGTAATCAGGACGCCTACACCGTACACATCGACCATCGAGCCGTGGTACTGCTGGTAGAGTGAAAACTGCTCGTCGAGAAAATCCGTGACGAGATAGATGGTCTTTGTCGAGGAATGGCGGGTGACGTAGACGGGAATCTCCGCCTTCGTGGCCAGCTGCAGGAGATCTTCGGGCAGCCTGTTGTTGCTGGTGAGGATGATGCAGGGCATCTTGAAACGCACCAGGTTTTGAAACTTGACCCTCCTGTCCTGTTCGTCGAGATGGTTCAGGAACCTTGTTTCGGTATTGCCGAGGATCTGGACGCGTTTGTAGGTAAAAAGGTTGGTGAAGCCTGCAAGCGCGAGGCCGGGCCGGTGAAGATCGCGCTCGAAAATCCTGCGCTTCTGCTCGTCAACATTATTGAGGCGGCGCAGCTTGATATCGTGCTTCTTGCCGATGTGGTTAAAAAAATATGCGACCGTTATGGATCGCTTTTTCAAACCTTTCTGTTCGAGGTTCATGGCTTCGACAATCTTGTGACGAAAACCCCCGCGCCCTTGCCCGGCGTCCGCCAACGGAACAGGGCGCGGAAGACGAATGCCCTGAGGAGGGATTTACTGCATCTTGTCCTTGTATTTCTGGAGCTGTTTGCCAAGCGCTTCAATACAGTTGTCGATCGCAGGTTCATAAGCCACACCGGCTTCCTTTGCCACGAAGTCCTTCTGCGGCACATGCACGGTGATTTCGGCAAGCTTGTTCTTCTCGAAATCGTTCTTCTGGTGATCAAGTATCACATGGCAGCTCAGGATGCCGGGATAGAATTTCATGAGGTTCTGGACCGCGTTGCGGGCATAATCTTCAATGTTGTTGTGGTTGTTCGAATGACGCAAGGTAACCTTGATATTGACCGCATCGCTGACGGTTGGTTTTGTCATAATAACCTCCATTGAAAAAAGGTGAACGTGAAGAAGGAACAAAGCTCCCTATTTTATTGAACCCGGGAGCCTGAAAAAGAGTTCATGCGTTGGGATGTGCCTTGCGGTAGACATCCCTCAGGCGCTCGAAGGTAACATGGGTGTAGATTTCGGTTGTGGATAGATTGCTGTGCCCGAGCATTTCGCTTACGCTGTTGATATCCGCTCCGCTGTTCAGCAGATGTGTGGCAAAGCTGTGACGCAGGATATGCGGGTTTTTCTTTTTCTGTTCCGTGACCGATGCAAGGTATTTGCGTGTCAACCTCTGGACGAGCACGGGATAAATCTTTTTCCCGGTTCTCGTTACAAAAGCCGGGGATAATGCTTCAGCATCACCTGTACCGTTTATTCTAAAGAAGTTTCGACGGACTTCAAAATATTTTTTCAGCGCTTCGGCCGCAGGTTTTCCGATGGGAACGATGCGCTGCTTGCGACCTTTTCCGGTCAGTTTCACAAAACCGGCAACAAGGTCGATATCCCGGATTTCAAGCCCTGTAAGCTCGGAAACACGCAGACCGCTCCCGTAGAGCAGTTCGAGGATACACCGGTCACGCTCGCTCTCGAAAAGCTTTTCTGAGGCATCACCCTTTTTACGCGCCGAAAAGGCCGATTCGGCAGGAATAACTTCGCTGAAAAGCTTTTCCGCCTGCTTCTCGGTGAGGAATCCGGGAATTTTCGTCGCATACCTTGGCATGACGATACCGGAAAGCAGCGAACCGGTGGGCACCCCCTGCTCCTCGAGGTATCGGAAAAATGTGCGGACTGACGAGATTTTCCTTGCAATCGAACGGGCTCCGGTCCCGCTTCTGAGCAGGTCAGCCATGAAAAGCCTTGCTTCGGAAGGAGTTATGCGTGCATAATCGAACACGTCAGGGCTTTCGAGACCGTAATGGGATGCGAAAAAGGTATGGAACTGCAGGAGATCGGTCCTGTATGCGACAATGGTATTCGAGGAAAGGTTTCTTCTGCTCCCGAGCATTCCGAGAAACCCGGCAACCCTGCCGGTGAGACCGGAAACCGCCGTATCAGTGCAATGTGATGGTGCTTCCTTCATGGGAGCGCTACCGGGACAAGTTCCTCTTTCCCTTTAATGTAATACAATTTATCGCCTCTGATGAGAAAATTGTTCAGGGCAGGCGCCTCGGCGTCACTCTGCATGGTGTCCTCGTAGAGGAAACCGTTCCGAAAAACCTTTATCGAAGAAATCCAGGTACCTGAATGTCCGCGCGGTTCATGAACGGCAAGGACAACCGACTTGCCCGACGGTATGTATTCCAGAAGTGCGGTTTCAGGAAGGGAAATCCCTGCAAGCTCATGGGGCAACCCTGCAGCTGACGTCATGAGCGGAAGACGGACCTGCTGCCGGTCTTCTTCGGGCACCGCATTCAATCGGAGCGAAGCGGTTTCCGGGTTGTCCTCGCCAAGTTCGCGCACAGTCCGGCCGGTCAGCGCATCGAGCAGCATGAAAGAGCGCTCAGGAAAACCGGCAAAAACTGTTGATCTGTAAACCAGGAGGTCGCTGCCGAGATTTGCCGAAAAAACGACGTCCGGCCGCGTCCATGCCACGCGTCCCTCTTCGGGATCGTACGCCCAGATGCCAAGGTGTTCGGGGCTGTTCTGCATGTAGGAATGGCAATAGGCAAGGTGGTCCGAGGTGCTTTCCAGCCCGGTGAACCATCCTTCGCCTGCCGGGCCGGTTTCATCGGAAAGCAGGGGCTGGAAACCGTCCGTCAGAAGCTTTCCCGAGTGCGGATCAACAGCGAAAAAGAACGCCTGCCTCCGACCGGTATCACGCTTCTGTGCAACGAGGGTTCCCGAACCGGTAAACATGATCTGCCATATCGCCATGTCCCTGCCGACGTGATGCGACCATAAGACGGAAAGATTTTTTTTCGTTTTCCTCACGAGCACTCCGTTTTCCGTTCAAGCATATGGATGTTCACCGGTACAGGCTTCGAACCGCCTTCGTATTTCGTGCTGATCGAGGTGACCCTGAAACCGTTTTCAGAAACGATGCCAAGAAACTGCTCGGCCATGCTCCTTCGGGGATCGGCAATATAGGCCTTCCCGCCCGGCTTGAGCAACTTGTCGATCGCATTGGCGATGGGCAGGAGATTGACCCGCTCATAGAGCACATCGGCAGCGAAAAGGCAGTCGAACTGTTCGCTGCACTGGACATTTCGCCAGTCGAGCCGGGCGCTATCCAGTGGAACGCCATTCATCATTGCGTTGTAAAGCACGAACCTCAGGGCTTCAGTCGAGTAGTCGGTCACGAGCATGCTTGCTCCTGTTGCCGCAGCGACAACCGAAACAAGGCCGACTCCAGAGCCGATTTCGATGGCACGCTTGCCGGCAGGTTTAAGTTCCCTGGCAATCCAGGAGGAAAGGGTAATGGCTGAAGGCCAGATTTCCGCCCAGTACGGCATCTGCTCATCCTTCAGAAACTCCTGGGGGTCGATCCTGTCAAGCAGGGCATAACTGTCGAGAACGCTGAGAATGCTGAAACTCCTGCCTCCTATCTCGAAAAAGCGCTCGTCGAGGTCATACTCATCCGCAAGCTCCCTGCGGAGCCGTGACAGCTCCCGCCCTGTCTCCTCTCCGGTCAAAACCATTTTTCGGTATGTATCATCTTTATCAGTTAAAAAACTGTCAATCCCGGTCAGCGACACTTGCTTCGATTTTGTCATTTAAAGTTCCCTGTATCCTGCCGATTCCGCACACGGACCATGATCAATAAATCCTTTAATTTTAGGCAATTAATTCTCTTACAAGCAGCAGCTGTTCATGGATAGCAAAGCGATGACTCCGGATGTTTTCGTTTTTGAGAAAGATGGATCCTTCACTCCGCCATCCTCCGTTCAGGATGACACCGCTGTTGCTGTTTAAACTCCTTGCTCCTGACATACGGTTCTTGCTCTTTTCATTGCCATTTCGTCTTTTTCCTCTCATCCTGCCTTTTTCCTGTCATTCTGAATGAAGTGAAGAATCCACAACTTATTTACAGCAGTGAAATGGATCCTTCATTCCGCTCCGTTCCGTTGCAGGTATTTCCTGGCGGATTGTTGTTGCCGGAGCAATAACCTTTCACCGGGAGGCACTGCATGAAATTCAGCTGTCGCTGATTTACCGAAGGGCACCTCTATTTATTTGTTCCGAACCCCTATTGCTCGGGTTGGGCGATGCTCGAAATCCTCATGAACTCAGTGTACACTCCGGTTTCTCCGCTCCGTCCGCCTTGCACTCGTGTTTCTCACGACAATAAATAGAGGCGCCCCGAATACAAAAGAACAGTCGGGAAAATATCCCCGGATTTCTATTTTTGCCTTGCAGAACAACCAGAACTCTTATCAGGCCAAAACCGTTTTTATAACCGTAATTAAATATAATCCCAACCGTTCCGTCATGAAAAAAGAAATCCTCGAAGTTTTCGACAACAGCTACCCAGGAAGGGACTACACGATAGAAATCGTCAACCCCGAATTCACATCCGTCTGCCCGAAAACCGGCCTGCCCGATTTCGGCACCATCACCATCAGGTACGTACCCGACAAAACCTGTATCGAACTCAAATCACTCAAGTACTATTTCCTCGAGTTCCGTAACGCCGGCATCTTTTACGAAAACGTCACCAACAGGATCCTCGACGACCTCGCAGGACTGCTCAAACCAAGGTCCATGACGGTAATTACGGAATGGAAAGCGAGGGGAGGAATAACCGAAACAGTCTCTGTAGAATACAAGGGATCCTGATCCGGATTGATGAAATGAAAAAGCCCCGGTCTGACGGGGCTTTTCCATTTCATGACATTGAAACCGTATACCTGTCAGAATTTTTCGTTCAGATAGATCATGATATCTTTTGCTTCTTCCGGGGTAATGCCGGAGCCCGGATAACCCTGCATGCGATTTACAACGATATCGACTTTTCCGGTTTTCTTGAACTTGGTCCGGAACGCATCTTCAACAGAACCCAGGGTATGGCACTTGTTGCAACGGCCATCTGCAAGGGATTTGGCAGCGGCGAAGTCGAAACCTTCCGGAGCTTTCGGTACATTACCGCCCACTGCAGGCTTGGCAAGAAAAGCATTGAGCTCACTGACCGAACGGATATACTGGCCCTCCATGGTGGTGGTGCGTCCGGTTGTGGAAAGGAGGATGCCCGAGGGTCTGAGCCAGAGAACGATAAACATCAGAAGGACGATGCCGAGGGCACCGAGCGGAAAGCTGAGAAACCACCTGTCGCTGATCCTTGAGGACATCCTTCCGAGCGCCCTGATGATCAGGGATGCGCAGAAAATCAGCATGAACCAGCCGATAAAGGAACTGACCGGTGTCCAGTCCGCCGAGATATTCGGTGCCGGAACTTCGTACCCGGTGAGGAATGACAACCCGTAAAACGCCGCTCCCATTAAAGCAGCCCCGCATATTGCCAATGCGATGAGCTTAACATTTGATTGTTTGTCCATGACAGGTAATGAATTAGGTGTTAGTGGCTTACCCGGAAATATAGTTCCAAGATAAGCATAAATAGTAAAGGCGGCAAACAGAAACCGTAAAAAGCCCGCGTCAAATAAACGTATTCAAATGGGCAATCCGGCCATCCTCCTCACTATGCCGCCTGTGTCAAGGCTTGTATCTCAGCTCTTTTTTTCGAATACTCCATGAAAGTCTTTTTTGGCAACAGGTGACGTCAGGAATGTCATGATACATACGACCATAAGCAGCGTCGATTTTGAAAAAACCGACCGCGATTTCTCCTTCCTGCTCCAGTGCTTCCGGGAAGTACTCCACGAGTTTGGCGAACATGAACTTGCCGACCATCTTCCCTCCGGAGGCGCATCTGTGCCTATCCATGAATATCCTTCCGCCGAAAGGGCGATCCAGGCTTGCTGCATTTTCTTCCAGCTCCTCAACATGTCCGAGGAAAATTCTGCGGCGCAGAACCGGCGCGCCCTCGAAGCCGAAAAAGGGCTTCCCCACCTGACCGGCCTTTGGGGCAGGAACCTGAAGCGCCTGCATGATTTCGGCATACCGGAGGAAACCATAGCGGCCAACCTCCCCTCGGTCTCGGTCGAAGCGGTGCTGACCGCTCACCCCACGGAAGCGAAGCGGAAAACCGTGCTCGAACTCCATCGCGAGCTGTACCTGCTGCTGGTGAAACGGGAGAACAGGATGTGGACCCCGCAGGAACAGCTCGATATCCAGTCGAACATGAAAGGGGTCATCGAAAGGCTCTGGAGGACCGGGGAGATCCTTTTCGACAAGCCCGAAGTAGCGGCCGAACGCCGCAATATCGTCCACTACCTCCACAATATCTTTCCGGAGGTGCTTCCGATGCTCGACAACCGCCTGATGCAGGCATGGAAGGAGTGCGGTTTCGACAGCGCGAGGCTTCTCGATCCGCGCAGCTACCCTCGCATCAGCTTCGGAAGCTGGGTGGGAGGAGACCGGGACGGGCACCCGCTCGTCACTGCCGGTGTTACAGGGGAAACGCTGGTCGATATGCGCGGGCACGCGATAGCGCTTGTCACGGTCCGCCTGAGGGATCTCGCATCGAAGCTCAGCCTGTCAGAACGGCTGCAAACCCCATCCGCGCAGCTTTCTAAACGCATGGCGGACCTTGCCGGAAAACTTGGCGAGGCCGGCCGGCAAGCCCTGGCGCGAAATCAGCACGAACCATGGCGTCAATTCCTCAACCTCGTCATCGCTGCGCTTCCCGATGAAAACTCCCCCGATACCGGTGCATTCAGGTATTTCGGCTCCAACGGGCTCCTCGAAGACCTGATGATACTGCACGAATCCCTGACCGCCGTGGGTGCGGGACATATCGCCCGGCTCGACGTCGCCCCGGTTTTCCGGCTGGTGCAGACGTTCGGCTTCCATCTCGGCAAGCTCGACATCCGGCAGAACAGCCGTTTCCACGAACTCGCTCTCTCCCAGCTCATGAACGCCGCCGGCCTCGACGGCAGCGGTTTTCTCGAATGGGGTGAACCGGAAAGAAGGGCTTTCATCGACAGGGAACTGCTGTCGCCGAGGCCCTTCACCCATCCCGACATGGTTGCGGGGCCTGAAGCGGAAGCAATCCTTGCCTGTTACCGGACCATTCTCGAGCACGGCAAGCGTTTCGGCTACGAGGGCATCGGCTCGCTTATCGTCAGCATGACAAGGGATGTATCGGACCTGCTCACCGTCTATCTTTTCGCCCGCGAGGTCGGCATGATGCAGGAAACCGGCCAGGGCGCGGTCTGCATGCTTCCCGTTGTCCCCCTTTTCGAGACGATCGGAGACCTTGAACGGAGCCCGGCAATCCTCGGAGGGTTCCTCCGGCACCCCGTGACGGCAAGAAGCCTCGATTATATGGCGACAATGACCGGAAGTGTGCGCAAGGTCCAGAAAGTGATGATCGGCTACAGCGACAGCAACAAGGACGGCGGGATCTTCACCAGTTCCTGGGCACTCTACCGGGCACAGGAAGCGCTTCTCGAAGCGGGGAAGAAGCACGGTACCGACATACTCTTCTTCCACGGGAGGGGCGGAAGCATCAGCCGCGGCGCGGGGCCGACCCACCGCTTTCTCAAGGCGCAGCCGTTCGGCGCGTTGCAGACAGGGATAGCCCTGACTGAACAGGGGGAGACCATCGCCCAGAAATATGCGAACCGCATCAGCGCCGTCTACAACCTCGAGCTGTTCGCGGCAGGAGTCGCCGGCGTGACGATCAGGCAGAAAAACCAGGTGAAAACGCCCCATGCGCTCGAACCGTTCATGGACCTGCTCTCCAAAAAAAGCAATGAAGCGTACAGCTCGCTTATCGAATCCGAAGGGTTCCTGGAATTTTTCCGTGAAGCCACGCCCATCGACATCATCGAATCGACAAGGATCGGGTCACGACCTTCCCGTAGAAGCGGAAAAGCAAGCCTCGAAGACCTCAGGGCCATTCCCTGGGTGTTCAGCTGGAACCAGGCACGTTTCGCCCTTTCCGGATGGTACGGCGTCGGCTCCGCTCTCGGGCACCTCTGCGAAACCCTGCCGGACGCTTTCGAGGAACTTCGCCGTGAAGGTTTCTCCTGGCACCCCCTGCGCTACATCATCAGCAACGCAGACACGAGCATTTCCGCAGCAGACCCGGAAATCATGCGCCGGTACTCTACCCTCGTCAGGGATAACACTATCAGGGAAAAAATCCTCGGCATGATCGAAACCGAGTACCTGAAAACAAAAACGTACATCGACATGCTCTTTGCCGCTCCCCTCGAAAGCCAGCGCCAGAGCGTGCAGCGCTTCGTTTCACTCCGCCGGGAAGGACTCGATGTGCTCCACCTGCACCAGATAAGGCTCCTGAGCGATTGGCGCGGACTGCTTGCCCGGGGAGAGAAGGAAAAGGCCGAAACCCTCCTGCCGGAACTTTTCCTCACGGTCAATGCAATATCGGGCGCACTGAGAACGACGGGATAGGTTTTTCCGCATTGCCCTTGTGGTTATAACGGAATTTTAGCGTATAATTGAAATTACAGGCTTCTCCAGAAACCGTTACCATCAAGCAATGCTTTCGAAACTCAACGCCGCCGCCATCATCGGCATCGACGCCATGAAGGTAGCCGTCGAAACCAATGTTTCCGGCGGCATTCCCTCCTTCACGGTGGTAGGCCTCCCGGATAACGCCATCAGGGAGAGCCGTGAAAGGATCCTTACCGCCATAAAAAACTCAGGGTTCGAGGTGCCACCGAAAAAAATCACGGTGAACCTCGCCCCCGCCGACATCAAAAAAGAGGGAACCGCCTTCGACCTTCCCATCGCCATAGGACTGCTCAGTTCCCTGCAGCTCCTGTCAGGCAGTTTCGAAGACACGCTCGTCATGGGCGAACTTGCACTCGACGGTTCGGTACGCAGGATCAACGGGGCGTTGCCGGTAGGCATCATGGCAGGAATGGAGAAAACAAGAAGGCTCATCGTCCCGGTTTCGAACGCACCTGAGGCTGCGGTTGCCGTCTCCGCCTCGGGCAGCGACGTGGAAGTCTACGGTGTTTCCAGCCTGAACGAAACCGTCGCTCTGATCAACGGCACGGGCAGGAATACACCGGTCACCGTGAACGTGGCCGAGCTCTTCGAATGTGAACCCGAATATCCGGTCGATTTCGCCGACATCAAGGGGCAGGCCGCGGTGAAACGCGCGCTCGAGATCGCTGCCGCGGGCGGGCACAACCTTATCATGATCGGCCCTCCGGGCAGCGGGAAAACCATGCTCGCCAAGGGCCTGCCCGGCATCCTCCCCCCCCTCGGTTTCGAGGAGTCGCTCGAAACCACCAAAATCTACTCCGTCGCCAACCTGCTTGAAAAGGACAGGCCGCTCATGGTAACCCGCCCTTTCCGGAGCCCGCACCACACCACGAGCAACATCGCCCTCATCGGAGGAGGCGCCACAGCGAGGCCCGGGGAGGTGAGCCTCGCCCACAACGGCATCCTCTTCCTCGACGAACTCCCCGAATTCACCCGTAACGCGCTCGAAGTGCTTCGCCAGCCCCTCGAAGACCGTGAAGTGACGGTTTCGAGGATCACCATGACCACACGCTATCCCGCGGGGTTCATGCTCGTTGCAGCCATGAACCCCAGCCCGGCCGGGGCTCTGCGCGACGCTGACGGCAACCTCACCGCCTCGCCGCCGCAGATTCAGCGTTACCTTTCGAAAATTTCAGGTCCCCTGCTCGACCGGATCGACATCCACATCGACGTGCCGAAAGTCGAGAACATGGAGCTTTTTTCGCAGACTTCGGCGGAAAGTTCGAAAAGCATCCGCGATCGGGTGATACAGGCAAGGAAAATACAGATGGAGCGGTTCGCAAACATCCCCTCCCCGAAGATATACACCAACGCCCAGATGAACACCCGGCTCATCAGGACCTTCTGCAGGCTCGACCGGGAAAGCGCGCAGAAGCTCATGGATGCCATGAACCGCCTGAACCTTTCCGCCCGCGCGCATGACCGAATCCTCAAGGTCAGCCGCACGATCGCCGACCTCGAGGGTTCCGCAGAGATTCAGATGAAGCACCTCGTACAGGGTATCCAGTACCGAAACCTCGACCGCGACTTCTGGAGCTTCTGATCCGGAACCGGTCATATCCGGCAATCCTCCATGAGTCATCATTTTCTCTGGCAAAGATGCCGATTGTTCATTAATTTGTGCAGGAAATTCCGGTTAACACTGAATATTTCGATGCATCGTACCGGGATTTGACTGTACGAAAAGTGCATTCGAAGAGAACATGATGAAGTATAGAAATACCATGCTGCTGATAGCCGTTGGCACACTCCCGCTTTTCTGTGCCTGCGCGGAAAATGACGATAACGATCAGCCCGAAGCCGTCAGCAGCAGCAGTTCAGCTGCGCCCTCAGGCAAATCGATATACGAGTCACAATGCGCCGGCTGCCATGACAGCGGGGTCGGCAGCGCACCGAAGCTGGGCCGCAGGGAGGATTGGGAAAAACGGATCGCAAACGGCCTGCCTGTCATGCTGAAGAACTCCATCATCGGCATGGATGGTAAAAATGGCTCCATGCCTCCCAAAGGGGGGAATCCGGACCTCTCGGAAAAAGAGGTATCCGCTGCAGTCTCCTACATGGCAGATCAGGTAAGGGAAAATGGGACGGAAACGGATACCCGATCAGAAAAAGCAAATTGAAAGTCACCTCTTGTTTATTTATTGATTGGCCACTCTCATTATTGTCGAGCGAAACACGAGTGCAAGGCGGACAAAGTCCCTACAATATCAGGATGAGTATTTCTATCCCGATTCATCGGGACCTGCGCAGCAATCGGGATTCGTTTTTTTCGTCCATTTGCCTGCATTCGTCCCTGCAGGATGTTGCCCCTGAACCCGAACCTCCTTCCTGTCTATTTTTCGATTATTGCAACGCACAATGAACATCGCAACGTACTGCCCGACAGCTTGTTTGCGGTCATGACGCCTCATCTGCTTTTCCAAGGATATCGCAATGGGAGAAATGATCCGCTTCTCGCTATATTCACCGTCTGTCAACCGGACACAACAACACACACAACCAATCAAAACGACACCGCATGGGCGGGTTAATCTCCATGAAAACAGGAAAAAAACTCCATTACAGCCTGCTTCTTGCAGGTACGCTGCTGGCAGCGCCGTCAGCGGGGTTTGCCGCAGACACGCCGGAAACCGTCGAAATTCGCATCACGCGCCTTGAAAAGGAACTGGCCGAGCTCAAGGCATTGATGAAACAGAAACCGGAAACCGCTCCCGCCGCAGCATCGGTTGCGACGGCACCGGCTGCCGCTGCACCCGCTCCGAGTGTTGCAACCGGCTCGGGTGTAAAAGTCCAGCTTTACGGGTTCGCCCGTCTCGACGCCGTCTGGGACAGCGGCCAGATCTACCCCGGCAATATCGCGCTCTGGGCCCAGCCAGAGGGTGCCGGCAGGAACGACGGCGAGTGGAACCTTACGGCTGGAGCATCGAGGCTGGGCATGAACCTTAGCGGCCCTGACACGGAAAAGATGAAGCTCAGCGGCAACATCGAGTTTGACTTCCTCAGCAGCAACAGCACCTCTGAAAACAACCAGCTCCCAAGGCTGCGCCATGCATACCTCAAGGCTTTCTGGCCCGCTTCCGACTTCAGCATCATCGCAGGCCAGACCTGGGATCTCGTCGGCTCGCTGTTACCCTTTACCGATGACCCGGCTATCATGTGGGATGCGGGCAACATCGGAGGACGCCATCCCCAGTTGCGCCTGACAAAGGGGTTCAAAACTGGCAACAGGAGCAGGCTGGAAATCGCCGTTGCAGCTTCGAGAACGATCGGAGAAAAAAATTCTGTCAGTTATGACTCCGGCAAGGATGCCGAAATGCCGACCATCCAGGGGCGCATCTCGCTCAGCGGACCGGCCATCGTGGACAGCAAACCGGCAACCATTGCCGTTTCCGGCCATTACGGACAGGAACAATGGGACACCGATTTTTATAATACCCATAAAACCCTCGATACCTGGTCCTGCAACCTGGAGCTTTCGCTTCCGCTCAGCCAGAAACTCCTTTTTGCCGGCGAGTACTTCACCGGAGCAAATCTCGACGATTTCTGGGGCGGGATAGGACAAGGTGTCAACACAATACATTGGAAAGCAATACGTTCCAATGGAGGATGGGCCGCTCTGAGATATTTTGCAAGCCCGGCGACAACCTTCAGCCTTGGCGCAGGCATCGATAATCCGAACGATAACGACCTTGCAGGATATTCGAAAAATCCAAGAACAAATAACCGCACCATATTCGCGAACGTCGTCACCCAGGTTACCCCGAACTTCATCCTCGGCTTCCAGCTGGGAGAATGGATTACTGATTATATGAACCTTCCCGACAGCCATGCGGTGAGGGCTCAGAGCTCGATGACCTACAAGTTCTGATACCGTTAACGATACAGCTCCGGCAAAACCGGAGCTGTATTTTTCTTCTTCTTTTCCTTTTCGTCCCTGCACCACATTTCCAGGGCACCTCTATTTATTGTAGTGAGAAGCACGAGTGCAAGGCGGACGGAGCGGAGAAACCGGAATGTACCGGGAGTACATGAGGATTTCAAGCACCGGCCAACGCGGCAATCGGGCTTCGGAACAAATAAGTAGGGGTGCCCCCTCAGTACACCACGATCTCCTGCCGCATCACCGCAAGCACCTGCACCCCGCCCTGCTTCACCAGCATCCGGTAGAATGACTCGAGCGAGCTGAACTCCCGCTGCGGAGCGATTTCCTGCAGCAGCTCTTTTTTCAGCGAAGCGGCTATCATTCCAGCAACATCGGCCCCACCGGATTTCAGCAGCGACTCGAACATGTTCCGCCGGGCAGGCAGCAACAGGATATGCGGCGTTTTCGCCCTGTCTATACCGCCAAGGGACTGCGCTTCACTGACAGCATCGAACAGACCCCCGCTCCGGTCTACGAGACGGACCCTCATCGCGCTTTTTCCTGTCCAGACCCTGCCGCCGGCAACCGAATCGACCTCGGTGGTCCTCATTTTCCTCGAAGCGGCCACCTTGCCGATAAAATCGTCATAAATGGTTCCCGAAGCTTCCACGAACTTTTTCATGGATTCGTCATCATAGGCCTTGAAGGGCGTATTGACATCGGCGAACCGGCCTCGCGTGACGACGCTGCGG
Organism: uncultured Chlorobiaceae bacterium; assembly: GCA_903928225.1. GTDB lineage: Bacteria > Bacteroidota > Chlorobiia > Chlorobiales > Chlorobiaceae > Chlorobium. Next base: position 19,369 of record CAIYPU010000067.1, read on the forward strand.
TCGATGCCGATTTTCTTCAGTAACCCGCTCATGTCCGGTTTCAGGGCAAAAACCCCGATCGATCCGGTTATGGTGAGGGGCTGTGCGTAGATCGTCTTTCCGGCCAATGCGGCCATATAGCCCCCTGAAGCCGCTACTCCCGACATCGAAACGACCAGGGGCTTTCTGACCGCTGCCGAATCGAGCATCTCGAGCATTTCGGAAGAAGCGAGCGCATCGCCTCCGGGACTGTCGATTCGCAGAACGATGGCTTTCACCGATTTATCGGCAAGCGCCGCATCGAGAGCGCTCCTGAGGGTAGCCACATCGATATTCCTGTCGAGGTCCCCGGCAGATTCGGCCGAAGTACGGACGATGGATCCGGAAAGGGTCACGACGGCAACGCTTTGCGGGGTATCGGGCTTCATGGGAGAGCTGAAGTCCGAAGCGTAGCGTTCCGCTCCGACGATCGCTTTGTCGTCCGCATCAGGCTCCTTGCCCGTCAAGTTCCTCGACATCTGCCGTTCGAGTTTCCAGAGCGACGATATGCCATCCACAAGGCCAAACGACCTGGCTTTTTCCGGGGTCATCAGGGCAACCTTGTCGATGATCGCTTCGAGAGAGTCCCTGCCGATTTTCCTGCGTTTCGAAACATAGCCGAGATAATCGTCGTAGGCTTCCGAAAGCAGCGCATCCACCTCTTCGAGGGACTCCCTGCTCGGGCCGGTCCGCACGAAAGGCTCGATGCCGCTTTTATATTTCTTCCACTGCGCGGCCTGGAAACCGACACCGATTTTTCCGAGCGTTCCTGAAAAGAAGAGCATCTCGGCTTTGAGGCCGTCAAGGAGCAGGAATCCTCCTTTCTGGATAACCAGCGAATCGCAGGCGGAAGCAAGCAGGTAATCCCCGTCTTCAGGAGAACGCAGGAACGCGGTAACTTTCTTGCCCCGGGCCCTCAGTTTTTCGATGGCATCTCGAAGCTCGGCATTTTTTGCCGCGCTTGTCTTCAGACCGTCGATATCGAGAAGCACCCGTTCCACTCTCCTGTCGGATGCAGCGTGATCGAAAAGGAAGAGCAGGTCCTGAAGGGAAAGAGGTTCCTTCGAAGCAAGAAAACGGGGCAGGCCGCTGTCGCGCCTTGTTTCGTCGAGTGCGCCGCCGATGTGGACCTTGAGCACGAAGCGGTCGGGAAGAGAGCGCGTTGATCGGAAAAGCAGGCAGAATGCCGCAACGCTCCCGATGACTATCAGAAGCGAAACCAGGCACCCCCTGTGGAGGCACCCTTTTTTATTGTTCTGCATACCGGTCTGGTTGAGATCAGGGGAATTATTCTTCATAAAGGAGACAGCTTACAAAGTGCCCGGCAGAGCCTGCCGGTTCCTTCAGCACCGGTTCCTTTCTGCCGCATTCCGGCATGGCGAACGGACAGCGGGGATGGAAACTGCATCCCGAAGGAATGTTGAGCGGACCCGGCTGGTCGCCGTTCAGCAGGATGCGCTCTTTTTTCACGCCCGGTTCCGGATTGGGTATGGCTGACAGGAGAGCTTTGGTGTAGGGGTGCTTCGGATTGGCGTACAGTTCCGCTCCATCGGCAAGTTCGACGATTTTGCCGAGGTACATCACGGCCACCCTCCGGGAAATATGCTCCACGACCGAAAGGTCATGGGCTATGAAAAGATAGGTCAGCCCGAGCCCGCTCTGCAGGTCCTTGAGGAGGTTGATGATCTGCGACTGGATGGAAACGTCGAGGGCTGAAACAGGCTCGTCGCAGATAATGAATTTCGGGTTTACGGCCAGCGCCCTCGCAATTCCGAGACGCTGGCGCTGTCCTCCGGAAAACTCGTGAGGATAGCGGTTGCAGTAATCACTGCTCAGGCCGACAAGGGCGAGCAGTTCGTCAATGCGCTTGCGGGAAGCCTTGCCGCGGGCTATACCGTGCACCGAAAGCACCTCGCCCAGCATCTGGCCTGTAGTCAGGCGGGGATTGAGTGATCCGAAGGGGTCCTGGAAAATCATCTGCATCTCCCGGCGAATTGCCCGGAACGACCTGTTGCCGAGCGACGTGATCTCCCTGCCGTTGAACGCTATAGATCCGGAAACCGATGGATTGCCCAGGCGGATGATCGCCCGGCCGAGGGTTGTCTTGCCGCATCCCGACTCGCCCACGAGACCAAGCGTCTCGCCCCGATAGACATCGAAGGAAATTCCGTTTACGACTTTTACCGGTATGGCCCGGCCAAGGCCGCCACGCTTTTTCTGTGAAAACTGCACCCGCAAATCCCTGACCGAAAGTATCCTCTCCTGTTCCCCCATAGTTGCCTGAACGCTGTTTATCGTATTTTTATTATTATACTAAAAACCATTGTGAATCTGCCATACAAAACCCGTCGCACACGTTCGCCATTTTACCTTGCAGATCGAACCAGAACATACCGGAACGCTTTATGTCGTCGCTACGCCTCTCGGCAACCTTGAAGACATCACCCTGCGGGCAATAAGGATCCTTCGCGAGTCGGGCGCCATAGCCTGTGAAGACACACGGAGGGCATCGATCCTCCTGCGCCATCTCGACATCCAGGGCAAGAAACTGGTCAGTTACCACAATTTCAACGAACCGAAAGCCGTCCGGCAGATCGTCGGGATGCTCGAAGAGGGCACCGACGTCTCGCTCATAACCGACGCCGGCACTCCGGTCATCAGCGATCCGGGCTACACCATCCTCCAGGCAGTGCATGAACGGCGCATGAAGGTCATACCCGTCCCCGGTCCAAGCGCCCTCACGGCTGCGCTATCGGCATGTCCGCTGCCGGTCAGCAGCTTCTTCTTCGCCGGGTTCCTGCCCCATAAAAAAGGCCGCAAAAGCCGCATGGACTTTCTCTGTTCGCTGCAGTCGACCATAGTCCTGTACGAATCCCCGTTCAGGGTCATGCAGCTGCTCGACGAACTCGAAGAGCGTCAACCCGATGCAGGGGTGTTCATTGCGCGGGAAATGACAAAGATACATGAGGAGTATGTTGCCGGCACCATCGCCGAAATCCGCGAACACCTTGCCGGAGGGAAAACAAGGGGTGAATTCGTGGTGGTCATCCACCCTGCCGGAAAAAAATCAAACCAACCTGAAGAGAAACATGCAGATAATCACTGAGCCTACGGAAATGCAGGCAATTTCCGAAAAGCTTCGCCTGAACCGTCAGCTCATCGGCGTCGTCATGACCATGGGTGCACTGCACGAGGGCCATCTCAGCCTTGTGCGGCTTGCAAAGGAGACCGCAGGTGTTGTCATTCTCACGATTTTCGTGAACCCCATGCAGTTCGGGGCCAACGAGGACCTTCACCGTTACCCGCGCCCGTTCGGGCAGGACACCGCGCTCGCGAAATCCGCCGGTGTCGATTACCTGTTCGCACCGGAAGCATCCGGCATGTATCCCGCTTCATTCCAGACCTCGGTTGCCTGCGGGCCCCTTGCGGAACGTTTCGAAGGCGCCCTTCGTCCGGGCCATTTCGACGGCGTCGCAACCATCGTAACCAAGCTGTTCAATATCACCAAGCCGCACCTTGCGGTTTTCGGAGAAAAGGATGCCCAGCAACTCGCAATTATCCGCCGCCTCGTCAGGGACCTCGACATCGACGTCACCGTCATCGGTGCGCCTGTCGTCAGGGAGGAAAACGGGCTTGCGGTGAGCTCCCGCAACATCTACCTTTCGAGTGCGGAACGCAACGAGGCTTCGGTGCTGCACCGGGGGATACGGCATGCCGGAACCTGTTTTGATGCGCAAAGGAGGGACCTTGGTGCGATCGCTGCGGAAGTCGATGCCATGATCCGGTCGGTCGTCGGGTTCATCCCCGACTATGTGAGCTTTGTCGATGAAGAGACCTTCGAACCAGCGGAAAAAGCTGAAAAAGGCAGGGATTACCGCCTGCTGCTCGCCGTCAGGGCCGGTTCGGTAAGGCTTCTCGACAACGCCGGATTCCGTTGTCCGTGAGAACCCTGCGGAGGATTGGCATGAAAATACTTTTTTGTTTTATATTGCGTTTCATTTTTGTCGGCGACCCACCGGACCAATCCGGTAATTTTCCAGGGGGAAAGAGGGCCGGGGCGATACAGGGTTGATTGGTCAATAACGCAGGTTTATGAATTTAAAGGGCATCGGAAAGCCGGCAGGGTTTCTTTTCCCGGACGGCCGCGATGGCAGGACAGTCCGTATTTTTATCACTTATAGCAAACGATTTCCATGATTATCAACAAAGAAATTGATCTTGGCCAGGGGAAAGTCATCTCTATCGAAACCGGCCGGATGGCAAAACAGGCTGACGGTGCCGCCGTTGTCCGCATGGGAGACACGATGGTCCTCGCCACGGTTGTGTCGAGCAGAAAAACCCCGCCCCCCAACCAGGACTTTTTCCCGCTACAGGTCGAATACCGAGAAAAATATTCAGCCGCCGGCAAGTTCCCCGGAGGTTTCTTCAAACGCGAAACCCGCCCGTCGGAAAAGGAAATTCTGTCTTCGCGGCTTATTGACCGGGCTCTCAGGCCGCTCTTCCCCGACGGCTACTACTACGAAACCCAGATTATCGTCACGGTCATCTCATCCGACCAGATCAATGACGGCGATGTGCTCGGCGGCCTTGCCGCATCCGCAGCGATCATGGTTTCGGACATCCCGTTCCAGAACCCGATGTCGGAAGTGAGGGTCGGCAGGATCAACCAGAAATTCATCATCAACCCTGATACGAACGAGCTCGCCAACAGCGACCTCGATATCTGCATCGGCGGAACTGCCGATACCATATGCATGCTCGAAGGCGAAATGAAGGAGATATCCGAAGCCGAAATGATCGACGCGATCAAATTCGGCCACGACGCCATCCGCAGGCTCTGCGCATTACAGAACGAGCTCGCGGCCGCAGTCGGCAAACCGAACCGTCCGTTCTCTCCGCTCCAGATCCCGTCAGAGCTTGCCGCCGCGATCAGGGAAACATGCGAAGCGCGCCTGAAACAGCTCGCCTATACGCCGCTCCGTAAAGAAGAGCGTGCCGCAGAGACCGCCGCAATCTACAATGAAGCGGTCAAGTCGGTCGTCGACCGCTTCAGGGAAGAATTCACCCCCGAGGTGATCGCCGCGGACCCGGCGAAATCGCTTTTCCTCAACGAACATATCATCGAAGAGCAGATCCACAGCGTCGAAAAAAGAGTCATGCGCCACATGATCCTCGATGACGCGAAACGGCTCGACGGCAGGAAGCTCGACGAAATCCGCCCGATCACCATCGATCTAGGCATCATTCCAAGGGCTCACGGGTCAGCGCTCTTCACCAGGGGCGAAACCCAGGCGCTCGTCACCATCACCCTCGGCACCAAGAAAGATGCCCAGGCGGTAGACACCCTGACGAACAATGCCGACAAGCGCTTCATGCTCCACTACAACTTCCCGCCCTTCTCCGTCGGAGAAACCGGCAGGATAGGCAGCACCGGGCGCCGCGAAATCGGCCACGGAAACCTTGCAGAGCGCGCCATCAGGATGGTTGCACCGAACGACCAGGAATTCCCGTACACCATCCGCATCGTTTCCGACATCCTCGAGTCGAACGGCTCGTCGTCGATGGCATCGGTATGCGGCGGTACCCTTGCGCTCATGGACGGCGGCGTGCCGATCCGCAAGCCGGTTTCCGGCATCGCGATGGGACTCATCAAGGAAGACCATTCCTACGCTATCCTTTCCGACATCCTCGGCAACGAGGACCATCTCGGCGACATGGACTTCAAGGTAACCGGCACCAGGGACGGCATAACGGCCTGCCAGATGGACATCAAGATCGACGGCCTCGACTACCATATTCTCGAAACAGCCCTCGAACAGGCCCGCAGGGGACGCATCCACATCCTCGACAAGATGCAGGAAGCCATTCCCGAGACCCGTGAAGAGCTTGCGCAGTTCGCTCCGAGGATGACCACCATCCAGATACCGGTCGACGCTATCGGCCTCATCATCGGCAAAGGCGGCGAGACCATCCGCAGCATCACCGAAGAAACCGGCGCTGAGATCAACATCGAGGACGACGGCACGGTAACCATAGCCTGCTCGAACAATGAAGGGTCGCATGCCGCACTGAACGCAATCAGGACGCTGCTCGCCAAACCCGAGGTCGGCACCACCTACCTGGGCAAAGTCCGGGACATCCGGGACGAGCTCGGCGCATTCGTGGAATTCCTTCCCAAGACCGACGGACTGGTTCATATATCCGAAATTTCCAAAGAACGTGTCGCAAAGGTGAGCGACAAGCTGAAGATCGGCGACAGGGTCAAGGTCAAGCTGGTCGATGTCCGTAAAGACCCCAGGACCGGAAAAACCCGTTTCGCGCTTTCGATGAAAGCGGTTGAAAACGAACCCGAGCAGGCGACGGATGCCGCGCCGGACACCGAAGTACAGTAAACGGGGCTGACACTGAAAAAAGCAGTGCGTTCAACCATGCGCTGCTTTTTTTATTGTTGCCGTCCGGCAAGTTTCCGGCACCCGTAGTACTGCCCTCTGTAATGAGATGGCAGCAGCAGTAAGTTATCAGCAAGACGACAATCATGAAATACGATTTTTCAGCCATTGAGAAAAAATGGCAGGCCGCGTGGGAAAGGAACAGCACCTTCAAAACCTCGGACGATCAGAAGCTGCCGAAATACTATGTTCTCGACATGTTCCCCTACCCGAGCGGATCGGGGCTCCACGTAGGCCATCTCGAAGGATACACGGCCTCGGACATCGTCGCCCGGTATAAACGGAGCTGCGGGTTCAACGTGCTCCACCCCATGGGCTGGGACGCCTTCGGGCTCCCCGCGGAACAGTTCGCCATAAAAACCGGGACCCATCCGCGTATCACGACGGAAAAGAATGTCCGGAGCTTCAAGGAGACCCTGCAGGCCATGGGGTTCTCCTACGACTGGTCCCGAGAGGTCAACACCACCGACCCTGCTTATTTCAAATGGACGCAGTGGATCTTCCTCAAGCTCTACGATATGGGCCTCGCCTACATGTCCGAGGTCGATGTGAACTGGTGCGAAGAGCTGAAGACCGTGCTCGCCAACGAGGAGGTCGATGAAAAAATCGCTGACGGCCTTACCGTCGTGCGCAGGCCGCTCCGCCAGTGGGTGCTGAAAATCACGGCTTACGCCGAACGGCTTCTTGCCGACCTCGAAGGGCTTGACTGGCCTGAAAACGTCAAACTGATGCAGCGCAACTGGATCGGACGTTCAGAAGGCGTCGAGATCGACTTCAGCCTTCCCTGCCACCGCACGACGCTGAAAGTCTATACAACCCGTCCCGATACCCTTTTCGGGGCAACCTACCTGGTTATTTCTCCCGAGCATCCCCTTGCAGAGAAACTGGCGACGGCCGGCCAGCTTGTGGAGGTCAAAGAGTACATCAGACAGGCGAAACTGAAAACCGAGCTGGAACGCACGGGCCTCCAGAAAGACAAAACAGGGGTGTTTACCGGCTCCTTTGCCGTGAACCCGGCTACCGGCGAGAAGCTTCCCGTCTGGATATCGGATTTCGTACTGACAAGCTATGGCACGGGCGCCATCATGTCCGTACCGGCGCACGACGGCAGGGACTGGGAATTCGCCAAAAAGTTCGGCCTGCCCATCATCGAGGTCATCAAAAGCCCCCATGACGTGCAGGAAAAAGTTTTCGAAGACAAGGACAGCGTCTGTGTCAACTCGTCGAACAGCGAAATATCGCTCGACGGCCTTCCGTTCGAACAATCGTTCGACCGCATGGCTTCGTGGCTGGAATCGAAAAAAGTCGGTACACGCAAGGTCAACTACAGGCTCAGGGACTGGATTTTCAGCCGCCAGCGCTACTGGGGCGAGCCTATCCCCATCAAGCACTACGCCGATGGATCGCTGCGGACCGAAACCGCACTGCCGCTGATGCTCCCGGAAGTCGAGGCATACCACCCGTCGGAAACCGGTGAATCACCCCTCGCAAATATCCCCGAGTGGCTCAACGGAACCGACGAGCATGGAGCTTTCCGCAGGGAAACGAACACCATGCCCCAGTGGGCCGGAAGCTGCTGGTACTACCTGCGCTTCATCGACCCCATGAACGGCCAACAGCTGGTCGATCCAGGAAAAGAACGCTACTGGATGAACGTCGACCTCTATATCGGCGGGGCTGAACATGCCGTGCTGCACTTGCTCTACTCGCGCTTCTGGCACAAGGTGCTTTACGATCTCGGCGTCGTGAGCACGAAAGAACCGTTCGGGAAACTCTTCAACCAGGGGATGATCCTTGGCGAAGACAACGAGAAAATGTCGAAGTCGCGCGGCAATGTCATTCCCGCAGACCACGTGCTGACCAGGTACGGCGCCGATGCCGTACGACTTTACGAAATGTTCCTCGGCCCCCTCGAACAGGTCAAGCCCTGGAATACCAACGGTATCGAAGGCATCAGCCGCTTCCTCGGAAAAGTGTGGAAACTGGTCTGGCCGGAAGGAAAAGATGCCGGCGACAAGCCTGCCGGGCTGACTTCCGGCGAACTCCCTGAGGAGCTCCTGCGCCGCATGCACAAGACGATCAGGAAAGTCGGCGAGGATACGGAAAGCCTGAAGTTCAATACCGCCATTTCCGAGATGATGATATTCGTCAACGAACTGCAGAAAAGCGGATGCAGGAACCGCTCCGCGATCGAAACGCTGCTGCTGCTGCTCTCGCCTTATGCTCCGCATATCACCGAGGAACTGTGGGAAGCCATCGGCCATTCCGCATCGATCAGCACGCACCCGTTCCCGGCCTACAGGCAGGAACTCGTCGAAGACAGCGTCGTCACCATCGCCGTACAGGTGAACGGAAAGCTCCGCGGTACGTTCACCGCTCCTGCAGGGACATCGAAGGAGGAGATGATCGCTGCGGCAAAAGAGGTCGAATCGGTCATGAAGTTCCTCGAAGGGGCAACCATCGTCAAAGAAATTGCGGTCGAAGGTAAACTCGTCAACTTCGCGGTCAGGGAAAACAGGGCCTGACGTGAAATAATGACCGATGGATTGGTAACGATTATTGAGTAAGAAGATTTTTTTATGTAAAATACATTCTGGAAAGTTACAGACTCGCCGTTCCGGCAAAGCCTTCATCCAATATGACCGGCTGCATTTGTTTTTTTCTTGCACCTCTCCGGAGGGCACGCTTTCTTTTTTTTTAAAACATAAAATTCATGGCATCAATGGCTACAGAAGAAACAACCGGCAAAGAGCAAACCGGATCGATAAGCTCCGTACTTTCTGAAAAACGGAAATTCCCACCATCGGCCGAGTTTTCAAAAAACGCTCATGTCACCTCGATGGAGGAATATGAGAAACTCTATGCGGAAGCCGCAGCCAATCCGGAAAAATACTGGGGCGACCTGGCTGAAAAGTTCCACTGGTTCAAAAAGTGGGATTCCGTCCTCGATTGGAACCCGCCTTACGCCAAATGGTTTTCGGGCGGCAAGACCAATATCTGCTACAATGCCGTTGATGTCCATGCCAAAAGCTGGAGAAAGAACAAGGCCGCAATCATCTGGGAAGGCGAAGAAGGCGCACAGCGCGTCATCACCTACGGCGAACTTCACCGCCAGGTCAGCAAATTCGCGAACGTCCTGAAAATCGCAGGCATCAGGCCTGGCGACAGGGTTGCCATCTACATGGGCATGGTCCCGGAACTGATCATCGCGGTCCTTGCCTGCGCACGCGTCGGGGCCGTCCACAACGTCATTTTCGCAGGCTTCTCAGCACACGCCATCAGCGAGCGCGTCAACGACTCCCGAGCCAAAATGGTCATCTGCGCCGACGGCACCCGTCGCCGCGGTGGCAGCATCAACCTGAAGAATATCGTAGACGAGGCGATCATCACCACCCCGTCCGTCCGCAGCGTCATCGTGCTCAAAGTCACCGGCGAACAGGTCCACATGCACGACGGCATGGACCACTGGTGGCATGACCTGATGGGCCTTGCCATGGATGACTGCGAACCGGCCGAAGTCGATGCCGAACATCCGCTTTTCGTGCTCTACACCAGCGGTTCGACCGGCAAGCCGAAGGGCATCCTGCACACAACCGCCGGCTATATGGTGCATGCGGCAAACTCCTTCAAATACGTCTTCGACATCAAGGACGAAGATATCTACTTCTGTACCGCCGACGTCGGCTGGATCACCGGCCACACCTACATGGCATACGGACCGCTGCTCAACGGCGCCACCATCCTCATGTACGAAGGCGCACCGAACTACCCGCAGTGGGACAGGTTCTGGGATATCATCAACCGCCACAAGGTCACCATCCTCTATACCGCGCCCACCGCGATCCGCGCCTTCATCCGCGCCGGAAACGAATGGGTCACCAAGCACAACCTCGACTCGCTCCGCCTGCTCGGCACGGTCGGCGAACCGATCAACCCCGAGGCCTGGATGTGGTACCACCGCGTCGTCGGACAGGAGCGCTGCCCGATCGTCGATACCTGGTGGCAGACCGAAACCGGCGGCATCATGGTTTCCCCGCTTCCGGGCGCCACTCCGACGAAGCCCGGTACGGCTACCCGCCCGCTCCCCGGCATCATGGTCGATGTTGTCCGCAAGAACGGCGACCCCTGCGAAGCTAACGAAGGCGGCTACCTCGTCATCAAGCAGCCCTGGCCCTCCATGCTCCGCACCATCTACGGAGACAACGAGAGGTATGAAAAAACCTACTGGTCGGAATTCAAGGATATGTATTTCACCGGTGACGGCGCCCGCAAGGACGAAGACGGTTACATCTGGATCATGGGCCGCGTTGACGACGTCGTCAACGTTTCCGGCCACCGCCTCGGCACCAGCGAGGTCGAAAGCGCGCTCGTTTCCTACGAAGCCGTCGCTGAAGCTGCGGTCGTCAGCCGTCCGGACGAGCTCAAGGGCAACGCTCTTGTCGCTTTCGTCACGCTCAAGGACGAGTATGTCGGCGACATGAACCTCCGCGAAGCCCTTCGCAACCACGTTGCCAAGGAGATCGGACCGATCGCCAAACCGGACGAAATCAGATGGGCAAAAGGCCTTCCGAAAACCCGCAGCGGCAAGATCATGCGCCGTCTGCTCCGTGAGCTGGCCACCAGCAACGAAGTCAAGGGCGATGTGACGACCCTCGAGGATTTCGGCGTGCTGGAAAACCTCCGCGACCAGGAAGATGATTGATTCCTGATTTGTCGGAAAAGCCATCCTCTTCAGCAAAGCGCAGTTCACCCTGCGCTTTGCTGTTTTCAGGGTACTCGTTATTTATGCCCGATCCTTTTTTCTGCGAAAGAATTTCTGTGAAACGTCGTCCTACCTGGTGAAAAGAATTCCGGTACAGGTCCGGCAAGGCAGTAACTAACGACGAATACAAACGGAAATGAACAAGACGACACTGAGATCATGGGCTACCCCGCTGGCAATTGCATCATTCATCGTCCTCGGCGTAACTGGTATCCTGATGTTCTTCAAAATCGAATCAGGGTTTATAAAGCCAATCCATGAATGGCTGAGCTGGGCACTTGTTGCAGGCGTTATCCTCCATACCATCGCCAACTGGAAAGCCTTCACCGCCTACTTTTCAAGAAAACCCGCCATCGCGATTATCAGTGCTGGTCTTCTGGTGACACTTTTCTCCGTGTTCGCTCCTGCAGGACAGGAACAGAACCCCCGCATGAAGATGATGAAAGCCCTTATGTCCTCGAAACTCGATACCGTCGCAGAAGTTGCCGGAAGCAACGGCACGGATATAACCGCCAAACTGCAGCAGCGAGGCATGACGAATGTTGACGGGAACATGACGATCCGACAGATAGCGAGTGCAAACAGCAAAAACGAGATGGCAGTTATTGCCGTCATATTTGAATGACACCTATGAAAATATCAGCGATTGTCGCGGCGCTGCTCTTCGGCGCCCTTGCCCTGGGAACAGGAATCGGCAACTCCCTCCAGGGAACGCAGGATGAGAGTGCGCCCAAGATCTTTACAGCCTCTGCCTCAGCGTCGGACCTGAGCGCAAATACATCGGTCGGTTATATCCTCTCGACGGTTTCCGCCGATTTCGCTCTTCCAGGCCGTCCGATAGCAGTCTGAAATGCGATCCGGTGCAGAGAGTGCAACACTTCGCCATGATTCCTGAACATACATCCTCTGCCGCATTCAGTTCAGCTGCCAGATCGTAAAGTTCAGGAAAGAAGCGAAACTTACCCAGAGGATGTAAGGGAGCAGCAGATATCCCGCGACCGGACTGATTTTCCTGAAACTGAAGATCGTCATCAGGATGGCGGCCCACAGGGTGATGATGACCAGCAAAGCCGCACCGGGGGAATGCATGCCGAAAAACACCGCCGACCATGAGAGGTTCAGCAGAAGCTGGAAACCAAACAGGATATAGGCGGATTTCTTCTCCCCTTCCTTTTCGGAAACAAGATAGAGTGCCGTACCCATCAGGATGAACAGCAGGGTCCATGCCGGCGGAAAAAGCCAGTCGGGTGGATTCCATGACGGCTTGACCAGGATATGATAATACCACTCGGACCCTGGCTGGGGCGTAAACGTGCTCCCTGCAAAGGCAACGCCAAAACAGATTCCGATACAGGCCAGAAGCTTCAGATAATTGATTGTCATGTTTTTCCTCGCGTTTGTTTACCTCCTTTTTTCAGTGCTGAGTGCTCAGGACTAAGCTTTTTTTCTTACCCACTCCCCATTGCCCATTGCCCAGTACCCATTACCCAGTCCTCAGTCCTCAGTCCTCAGTCCTCAGTCCTCAGTCCTCAGTCCTCAGTCCTCAGTCCTCAGTCCTCAGCACTCCCCACACCTCACTCTCCAAACCCCAGTTCCGAGTCCCCAGTTCCCGGCTCATTTTTCAGTGCCGAGTGCTCAGCACCAAGCTTTTTTCTTACCCACTTTCCACGCCCCTGTCCTCACTCCTCAGTCCTCAGTCCTCAGTCCTCAGCACTCAGCACTCAGTCCTCAGCACTCAGTCCTCAGTCCTCAGCACTCAGTCCTCAGTCCTCAGCACTCAGTCCTCAGTCCTCAGCGCTTCCCGCCATGCAGCTCCTGCGGAGCTGAAACCCTTATTTTATTATTGTGATCCTCCATCCAGGGGCTTCACCCCTGGCTACCAACATGCCGCCCCTACGGGGCTCGGTACCTTCCACTCCCCACTTTCCACTTTCCACTCCCCACTTTCCACTTTCCACTCCCCACTTTCCACTCCCCATTACCCATTACCCATTACCCATTACCCACTTTCCACTCCTCAGTCCTCAGCACTTCCAATACCCTACTTTCCACTTTCTACTTTCCAAACCCCACTCCCCACATTTTCACGTTATTCATTGCGCCTTTCTGTTTTTTTTTAATAGATTAGCATTTAGTTTCTGTTGATTGGATGGGTATGCCCCGAGTAAAGCTGTTACCGTTTGTCGTGGTGATGATCATGTGATGGATAAGGTGCTGGAGCTTTTTTTTGTTCTTTCGTATAACAGCAACCAACACAACACACAACCATGAAAGCAAAACAAGCGCATCTCTACCGCGCCGTCCGTTTACTGCTTTCGGCATTCTGCCTCGTCGCGTTGCTGGTACCTGTGCCTTCCTATGGCGCAGACACCGGTACAGTCAGGGGTAAGATTACCGACAAGAGTGACGGTGAAGGCATCTACGGCGCCTCGGTCGTTGTCTCCGGTACCACTATCGGCACGGCAACGGACATGAACGGCAACTTCACCCTGCAGAACGTTCCCGCAAAACAGCAGAAAATCTCGATCTCCCTCGTCGGCTATACGCCTGCCAGCCAGGTCGTGAATGTATCCTCCGGCCAGACCTCGACGCTCAACCTCTCCCTTGGACAGACCACCATCATGGCTTCGGAAGTCGTGGTCGGCGCCGCCCTCTACAAGCAGGACAGGCTCCAGGTCCCGGTGACGGTCAACGTCGTTTCGAAAGAAAAAATCAAGCAAGTGCCGAACGCATCGCTGGACAAAGTTATTGAAGATGTTCCTGGCGTGGTCATGACACGTGCCGGAGGAACGACAACATCATCTTTGCAGATCCGTGGCTCGAACACCTTCCAGGGAGGCGGTATCGGCACGAGGGTTCAGGCATATTATGACGGTTTTCCTATCAATGCTCCAGAAAGCGGCGAGATTGTCTGGCAGAACATCAACATGAACGCTGCTGATAAGGTCGAAGTGCTGAAAGGCGCTGCGGCAACGCTGTACGGATCGGGCGCGATGGGCGGTGTCGTCAATGTTTTTGGCCATATCCCGGAAACATTTGAAGTTAAAGTCGGGGCAAGCGGCGGGTTCTATGATGCTCCTCCCTCAAGTGATCACAGCGTATACCGTGACGGTTATACCCCCTGGTTCTGGAACACCTATGTCGGCATCGGCGACAAAAAAGGTAAATTGAGCTACAGCCTGCTCTATACCCACAGCCATGACGACGGTTACAAGGCGAACAGCCAGAACTACATGAATGACGTAAAACTGAAAGTTCGGTACGACATCGATGCGAAACAATACCTTCAGCTTACCAGCTTTTATGATTTTACCAATGGCGGTTATACTTACGTATATGGCTATGGTTCATCGCCAAGAATGTTCGACAGGGCATACGATTTATCGTCTGCAAATTATTTCGATGATACAATAACCCGTAAGTACGGTCTGGTAGGCCTTAACTATGTCAATCTCCTAAGCGATAAGTTAAGCCTCGACACCCGAATCTACTATACTTACAATGATCACCGCGTCGAGTATAATCATACGACCACTCCACAGTTTGGAATGATCACAAGATATCCCGGTGATTTCAACGAAACCATTGGAAACCGCTATGGAGCTGGAATCAAACTCGACTGGAAAGCAAGCGATCATCACAGGCTGCTTTTTGGCGTTGATGGCAGCATAACCGATTTTGAGACAACCCAGGTGGCTGCAGTTATTCCGATTAAAAATGTCCTGCAACCCATTCAGGAAAAAAATGCAGCACTATTTCTTCAGGATGAATGGAAGGTGACTGAGAAGCTTACTGCTCTTCTGTCCTTGCGGTATGACTGGAGCGGTATCAATGCGGATCAAGTTACATATGACAAATACTATTACACGCCACCGCCACCTGCACCATTCAGGGGATATACAACTGTTACCGAAGACATTGCAAACCCTTCCGTTGACGCTATAAGCCCACGTATAGCGTTGAACTACAAAGCAATGGATGACCTGAGTTTCCGTGCATCCTGGGGTAAGAGTTTCCGTGCACCTACCCTTTATGAAAGGTTTATTCGTGATGCAGGTTTTGCTCCTGGAAACCCGAATCCGGACATCGACAAGGAAACCTTGACTGCATGGGAAGTCGGTATGTTCAAGCAATTCGGGGACAAGGTATCACTCGATATCGCAGGATTCCTGAATTACTATGACAACCTTATCGAATCAAAATACTACGGAGCGTTTCCAAATTGGATTTACTGGGAATACGGAAATGTCAGCAAAGCTCGTATCTGGGGTATCGAGACAAACCTGAACATCAGGCCGTCCAATGAATGGACCATGAACTTTGCATATACCTACATGAATGCAAGGAACCTTTCGTATGTCCCGAGCGCTGACCCGTTGGCGGCTATTTTGAACGACAGGAACCCTGATCCTTCATGGCTCCAGTACCGTCCGGAACACACTGCCTCCGCGAACATTACCTGGAAACCAAGCAGCAAGATCATGATGAACGTAAACGGAAGATACGTGAGTCAGCACAAGAACATTGCTCAGTATACCGATCCTACCGGGTATAATTATCCGGGAGATTTCATCGTAATCGATGCCGGGATGAAGATTCATCCTATTAAAGAGATGACGCTCAGTCTGCTTTGCAGGAACATCGGCAACGTCATGTACGATGAAGCGGAATGGTTCCGCGCACCGGGACGCAATTTCATCCTTGGCGTGGATTTCTTATTCTGACATTCGTCGGACGTAGGACAACCGCAACACCAAAGCCGGCCTCCGCAGGGGGGCCGGCTTTTTTTATGGCAATACCGCTTCCTGTCATTGCAAGGCTCCGGAACAGTCAGGCTCAAATGACGAAAGCACAGCAAGTTAAAACGCAAGCACCTGACTTGGCCATGTCGCTCGGCAAGATCCGCGCGAACGCAGAGAATAAAAATCAGCAGGAACGGCTCAGGCGGCAACCGGGTACCAGAGCAAATTAAATAGTGCCCCCGCTGGCAATCGTCGCGGGATTTTATTACATTTCGCATTCCTGTTTTTACCAGCAACCGCACACCACTCAGTATTATCTATGCACGATAAAATCAGAATCGCCGCTATCGTCGGGATGGAGCAATGCAACCAGCGGGTATGGCGTGAAGTGACCCAGAAGATTTCCGCCCACGCCGAACTCACCCAATGGACCGATCAGGACCTCGAACATCAGAACCCTGCAGCCGCCGAGGCGATCCGCAACGCGGACTGCGTGTTCACCACCCTGATCCAGTTCAAGCAGCAGGCCGACTGGATGAAGGAACAGCTCGATCAGTCGAAGGTGAAAACCATCTTCGCCTACGAGTCGATGCCTGAAGTGATGCAGATGACGAAAGTGGGCCACTACGTTGTCGCCGGCGACGGAAGCGGCATGCCGGATATCGTGAAGAAAGTGGCGAAGATGCTCGTCAAGGGCCGCGATGAGGATGCGCTCTACGGGTATATGAAGCTGCTCAAGATCATGCGCACGATGCTGCCGCTGATCCCGAAGAAAGCGAAGGATTTCAAAAACTGGATGCAGGTCTACACCTACTGGATGCATCCCACCGCGGA
>CAIYPU010000068.1 GCA_903928225.1 uncultured Chlorobiaceae bacterium
GAGCGTATCGGGGACCTTGCGGTGCACATCATCGACCGGATCCCTGAAATAGGACCGGATATGCTGGAATCGTTCGAATTCGAGACGATGGGTACGCGGGCGGGGGAGATGGTGCGCAAGTCGATCGAGGCGTTCGTGAAGAGGGACCGTATCTTGGCCGACGAAGTCTGCGCACTCGACGAGCAGATCGACATCATGCACCGCAAGGTGTTCAGGGAGGTGACCAGGATGATGAAAACACCAGAAGCGAAGACGGACGAGCTTATTGCTGCCCTGAGCATTTCGAGGTATATCGAGCGGATGGCGGACCACGCGACAAGGATCGCGCACGAGGTCATCTACCTGGTGACGGGAGAAATTGTGCGGCACAAGGACAGCTCCTACGAAAAGCTCATAGAGTCCCTCAAGGAATGATTTGCCGCTGCCTGTGGGTTCCGGCAGTATTGTTGTTTTTTTCTTGCAATTAATCCTGCCGGACAGCTAAATTGTCAGCACTTCGAATTATTTCAATAATCATAACCGAGGTTGATTGAACCCTATGGCTACAATGTTTGGAAAAATTTTCGGCGAATCCCCGAAATCAGCTGAAACACCGAAAGCTTTTACCATCAAGATCGATCCATCCAAATTCGGTCTGACAGTCAAACCGCAGGTTGCCGTCCATATTCAGCTCGAGTCCCTCAAGCAGAAGCTCACCAAGCTCTCTTCGAACGTGGAGAACAACCTGATGCTGAGCATCAGGGCAGCTACCAAGAAAAATATCGAACTTGCCGCATCGGCGTTCAAGTTCGACGAGGAGTATATCCAGAAAGGGAAGTTCGAGGTGGAGTACCTGACCCTTGCCTATGCTTCTTTCCAGGGTCTCGGCGATGAGCATCTGAAGGCGGTAGGAAACGCGAGGATGATCCTCAAGGAACTGGAGCGGCTTGCCCAGTTTGCCCTCAATATCGCCGACAAGACAGAATACGTCCAGTTCGCCAACGTTCAGGACCTGCACAAGGACGAGTACGGACTGAAACCGATGGGCGACATTACAGCAGAAATGATCAAGAAGGCTGTCGAGGCCTTTGTAAGCGGAAACTCGAAACATGCCAGCGAGACGCTTGTCATGATGAAAGAGATCGACGGGCTCTACCAGAACGCCGTCGCCAAAATCAAGGCTTCGGTAAACGACCAGAACATCACGAACCTGACCGGCATTCTTTCGATCCTTGACCACGTCAAGGCGTCTGCGGATGTTTCATGCACCATAGCAAGCAATTTCTGCTGATCGTCGCGCTTCTGCAGGAAGGAAAAAGACAACAATGATTCTGAAAAACGGGCACATGCCCGTTTTTTCAGAATGTTTTCATGATAGGGTTACAAGGAACCGCGAGAGAGGATGTTTGTTCGGTGATGCACTGCAGATACGGAAAAAAGACCTCTCCTCCATAAGAGGAACTGTTGACGATGAAGAGTCCCACAACGCTGATCGCAAGCATAACGAAGCATAAGGCTTTGGTGTTGTTCCTCATTCTGCTTGCCGGCGTAAGGCTTTTCTTTTTTCTCCGCCCTGAAGATCACGGCAAAACCCTCGACAGGAAATATTTCGACAGGATACCGGTTTCGGTCGTGCCCGCAGCGAAAGCCGCCATCAGCGACAGTTTCAGTACCGTAGGAACGGTCCAGGCTTTCCGTGAAGCCGATATCTTTTCTGAATCAGAAGGCATTGTCCGTTCGCTCTCGGCAGAACCGGGAGAGCATAAAAAATCCGGGGAGGTGCTCTTCAGCGTCGACAATGAACTGCAGACCGCAATGCTGAGAAAAGCGGATGCCCATTACCGTCAGGCAAACCGTGATTTCGAGCGCTATAAAAGCCTTCATGCCGAAGGCGCTGTATCCCTCTCTTCCTTCGAAAATATCCAGCTCCAGCGTGAGGAAGCCCTTGCGGACTTTATCGCCGCATCGAGGAAATACGGCAATACAAGGATAAAAGCCCCGTTCGCCGGTGTCGTGACATCGAGGTTCGTAGAACAGGGGGAGCTTGTCCATGAGGGGACGAAAGTAGCGCATATCCTTGACCTCTCGAAGGTAAAAATAATCATCTCCGTGCCGGAGCGCCAGATTCTCAAGTTCAGGGAAGGGGTTTCACTCGCAGTTACCAGTGATCTTTTTCCGGAACAACAATTTTCAGGAAAGGTCATCGCAGTCAGCGACAAGGCGGGGCGAGACCACTCCTACCGGGTGGAAGTGCTCATGGACAACCCTTCAGGCAACCGTTTCAGGTCGGGCATGTTCGCCAGGGTGATCTATTCTGCCGAAGGAACGCACGATGCGCTGCTTGTCCCCAGGACAGCGCTGCTGACCGGCATCAGGAATCCCGAGGTTTTTGTCGTGCGCAACGGCCGCGCTTCGCGTCAGCATCTTGTGACAGGTCAGGAGTACCGGCAGCAGATCGAGGTGACGGATGGCCTTGTTGCCGGTGACGATGTCGTTGTCAGCGGCCAGGATGAACTTCAGGACGGTGTCGAGGTCTCGGTTGTCAACCGGAATAAAGGGGCCTCCGTGAAATGACGCTAACCGAGCTCTCCATAAAACGGCCGACGCTGATCGTCGTCCTTTTTTCGGTTTTTGCCATCCTCGGACTGTTCAGCTATGCCCAGCTCAAATACGAGTTGCTGCCGAAGATGACTCCTCCCGTCGTGACTATATCGACACCATATCCCGGCGCCTCACCCTCCGAAGTCGAAACTTCGGTCACAAAGCCCGTTGAGGAATCGGTTTCGGCGATCGAAAAGATCAGTTCGATCACCTCGACATCGACCGAAGGCCTTTCGGTCGTCACGATCGAGTTTTCCAATTCGGCAAATATCGACAAATCCCTTCAGGACGCGCAGCGAAAGGTGAACGAGGTACGGGACCGCCTTCCGGACGACGTCAGGGAGCCGGTCATTACCCGTTTCGCGCTCGACGAAGTGCCTGTACTTCGGATAGGGGCGACATCCTCGCTTTCCGATACCGATTTTTATACAATGCTGAAGGACAACGTCAAGCCGGTGCTTTCCAGTGTGGCAGGTGTCGGTGAAGTATATCTGGTCGGGGGACGGGAGCGTGAAATCAAGGTGAATATCGATCCTGACCGCATTGAAAGTTACGGCCTCACCGTTTCTGATGCGCTAAGAGAGGTCGGAAAAGCCAACCTCGACTTTCCGACGGGCAAAATTAAGGACAGCGACCGGCAGTTTGTCGTAAGGCTGGCTGGAAAATTTTCCTCTCTCGATGAATTGAAAAACCTCGTGCTCCGCTATTCTTCGGAGGGAGCGGTTTATCTGAGTGATGTCGCCGAAGTGGAAGACGGGTTCAAGGACGTTACCACCCTTACGAGGGTTAACGGCAAGAGCGCGGTAGGCATCGTTATCATGAAACAGAGTGACGCGAATACGGTCGATGTGAGCAGGCTATCCCGGGATGCGCTCGGAAAGCTCGCAACGATGTACCGCGACAGGAACCTCAATTTCGATATTGCCCAGGATGCTTCGACATTCACGCTCGATGCGGTCACTGCCGTCCAGCACGACCTCATGATCGCGATTGTGCTGGTAGCGCTGGTTATGCTGCTTTTTCTGCACAGCCTGCGGAACTCGCTCATCGTGATGGTTTCCATCCCGACTTCGCTTGTAACCACCTTTATCGGCATGTATGTGTTCGGGTTTTCCCTGAACCTCATGACACTGCTTTCTCTCTCGCTGGTGGTGGGCGTACTTGTCGATGACTCGATTGTCGTGCTCGAGAATATATACCGGCATCTTGAAATGGGGGCCGAGCCCCGGATGGCCGCTCTTGCGGGCAGGAACGAAATCGGGTTCACCGCACTTTCCATCACGCTTGTCGATGTCGTGGTCTTTCTTCCCCTTTCTCTCGTGAGCGGTCTTGTCGGCAATATTCTTCGTGAGTTTTCCGTTGTCATGGTGATTTCAACCATGGTCAGCCTTCTCGTTTCCTTCACCCTGACCCCTCTGCTGGCATCGAGATTCTCGAAAGTGGAGCATTTCGAGGGAAGGAACATGATGGAGCGCTTTGCCATGGCTTTCGAACGGAACTACCAGCGTTTTCTCCGGCTCTACCTGAAGCTTCTCGACTGGAGCCTCGCCCATCCGAAAAAGGTTTTTTTCAGTGCAACCATCCTGCTTTTCGCTTCGTTCAGCCTTCCTGTTCTCGGGCTGATCGGGGGCGAGTTCATCTCTGTTTCCGACAGGGGTGAATTTTCCGTCATGCTCGAACTCGAGCCTGGAACAAGGCAGCAGGATACCAACCGGTTGACCAGGATGCTTGAGCGCAGGCTCGCTTCCATGCCGGAGGTCCGCAAGCTGCTTGCAAATGTCGGGGCGTCAACCGAAGGTTTCTACAACCAGAGTGCCGACAACATATCCGAGATCAATGTCACCCTGAGCCCGAAGAACGAACGGAAGCGCTCGACGGACGAGATCATGCAATCGGTCAGGAAGGATCTGAAAAGCATACCCGGCCTCAAGGCGAGCATCAATCCCATTGGCATCTTCGGTACCGCAAATGACACCCCGGTCATGGTCATCATCAGCGGGCCGCAGAGAACCAGTGTCTCCCAGGTTGCTGAAGCGCTGCGGGACAGTCTCAAAACAGTACCGGGTACGGCTGACGTCAAGCTCACCTCCCGGCTTGGCAATCCTGAAATGAGGGTGAGGATCGATCGTGAAAAGATGGCTTCTTTCGGGCTTGCCATTGCCGATGTCGGCGCAGCGATGAGGACCGCCTATGCCGGGGACGAATCGGGAAAATATCGTGAAGGGGAAGATGAATTCGATATCAGGGTTATTCTGGACGAGGCATACCGGCATAATACATCCCTCATCGAAAACATCATGTTCCGCACTCCCTCCGGCGAGCTTGTCCGCCTGGGTCAGTTTGCCGGTTTCGAGCAGCAGCGGGGATATACGCAACTGCAGCGGCGCAACCGGAACAATGCGGTATGGGTGAAGGCACAGGTTGTCGACCGTCCAGTGGGAAGCGTCGGTCAGGAGATAGAACGGATAATCGGCAACATGAAGAAAAAAGGGGTCATGCCATCGACCGTTTCCTATGCCTACGAATCCGACCTGAAAAGACAGGGAGAGTCGTTTTCAACCCTCCTGACGGCTTTTCTCGTCGCGATTATCTTTGTTTACCTGATCATGGTAGCGCTTTACGATTCCAATGTCTGGCCTATGGTCGTCATGTTTTCCATTCCTCTTGCGATCATAGGCGCGCTTTTCGCGCTCGCCCTGACAGGAAAATCGCTGAGCATTTTTACCATTCTCGGTATTATCATGCTCGTAGGGCTAGTCGGCAAGAATGCCATTCTCCTTGTCGATTTCATCAACAAATTCCGTTCGGAAGGGATGGAACTGGCGCCGTCCATCATTGAGGCGGCGAAAGAGCGCCTGCGGCCGATCCTCATGACGACGCTCACCCTTATTTTCGGGCTTCTGCCCATCGCGCTCTCCAGGAGTTCAGGGTCCGAATGGAAATCCGGCCTTGCGGTCGCCCTTGTCGGCGGGCTGTCAAGCTCGATGTTCCTGACGCTTCTGGTTGTTCCTGTCGTCTATGTCTGGTTTGACGGACTGCGGTCTAAAACGCTCGCCTGGAAGGCAAGGTTTTCCGGCAGGAAATCCTGATTTTACAGAGTAATTAACATTGGATTTCAATCCGCCCTCTTCATTGAATGGTAAGCAGGGCTGCAAGCATTACTGTTTCTTATCATGCGTTTCTTTCCGAAAAATATGCAGGCATTGCTCATCTGCCGTCTTGCGCTCGGCTTTTCCTGGATATATCAGGGTGCCGTACCGAAAATTGTATGCCAGAGCAGCGGGGAAAGCGAATTGCTCGGTCATGTGATTCCCCTCAGGTGGATATGCACCGCTATAACCTGGATGGGGGTTGGGGAGATCGTTTTCGGCCTCCTTCTGCTGTTCGCCATCTGGAACTGGGTCTACTGGCTGAATATCGGCGCACTTGCCGGATTGACCATCTTTGTCCTGCTTTTCGAGCCATATATGTTCAACCTGCCGTTCAACCCGCTTACGCTGAATGTTTCCCTGATCGCCCTTTCTCTCGTGGCTCTGCTCGAACTGAAAAAACTGAAAAAGGAAGAATTCCTATGAACTTCATTCCTTTCAATGGGCAACTTGCCGGTGTCGTCCGCGTTTTCCTCAAGGTGTCGGTGGCCATTATCGCCCTGGCCGCACTGCTTGGGGCGGCTGGAGCTTTTTGGGGTAATATGCTGATGCTCCGGCTCCATCCCTATATTTTTTTTACCGGTTTTGGCAACCTCGCCATTCTGGTCCTGAACCGTTACCTCATTTCGGCGATCTATCCTGAACTGAAGATCGAACCTAAAAAACAGATGGACTATATCTCTCGGGTGCTTGTTGCCCTGGTTCTGGTGACTGCCGCCGTTTTGATGGGGATACCACACCTGAAAGCGCTTGCGGGCCTGCTGCTCATTGTGACGCTTTCAGGGCCGCTTCGAGAGATTTTTTCGACGCTTCCGGTTTCCGGTATCTGGAAGGATGTATCGGTTCGCTACTATATTTTCGATGTTATTTTCCTCATGGTCGCCAATATCGGCCTGTTTACGCTCGGCCTGAAGGAAGCGTTCCCAGGGCTTTCGCCGCTCATTCCCTTCTTCGTGACGCAGTCGTCCTATTTTCTCGGCTCTTCGTTCCCTTTGAGCATCAGTGTCATGGGGTTCCTCTATACCTACGCATGGAAAAACTCACCGAAAAAAGAACTGGCAAAGAAACTGTTCAGCATCTGGTTCTATATTTTCGTCGGGGGTGTGCTGGTATTCCTTGCCGTCATTCTTGCCGGCAACTATCCTGGCATGATGCTGACCAGCCATCTCCTGCTTTTTGGCGTCATGGCCCTGCTGGGAAGTTTCGCCCTTTTTCTCATCCAGTTTTTCAGAATCCGTTTCAGGCATCCCGCTCTTGCCTTTCTGCTGAGCGGCCTCGCACTGCTTCTTGCAACAAGCGGTTACGGTATCATGAACATCTATTTCCTGAAAGGAGTCCCGTTCGGTACCCAACCGCCGCTGCCTTACCTGAGGATGTGGATCTATCATTCGCATACCCATGCGGCCCTGCTAGGATGG
Source organism: uncultured Chlorobiaceae bacterium (assembly GCA_903928225.1). GTDB lineage: Bacteria > Bacteroidota > Chlorobiia > Chlorobiales > Chlorobiaceae > Chlorobium. The sequence goes on from CAIYPU010000068.1 coordinate 7,148, forward strand.
ATTACCTTTTCCTTTACCGGTATGCTGTATATCGTTCTTCCGTCCATCGTCCGGAAAAACTCCCTGGAACTGCTGAGAAGCGGTGATGTGCTTGCTCCGATCCTCGCGCCGAAAACCATGAGCAACGCGTTCATACAGCTTGTGGCCATGCTCTTGTCCGCAACTGCCGTCCTGCTTGCATTTCTGCTTTATAGCAATATCTTGCTTGCAATTGCAGGATTTTTATTCGGATGTTCGGTATTTTACAGTATCGTCAACCTTAGAACTGAACTTTACGAGGGTTGAGATGAAACGTGAACTTTGTGCAGGTACTCATGACTGAAAGATTTTCTGATCCTGGCAGGAAGCCGCGCCGCAGGAGGGCAGGATCATGATGATAAAGAGAAGGCCCCTTGTGTCGGTGACCATCCCGATGTACAACAACGCACGATTTATAGCCGAAACAATAGAATCCGTTCTCTCGCAGACACTGGATGATTTCGAACTGCTCATTTACGACGATCATTCAACTGACGACTCCTGGGATATAGCAGCTTCTTTTGCCGACCGGCGCATCAGGCTTTTCAGGAACTATGAAAATCTGGGCCCGGAAAGGAACTGGAACAGGGCGATCAGCGAGGTGAAGGGAAAATATGTCAAGCTTGTCTGCGGTGACGATATCCTTTATCCGGAATGCCTTGAAAAGCAGGTGTCCGGTTTTGAGGAACCCTCGAATACGGGAGTGAGCCTTGTGAGCTGCCAGCGGACGATTATCGATCCTGAAGGAAAGGTGCTGATCCGTAAAGTGAATTTTGTCGATGGCGGCCGAAAGGAGCCTGTCGATGTCATCAGGAAAATGATACGGATGGGGACCAACATCATCGGCGAACCGGTATGCGGGCTTTATCCCGCGGAACTGATCGCAAGGACCGGCGGATACAGTGCGGTTGTGCCCTATACCATCGATCTCGATTTCTGGATGCAGATACTCAAGCATGGTGATCTTTTCGTCATAGACGAGCCGCTGTGCGCCTTCCGGATTTCCGATCTCTCCTGGTCCTCCAGGATCGGGGATATGCGCTACCAGCAGTTCCTCGAGTTCATGGAACATGCTGCGGCCGACGAAAGTCACGAGGTTACGGACCTCGACCTCTTCATCGGCCGTATCAACTGTGCCGTGCAGTCGATGACAAGCCTGATGGGGTTCAAACTGTTTGCCGGTTCCGCTTCGGACAGAAAGAAGGTCCCGGTTTTTTCCTGAATAATGATAACGGAACATTAAACTCATACATGCAATGAGACTTTCCGGATTGGTAGCGCTTGTCACCGGAGCGGCAGGCGGCATCGGCAGGGCAGTGGCGACCTGTTTCGCCCGGGAAGGCGCCGAGGTCATCGTCAGCGATATCGACGAAGCAGGATCGGCTTCGACGCTCGAGGAAATCGAAAAGGCCGGCGGAAAGGGGACCGTTATCAGCGCCGATGTCATGCGTGAGGAAGCAGTCGTATCCCTTTACAGGAGCGCAATCGAGCGGTACGGGCGGATCGACATCGTTGTCAATATCGCAGGAGGTGATTGCGAACCGGCTTCGGATGTCGAGCAGATCGATTACGTGAAAATGAGCGCGAATATCGACCTGAACCTCAAATCCTGCATGCTTTCATGCCGCGAAGCTGCAAGGGTAATGAAACTGCAGGGTTCCGGCCGTATTGTGAACATGAGCTCGCTGGTTTATCGGGGCAGTCCCAACCAGTTTTCCTATTCTGCCGCAAAGGGGGGTATTTATGCCTTTACCCGTTCTCTTGCCATGTCCCTCGGCCGTTACGGCATCACGGTCAATGCCCTTGCTCCGGCACTGGTCGAAGTGCCCGCATTCATAAGGGCACTCGGGGAGGAGCGGTGGGAGATGCTCCGGAAGGATTGCGCCCAGCGTTACCCTCTCGGCCGGGTGGCAAAGCCGGATGATGTGGCAAGGTGCGCATTGTTTCTTGCATCGGACGATGCGGCTTTCATTACCGGCCAGATTCTCGAAATATCCGGAGGTGCGAGGCTCTGACATTCGTGCATGCATCCGAAAGGAAAGATCATGATTACCGGGCCTGTTAAAACTTCGTAACGAAAAACCCTTATTCCCATGGGCCTTGTGAGGATCAACACCTATTGTTTCGATCGTATCCATCTCTGGGTACGTTATGATAAAAACAGCGCCTCCTTTATCGAGGTGGTGATCGAAGTTTTCTATCCCGTCACGAGGGATGCCGATGGGCTTGTCATGTTCAGCCATGGTTTCCTCATCGGGATCGATCCGCTCTATTATCCCAAGAAACTGGCCGGGGCCGTTACCGGCGACAATCCGCTTTTCGGCATCAACCCGTCACGATATTACAATTATACTGCCGCAGCTGTTGAAAACAACTGGGCTTTCGCATGCGTTTCCGCTTCGCACCTGCAGTTCGAGGGCGTGCCCTGGCTCGATTTCGGGGGGAACCCGAGAGTCGGACAGGATGCCTACGCTGCCGCATCATACCTCATAAAATACGGTTCGACCGATTATTTCTACATCCTCGATGAAACGAAGCGGCGGAGCAGAACCGCTTTCATGGAAGAAATCAAAAAAAACCGTTTCATGAAGCCGGACTGCAACAATGTCATTTTCGCCGGGCATTCGGTGGGCGGCGCGCATGCCCAGGTTGCGGCATGCGGTTTCGAGACCTTGCAGGAGACAGGCCGCGCAACCGGGTATTCCTACGATCCGGTCATGTACGACAAAGAGGTCCTTCCGAGGAGTTCCGACCCAATGTCCGAATGGGAACCCGAAGAACGGGCGAACCCCGTGGGGCTGCTGCAGTTTTCACCCGTCGATCAGCGGATCCCTTTCCTGACTCCGGGCATGGAGCCATACAGGAGAGCCCTTTCCGAAAAGCCTCTCGCAAGCCTGATGATCGTCGGTGAATGCGACTGCGCCTGTCTCGACAGCAATGCTGTCCAGAAACCGCCGGCATGGTCACCGGACCCGGCCCGTACCACCCAGTTTACACAGCTGTCCCCGAAAGGGAGCAGCTCATGGGCTGTCGTAGCCAATATCGCCCGGGGAAGCCATTGTGGCTACCTCACCGAAGAAAGTTCTGTCTGCAGCCTTGCGGAAAGCCAGTGCCGGCGGTGCAAAGAGAAAGATCCATGGAAGGCAGGCAGCGCACAAAGCCTTTTCAGCAATGCGATCCTCGGGAAATTGATGGAGTGCTGCAGCGGAAGCGATCCTTTCGGCGGTGATTTCTGCCTCTGGAAAAACAGTACATGCCTTTCGTGGCTTGATACGCCTGAACCCGGCGGGCTGGTTGGCCTGGTGCCGTTCAGCGGAGGAGGTCATATTGACTACGCAGGCAGAGGCAGCCGTTGTCCCTGACGGGTATGCTTCGCACGAAATGCACCAGTCAGACCTTTTTTCTGGTTGCTCCACAGCCCCCGTTCCGGATATTTTTATCGCGGAATGTTCAACCTTTTCTTCGGGTTTGTTACCTTATTACCGGAATTGAAGCTATGCTATTCCGAACTGTCCGGAACGGCACCAGTCTGCTATAAAATTATTACCCGCTTGCGGTCAGTTCCCGGGACGCCGCATGCAGGAGTGATCATATTGTGAATAAATGACGTTACAGACACCACCAGAACCGATAAGCGATACGGGTAAGGCACCGAGGGAGATACCGTTCAATTATACCTCTGCAGGCGACCGCCAGGCTATCTCGTTCCTGCTCGGCCCGAAAGCACTGCAGCTTCTCGATGAACTGAGAGAACTGAGGGTTACCGGCCGCTCTGCACGCCTTCTCATGGGAATTATCGGCGAAATTCTCATCCATCGCCGCAACCCGTTCCTCTTCCAGGAACTGGTTGATTCCCCGACACGTCGTCACCGCCTTTTCGAAAGGGCATTGAAGGAACTCGACACCATTACCGAGGGGGCAAACGGAGAAACACGGGTGCTCGATATTATCGAGCTTCTTCGCAACCAGCTCGACCGTTTCCGGACCGCCGTGAAGAAAACCCCGGAATTGCGCCGGAAGATGAAACGGGAGCTTGGTGCAATTGTCGTGCCGAACAATGTCCTTTTCGATCCTTTTTCCCTTGCGGCCCACGCCACCGATGCAACCGACTGGAGGCTTCACCTTCCGGTCGCTGTCGTCACACCCGACCTCGAGTCCCAGGTCGCGCCGCTCATTACCGCCATAAAGGGGCTCGGGCTCAGCGTCATACCCCGAGGAGCCGGAACAGGCCTTACGGGAGGGGCGGTACCGCTCCGTTCGAGATGCGTGATCGTGAACATGGAAAAGCTCAATGCGATCAGGGGCATATCAACGAGGGAGTTCGAGCTGGATAACGGCCAGATCATGCAGGCTTCGGTTATCGAGGTCGAAGCCGGGGTCGTCACCGAGAAAGCGATGGAGGAAGCGGACGAACACGGCCTTGTGTTTGCAACCGATCCGACAAGCGAATGGTCATGCACGATCGGCGGCAACATTGCCGAGAACGCCGGGGGAAAAATGGCGGTGCAGTGGGGTACCTGCATCGACAACCTGCTCGAATGGCGGATGGCGATGCCGAATGGAGAAAACTGGATCGTCAGGAGGGCCGACCATCGCCTCCGGAAGATCCTTCATGAGGATTCGGTGACGTTCGAGCTGTGGAACGAGTCCGGCAAGAGGATTGACCGGATCGAACTCCTCGGGACTGACATCCGTAAAAAAGGGCTCTGGAAAGATATCACCAACAAGGCACTCGGAGGCGTTCCCGGCCTTCAGAAAGAGGGGACCGACGGTATCATCACCTCCGCGAAATTCGTGCTCTATCCCAAGTTCCCGGAAAAAAGGACGGTCTGTCTTGAATTTTTCGGCCCGGACATGGACGAAGCAAGTAAAGTCATTCTCGAGCTTTCAAACCTTTTCCCGCTGCGGTCTGATAATCCGGAAGTGCTCCTGGCCCTCGAGCATTTCGATGACGAGTATATCAGGGCGATCGACTACAAAGTAAAGGCGGCAAGAGCACAGACACCCAAAGCAGTCCTCCTCATCGATATCGCGGGAAACGCTCCTGTCGAGGTGGATAATGGCGTTGAACGTGTCAGGCAACTGCTCGATCATCACCCCAACACGCTCATGTTCCTCGCAAGGGACAGGGAAGAGGCCGTGCGTTTCTGGCTCGACAGGAAAAAACTCGGAGCGATCGCCCGCAGGACGAACGCTTTCAAGCTGAACGAGGATATTGTCATTCCCATCGATGCCCTTGCCGAATTTTCGAGGTTCATCGATGAAATGAACAGCGGGGAAGAACGTTACGCCCAGAGGCTGTTTATCGAGCGTGCAAGGTATATTCTTTCGACAGCCAAAATCAGCGATGACGGGGAGCAGTTCGCGTCTAAAATACCGGCAGGCCTGGAACTTTGCAGGGCTTTTGACGAGAGAGTCGTCGCCGCTTCTCCGGAGTACCTTCGGACACTCGGCATCCTGCACGAGTTTTCGGCAGAACTCAGCGAGCTGGTCCAGGGTTATCCTTCAATGCAGACTGCGTTTGAAGATGCTTTCCAGCACGTCCGAAACAGGCGGATCGTGCTCGCCACCCATATGCATGCCGGAGACGGTAATGTCCATGTTAACGTTCCGGTGCTTTCGAACGATCGCCCCATGCTCGAACGTGCCGACAAGGTGATCGACATTGTCATGGAAAAGGTAGTCGCTCTTGGCGGAGTGGTTTCGGGCGAGCATGGCATCGGTGTCACCAAACTGAAGTACCTCGACCCCTCGATCGTCGAAGACCTTTCGCGCTACCGAAGCAAGGTCGATCCCGACGGCATCATGAACCCTGGCAAGCTTGAGGATTACAGCGCGCTCGATCTTATCTTCACGCCCTCCTTCAACCTGCTCGAACTCGAAGCCCACATTCTCAAAAGGGCCCAGATAGCCGAACTTTCAAAGAAGGTCGATTACTGCATCAGGTGCGGAAAGTGCAAGACCGACTGCTGCGTCTATTACCCTGCCCGGGGCATGTTCTACCATCCCCGCAACAAGAACCTGGCGATCGGATCGCTCATCGAAGCACTCCTTTTCGACGCGCAGCGCGAACGTTCCACCGATTTCGAGCTTCTCAAATGGCTTGAGGAAGTTGCCGACCACTGCACAATCTGCCACAAATGCCTGAAACCGTGCCCGGTCAATATCGATACCGGTGACGTCTCGGTGCTCGAGCGCGAAATCCTCTCCGAGTGGGGGTTCAAGCACTCATCGCCCATAACGGAGATGACCCTGCGTTACCTTGAAAGCCGCTCCGTGCCGTTCAATGCGTTTTTCCGCCGTACCGTGCTTCGCGGAGGGGGTGCGGTGCAGCGTGCAGGTGCAATGCTGACCGCTCCGATACAGCCGGAAAACAATCCTCCGGCATTCTATCCGCTGAAGCTCATGCGATCCCCGGTTCCGCCTGTTTCGGACCAGACCCTCCGGGATGTCATTCCGGAGTGCGGTCAGGACCAGGTGCTTGTCTTCGACCCTCCGGGTGAAGCCAAAACCACGGTATTCTATTTTCCCGGTTGCGGTTCTGAACGTCTGAACTCGTCAATCGCGATGGCGGCAATCCACATGCTGCTCGAAACCGGGACGAGGGTAGTGCTTCCGCCTCCTTTCCTCTGCTGCGGTTTTCCTGCGCATGTCAATGCGAAGACATCCCAGCATTCAAGCATCGTATTGCGCAATACCGTTCTTTTCAGCCAGATCAGGGACATGTTCTCTTACCTCGATTTCGATGCGTGCATTGTCACCTGCGGAACCTGTATGGAAGGGCTTGACGAAATCGAGTCCGGGAAATTTTTCGGTGGCAGGATCGTCGATATCGCATCGTATCTTCTCGAGAAGGGCCTGAAGATCGAAGCCAGAGGGGAATTCCTCTACCATGCCCCCTGCCACGACTCACTTGCAGGCAAAGCCTTGCAGACCCTCCGCAGCATTGGAGGGTTCGGTACGGTGATTCCTGTGCCGCACTGCTGTTCAGAAGCCGGAACATTGTCGCTCTCGCGACCGGATATCACCGATTCGATGCTGCAGCGCAAACGGGAAGCCATAAGCGAAACGCTTCACGGCAAAGGGGAGATGATCATGCTGACCAACTGTCCCTCCTGTGTCCACGGGCTCGGGAGGAATCTCGACCTTGGTATTCTGCCTAAACATATCGCGGTGGTGCTGGCAGAAAAAATGTCGGGCTCGGGATGGATGGATACATTCCGGAACCAGGCTGCCACAGTCTCGAAAGTGACGTTTTAGGGAATGCTCAAAATCCGGATAATCAGATGAAGTCTGAATTTTTTCATTCTCTGCCCCTAGACAGGGTTTTTGAAATAACGGGATCGAATCCAGACGGCCTCAGTTCAACAGCTGCTGCGGCAAGACTGGAATCGTCAGGACCAAACCGCATTCTTGCCGGGAAAAAATCAAGTCCCTGGCTGCTTCTCCTGCAGCAGTTCAGGAATGTTCTCATCATAACGCTTTTGATAGCCACTGCGCTTTCGGTCTTTCTTGGTCACGGTATGGAAGCGGTGGCAATTGCTGTGATTGTCATTTTTGCCGTCCTGCTCGGATTTTTTCAGGAGTACCGTGCTGAAAAAGCGATCGAAGCCCTCAGGAAAATGGCAGCGCCACTTGCCAGAGTACTGCGTGACGGAAAGGAGATCGTCGTCGATGCAGAGGGGATCGTCCCCGGTGACATCCTGCTTCTTGCCGCAGGAGACCGCGTTGCGGCAGATGCAAGACTTGTGCAGTCAAGCAACCTCAGGACAGACGAGGCATCCCTGACGGGGGAATCCCTTCCTTCTGAAAAAGATGCTGAAGCCATGGCTGCTGCGGAAGCCGCTCCCGGTGACCGGAAGAACATGGTCTTTGCAGGAACAACGATCAGCTATGGCAGGTCTGTTGCAGTTGTCACACAGACAGGCATGCTGACAGAGTTCGGCCGTATCGCGTCCATGCTTCAGAATGTTGAAAACGAAAAAACGCCGCTTCAGAAAAACCTCGACAAGGTTGGTGCTTCCCTTGCGAAGGCTGCATCGGTAATTGTTCTGTTCATTGTGATTCTCGGTTTTTTCAGGGGGCAGCCGTTCATCGAGATACTGATCTTCGGCATTGCTCTTGCCGTCGCGGTTGTTCCCGAAGCCCTTCCGGCGGTTGTGACTATTTCCCTGGCGCTCGGGGTTCAGCGGATGGTAAAGCGCAATGCGCTCATGCGCCGCCTGCCTGTCGTCGAAACACTCGGAAGTACGACGGTAATCTGTTCCGACAAGACAGGCACCCTGACTCGTGACGAAATGACCGTCAGGGCGCTGTTCGTGTCAGGCAGGCTGGTGGAAGTGAGCGGTTCAGGCTACCATCCTGAAGGCGATTTTTCGACTGTTGACAGGAGTGCGTTGCCCGGGACGATCCGGGAGCTTCTTCTTGCCGGGGTATTGTGTAACGATGCCCGTCTCCTGCAGGACAGCGAAGGAAAATGGTCGATTACCGGTGATCCTACCGAAGGCGCTCTGCTTGTCGCTGCACGAAAGGCGGGAATTGACGAGCTGCAGATGCGGGAACTATACAGACGTATCGACGAGCAGCCTTTTTCTTCCGAAACGCGGATGATGATAACGCTCAACAAAAGCGGCAGTTCACTCAGAGCCTATATCAAGGGCGCACCCGAGACGCTTCTTCCTGATTGCACTTCCGTCATGACCGACGACGGGACCGCTGAACTTGACGAAAAGATGCGTACTGCTCTTTTTGGTGAAGCCGACAGCCTCGGAAAGAAGGCGCTGCGTGTTCTCGGATTTGCTCTCGCAGAGGTATCCGATATCGGCAGCGCTTCACAGAACATGACTTTCATCGGTTTTGCCGGTATGATCGATCCTCCTCGGCCCGAAGCGAGAGATGCCGTCAGGCTTTGCATTGAAGCTGGTATTCGTCCGGTAATGATCACCGGCGACCATCCATTGACCGCTGAAGCCATAGCGAAAGAGCTTGGAATATTCCGCCAGGGCTCGTCCATTGTGACCGGGGTAATGCTCAATGAAATGGATGAAGATGAACTGCGCCGATCAGTGGGCACCATCTCTGTTTTCGCCCGTGTTGCACCCGAGCACAAGCTGCGGATTGTCGAAGCACTTCAGCAGACCGGAGAGGTTGTTGCCATGACAGGAGACGGCGTAAACGATGCTCCTGCTCTGAAAAAAGCCGATATCGGCATCTCCATGGGCATTACCGGGACGGATGTCTCGAAGGAGGCCTCGGCCATGATGCTCACCGACGACAATTTTGCCTCGATTGTAGCTGCCGTTGAAGAAGGCCGGGGTATTTACGATAATATCAAAAAATATCTTACCTATCTTCTTTCCTCGAATATCGGTGAACTTGGCCTCATGGCAGGTGCCACCGTCATTGGAATACCTATTCCCCTCACTGCCGTACAGATCCTTTACGTGAATCTCGCAACCGACGGCCTTCCCGCCCTTGCGCTTGCCGTAGATCCGGCTGAAAGGAATATCATGAAGCGCAAGCCCAATGATCCGAAGCAAGGAATTTTTTCCCGTTCCGTTCTGGCTTTAATGCTTACCGGAGGATTATGGTCGACTATCGTTAACCTGTCGCTTTTCCAGTGGGCGCTTTCTTCCGGGAGGTCACTGCAGGAATCAATGACCATGACCTTCGTTTCGCTGGTACTCATCCAGTTTTTCAAGGCCTATAATTTCCGATCGGAGAAAAATTCGATATTCAACCGTCCTTTTGCCAACCGGTGGCTCAATCTTGCTATCGTATGGGAGCTTGTGCTGCTCGCCCTGATCATTGCCCTGCCAGTGCTTCGAGGGCCTTTTGGAACCTATTTCCTGACCCTTGAAGACTGGGTTGTCGTAATTGTTTCCGCATCGACCGTCATCCCGGTCATTGAAATTCTGAAATTTATGCTCAGGAAAGGGATATTTCAATCCTCTTCCGGAGGGAAAAAGATGAAGTAAGCGATAAATCAGAAGGCGGATATGCGGCTGCTTCCTGCAGAGCAGTTATTTTATTATGCCGGGTATGTTCCGTTTCCAGAAAAGTTCGACAGGTTTTGATCCTGCAAATCCGGAATAAGTCGGAGCAAGGATTAATAAATAATGTTTAACAGCTAGATTTCGAAAATAAAGAAGTTAAGGTTGGCTGTCGGCTTGAGTTTTCTATCTTTAGAAGTGTCATTTTTTTATTTCCCTCGTAATTGACCATGAAGCATGTCGTTATCACGGGAGGAGGTTTTGCCGGCATCAATGCGGCAAAAGTGCTTGGCAACAGAAAGGATGTGAAGGTCACCCTCATCGACAAGAACAACTTTCATCTTTTTCAGCCACTGTTGTACCAGGTAGCCATGTCGGCACTCAATGCGGGCGAAATTGCCTATCCTCTCCGGATGCTGCTTTCCAGGTACAGCAACATTACGGTTTTCAAAGGGGTCGTGAAAACAGTCGATCCACGCAAAAAGACCGTTTTTACCGATTTCGGTGAAATTTCCTGGGATTACCTGGTCCTTACCTGCGGAGCCAAACATCACTATTTCGGCCATAACGAATGGGAGGAATTCGCTCCCGGACTGAAAACGATCGGACAGGCTGCTGAAATCCGCAGAAGGATCATGGAAGCTTATGAGAATGCGGAACGTTCAGGAAGCGACCTCGAGAAAAAAAAGCTCCTTACATTCGTAATTGTCGGAGGCGGACCCACCGGTGTGGAACTTGCGGGTGCCATTGGCGAGATGAGCCGCTATTATCTCTCCAAATACTACAAGAATATCGATCCGAAGCTTTCCAGGATTTTCATCGTACATTCTGCATCGAGGATTCTGAATACCTTTTCACCCGAACTTTCGGCCAAAGCCACCAGGGCGCTTGAAAAGCTTGGCGTCCAGGTCTGGACATGCAGCCCGGTCAACAGGATCGATGCGGATGGCGTCCAGATCGGCAACGAACGCATCGAAGCCGCTACCGTGCTCTGGGCGGCAGGGGTCCGAGCGACCAGTATCGGCAGGACCATCGGGTTCGAGACTGATCAGACGAACAGGATTGTCATTTCCGCCGACCTGTCTGTCCCTGGTTATCCTGATGTTTTCGTGGGTGGGGACCAGGCGCATTTCGATCTGGAACAGGGCGGGACGCTACCCGGCCTCGCTTCTGTTGCGATCCAGGAGGGTCAGTCGATCGGAAGGAATATCATACAGGACCTTCAAGGCCTGCCAAGACACCCGTTCCGCTACAAGGACAAAGGCCAGATGGCCATGATCGGAAAAAATGCATCCGTTGCAGAACGCGGAAAGGTTAGGCTTTCCGGGCTTCCTGCGTGGCTTATCTGGCTCGGGGTCCATATCTACTATCTCAGCGGGGCCAAACACCGCCTGTTTGTTATTCTGCAATGGGCATGGTCATATTTCACTTTTGGGCACGGTGCCCGGATCGTCAACAAGGAGTGGCGTTTCTATGCAAATCTTCCGGAACCGGCAGAACCTGCGGAAAAAGAACCGATTTCCCCGGACCCGACCTGTGCATACCAGCCCGCCAGTAAAAAATGATACCATGCGTCAAGCGCTGAAATCAGTGTTTTTTCCTGCAGCTAACGGAACGAATTCATCATTCTGATATATTTTAAGTTTCTTTTTATTCGCAATTCAAAAGGAGGACCGATTATGGGAACGAGAGGCCGGGAAATCGTGGGCGAGCATCTGGGAAGGGTACTTGAACTCCTGAACAGGGCTTTCGCCGACGAATGGCTTGCCTATTATCAATACTGGCTCGGGGCAAAGGTTGTCCAGGGTCCCATGAAAGATGCGGTGATGGCGGAGCTGATGCAGCATGCGGCCGACGAGCTTCGTCATGCTGATATGGTCAGCGCCCGCATCATCCAGCTTGGGGGGACTCCGCTGACCAATCCGAGGCAGTGGTTCGAGTGGACGAACTGCGGATATGATGCACCTGACGATCCTTTTGTGCAGAAAATCCTCGAGCAGAACATTTCAGGCGAGCAATGCGCTATTTCCACCTATAACAGCATCATCCAGGAAATAGGCCTGAAAGACCCGGTTACCTACAATCTCGCCGTTCAGATCCTTCAGGATGAGGTTACCCATGAAGAGGACCTCCAGGCACTCCTTGAAGACCTTGGCGTGTTCCTGAAGAAATGACACATCTTTCCGGGGGTATACTTATTCCTGGAAAAACAGCGAAAAAGGAAGGCCTGTTGCACAAGCATGCCGGCCTTCCTTTCTGTATAATCTCCATCCTGTTGCGCAGCAGCCGATATCCGGCTGAACGGCCGTGCGGCTGTCAAAGCATCATATGCTGACGGCTACCTCTGAAAGATAGGTCTTGATGGACTGATGTTTTCCGAGGCCGAGCTTTTTGTGCATCCTGTAGCGGATGCTTTCCATACCCCTCGTTGATATGGAAAGAGAATCCGCGATATCCCTGGTATCGTAGTTCAGCTTGACCAGTAGAGCGATCCTCATTTCCCGCTGGTTGAGGTTGGGGTGTTTTTTCTGGAGCTTTGACAGAAAAACGGAGTCGGATTCGGTCATCTCGACGTCCAGCCTTTTGCCGATGGTCTCGGTTTCAATCAGGCTGAGGCAGGAGTTTGTCATGGAATTCTTCAGGGTCGGGTCGATGTCGAGGACGGAGATCTGGTCGAGCAGTCTTCTCAGCTTGGCTGTTTTTTCGGCTATTGCCGTAGATATCCTCGTCAGTTCCATATCCTGGGTGGCGACCCTCGTCCTCAGCTCTTCGATTTCCTGTTTGAGCTGCTGTGATGCCTTTTTGTTTACTTCTGCCTGTGCATTCATTTTTATTGTCATTTGGGTTATTCGGTTATCGCATTCCTGCCTTGATTGTGCGATTTCTTTTTCTCGTTCAATTTCTTTCGCCCAGAGATCTTTGCGGAGCGATTCGAGCGACTGGAAAAAATGAAAGTAGATGCTGTCTGAAGGGGGAATGGGGACCGGGGCATCAAGAATATTGAGCCATGACATTTTTGCTGCGGCACTGATGAACTGCTGCCTGATATCGGAAATTTCCAGGTTGCTCTGCGGCTCTGATTTTTCCGGGCAAAGACTTGCTGCCTTGTACGAAAGGATTTTCTGAAGGGCTTCTTTGTAGGTTTCAGCTTCGACAATGCAGAACCTTTCAGGAGCTACTGCTGCAAACGACCAGAGGATAAATTTCATGGATCTGCTTGCCCGGAAAAAGCAGATGCAGCCGAGATATGGTTCCCAGTTGAACAGCAGGTCGGCTATCCCTTTTTTATACCGGTAGGAGATATCGATGACGTGATTCAGGTCGAAAATGATGTGAAAGTCTTTGTCGAGCAATCCTGATTCGCTGAGAATACTTTTCAGAAGTTCCACGTCCATGTAATCCATGACAATGTCATGATCCGCCTCTACCCAGGTATGTACGATATCCTTGCCCACCAGCCGTGCATGTTTTGTATAGCCGGTTTCAGGGTGATGGTTCTGCCAGTGGCTTTTTTCAACTACTTTCAGCCTGCGGGGGGGGACGGCAGCCATTGACATCTATCTCTGAAATTTCATGGTCGATGTATAGCGTGATATTCAAAGTAAAAGTACTATTTATTTCAATTAATTGTTCAAAAACATTTTGACTGAAGTAAAAAAATAAGCCGACAAGGACATATTACATCGCTTTGATGGTAAATATTACGTTTTTTGTTATTCAGTCTTGAGGCCCAGCATATTGCAAACCTTTTGCCTTGATCCGGGCAGCAGATATTTTACTGTATCGGCGAACAAGAGTATCAGCTGTTTTATGGAATAAAGTCCCTGTTCCTGACATTCCGGGTCCTCCGTATCCGGCCGCTAACGCACACGGATCAGGAACTACGGGTAATGAGTATGCTGTGTTTTAAAGAAAAATGGATACTTCACTCCGCGATGCTTCGTTCAGGATGACACCGGTATTTCAGAACAAACTGACCGATCCTGATATTCTGTTTTTTTCCTGTTGTTCAGTCTTTTTCCCTGTCATTCTGTCTTTTTTTTTGTCATTCTGAACGAAGTGAAGAATCGAGAAGGGATTGCGTCTGGTAATGGATGCTTCACTTCATTTCATGACGATCAGCATGACAAACAGCGATGTCATGCCGGGTCCTCCGTTTACGGCATCTGCCACACGCGGACTATGAACAATAAATCCGTAAATTTTGGACAGTCAATTCACGGCAAGCAGTACTCGATCATGGAAGGCAGGGCGAAGTATCCGGATGTTCGTGTTTTATAATATCCATTCCGATATGCTTCAGAATGGAATCACAGGCCTGTCCTTTCAATTGATTCATGGCTTATTGACTGACTGATTAACGATGTCCTTTTACTTTCTGTTTGTTCGGAAACTGCCGAACTCCCCGAAAGCAATTGCGTGTGCTGAAAAATTCATGGTAAAACCGGCCTGATTATGAACCATTCGCATATTTTTGACGAAGGCAATCCTCTCGGGGAGAAGAAAACACGCTGGGTGGTAATGCTCACCCTGGTGATGATGGGTGCCGAAATTTCGGGAGGCTGGGTTTTCAATTCAATGGCCCTTCTCGCTGACGGCTGGCATATGAGTTCCCATGCCTTGGCTCTTGGATTGTCGGTAATCGCCTATAAAGCTGCCCGCCGCTTTGCCGGAGATGAGAGATTCGCATTCGGCACCTGGAAAATCGAGATTCTCGGAGGCTATACGAGTGCTATTTTTCTGGTTATTATCGCAGGCCTCATGCTTTTCCAGTCAGTGGAAAGGCTGCTTTTTCCTTCACCGATCCATTATGACCAGGCAATAGCGATTGCCATAGCGGGGCTCGGAGTCAACCTGCTCTGCGCATGGCTGCTCAAGGACGATCATCACCATCACGATCATCACCATGACCAGGGGCATGGAACAGACCATCACGACCTGAACCTGCGGTCAGCTTACATTCATGTGCTTTCAGATGCTGCGACTTCCGTTCTTGCCACCATTGCGCTGATCGGAGGACGATTATGGGGCGCCGTCTGGCTTGATCCGCTGATGGGAGTCGCCGGAGCGTTTCTCGTTGTTGCATGGGCAGCGGGCCTGTTGCGGGATACCTCCAAAGTCCTGCTCGATGCCGAAATGGATGTTCCTGTCGTTGAAGAGATCCGGGAGGCGATCAGGAAGGGGAGTATAGATGCGGAAATCACCGATTTGCATGTTTGGCGGGTTGGCAGGGGGAAATATTCATGCATCCTGTCACTGGCAGCATGTGGTGATCTTTCTCCCATGCGTATTAAAGAGATGCTGAGCATTCACCGTGAACTGGTGCATATCACGGTTGAAATAGAACGCATTGAGAACTGATCGGGAATTCATTGACCGGTGAAGAGTTCCTGAGAACACTTTTCCGGAGGCTCATGCCCCTTGACGAGGTCCGACCCGATCAATTTCGGTACGTTGAAGGGCACTACATCTATTTTCGTGAGAAGCACGAGTGCGAGGCGCAGATTGTCCCGACAATATCGGAACCAAGCCGATGCAACATGGCTTCGGAACAAATAAACGGAGGTGCCCTTAAAAGAGTTAACCTGTTCTGCGCTGGCGCCTGGAATGATCTGCGTAAAACCTTGACGAGCTATGATGCCGGGTTATAATACATTATATTTTAATGCCTTGGGTTGTTTTTTTTAGTTCAAATGGTTGTAAATTACCGTAAAGGGCACTTCTCTAAGTTGTCGTGAGAAACACGAGTGCCCGGCGCAGAGAGTCCCGACAATATCGGGATAAACTCCGAAATCCGAGTGTACGCATAGCAGATGAGGATTTCGATCCCGATTCATCGGGACCAACGCGGCAACAGGGCTTCGTAGCAGATAAGCCATAAAACTGAATGCAGAGTCGATGTCGGGATACAAGCCTGTCATAAGTGTTCTGATATGGCTTGTTTTGATCCGTGGACTTGTTCCGGTTTGATGCTTTCCGGTCGCCTGGTGCAACTGGTTATACTACCTGGAGAAAGGGTTCCTGTATTTCAATAATTTTGCGAACGAGGCGTTATGAACAGGAGAAAGATCGTTTCCGCACTTGAATGGGTACGTCCGGCAGGCGTTTTCGTCATTATTTTTCTTGCAAACTATTTCGGGACAACCCCGGTTTCGCGTTTTCACATTCTCGGTCCCTTCATGGCCATTTTCATGTGCGGCTCCGTCGCTTTCGAATCCCTTGCGCTCGGGGAGGCAGCGTCGAGAAAAATCGGCTATCCGCATAACCGTGCATATCAGATACAGTCCGGCCTTGCCAATGCCGCAATAGCCTTTACGGCGCTTGTCGTCTATCTCCTGAAATGGGGCATCTATGCCGATTCCACGATCGTACTTGCAATGCTCTCGTTTTTCTGCTTTTCCGCCATTAACCACCTCGCGACCGCTTTCCTTCTCGGCAACCTCAGACCGGTCAACCTCTTGCGACCCGCGCTCTCTCTCCTGCTTGTCATCGTGCTGCTTCCGTATATGGTCCAGGCCCTGAGGCCGTGATCCCCTGCACTTCTACAGGCCCCCCTTTGAAATCGAAACCGTGGAAGACAGTAAGATGATGCTGTTTCTGCAGGAGCGGTTTTTTTCAAGCCAGAAGTTGTCGATTCTCATATGATGAACAGCCGGTTCAGGTTTTTCCTGTGCCCGGACCTCTTTCAGGTTATGGCGGGCCTTGCTCCATTTCATCGTTTTTAAGGCAGGAATCAATACTTGTTTAAGCTGATTTCTTCTGCTGTAATGAAGGTTTTGCAGAACATCAGACCGGTTTTTTATCCGTTTCCCTCATGGTTGAACTAATATATCTCTCTCGATGCGTCATCCTGCGGAAGGGGATTTCAGCTATGTGTGCATTTCTGCAACATGCAATATCTCTGCTGCCGTTTCAGGGAAATTCAAGGGGGGAATGGTTCTTGAATGAAAAGTATGAGGGTTTGGCAACTTCTCCGGGTACGTGCCTGTCCTGTCAGCGTTCCTCGATGAAAGCCGCTTCCAGCACGCCGTCTATCCCGTAGCGGACCGATGAAAGGGTGAGCTCGTCAACAAGCTCATGCCAACGGTATGTCTGCCGTTCTTCCGGTTCCTGGCTTTTGTACCTCAGGGCGTATATGGCGCCCTCATGTCTGCCGCTCAGGCCACGGTGTTTCAGCCGGCGGATAATCTCTTCCCGCAGGGCTCCCGCATTCTGCATTATCCCGTTCTCCTTATTGCTGTTATCCGAATTTTGTATGTATATAGCTTATTAAGGGTCGTACGGCTTGCAGCCTTCAACTCGTACTTTCTCAAAAGAATTACTGTTATGGAGAACAATAAGTGAATACCAAAACTTCAATAATACAAATATTTCTGATATGCAGGCATACTTTCGAGTAAATATGTAATTGTCCTTTTCCGTTAAAGATTTCCTGCCGGGCCGACAAAGGATATTTTGTCCGGTATAATGTTTTCGCCTGAGGGCTTTAATGCAGTGCCCGGAATCATGGGCCGAATCTGAAATGGCTGGAGGAAAAACCGCTTGACAGCAGTAAAGACAATGCAAGACGAGCGGAGGTCAGGACATGCATTATCTTTTTTTTTCTGTAAATTTCAATACTGGTTCTCTGAACTGCGTGTTTTATACAATAATGTCAGGTGATCCGGTCCTGATCCCTTCTTGCGGTAATGGTTCGGTTAATAGTTAACGTGAAGAAAAAATGCCAGTAATTTCAAAGTTGCAGCTTGCCGCTGATGCCATCGAGGATGCAAAAAAGCGGCTCAACAGGGCAAAAGAAGATGCCGATGACGATTATGAAATCCGGCAGGCTCTGAAGATCCTCGAGGATGCTTATGATTTTATCCGGAGCGCCATATCCGAGCTCAAGCTTTGAACTGAAGGTATCATCCGTTCGTCCTGCTTCTCCCACTTTCAACCATGCGGGACTCTGCCGGGAGTGTGCAACCTCTGTCGGGTAGTCTCATGTTGCTGCAGCATACTGTTCAATTCATACGTACTCCTCAGACATTTTTTATCGGTAAAAAAAAGAAAAATATTTTTTTTGCCAATAACTGATACTATATTAATATCAGTTAAAAGATGAATCATGAAAGTACTGACCAAAAAAACCGACTACGCCATCAGGGCGCTCCTTACGCTTGCAGCCAACAGCGGCAGGTATGTGTCCGCGAAAACGATCTCGGAAGGGCAGGACATCCCATACCAGTTTTTGCGGGGGCTCCTCCAGGAGCTCATCAGGCTGGAGCTCATTGTTTCGAAGGAAGGTTCCCAGGGAGGGGTCATGATCAGCCGGAACCCGGATGAAATAAGCGTGAAGCAGCTGATCGAAGGGTTCCAGGGCAAAGTCCAGGTGTCCGAATGCATGTTCCGCAGGCAGATTTGCGCAAACAGGGCAAAGTGCGTACTGCGGCATGAAATCATGAGGATCGAGCAGGTGGTCAACGCCGAGTTCGAAAAGATCACCATCGGCAGCCTCCTGAGAAACCTCGATGCGATACAGGGGCATATTCAGCCGGCAGTGTGAGCAAGGAGAGAAGAACAGTGAAAACATAAACAAAGCGATCATGAAAAGGCAGATTATCACCATAGATGAAAAAAAGTGCACCGGGTGCGGGGACTGTATCCCGGCGTGTCCTGAAGGGGCGCTTCAGGTTATTGACGGAAAAGCGCGCCTGATAAGCGATCTGTTCTGCGACGGCCTCGGGGCCTGCATAGGTCATTGCCCGACCGGGGCGATGAAGGTCGTCACAAGGGAGGCGGAACCCTACGATGAAAAAAGGGTCATGCATGAAAGTATCGCGAAAGCCGGTCCGAATGTGATTGCCGCACACCTCCGCCATCTTGCCGATCACGGCCAGGAGCAATACCTTCGTGAAGCGCTCGAATATCTCGAGGAGCAGGGCATACCGAACCCTCTCGAAGAAACTGTGCCTGTCGTCGCAGCAGCTGTAACGCACCGTGCACATGCATCACATGGCCATCAGCACGCTCATGCCGCCGGGGGCTGCCCGGGGAGCCGCATGATGGATTTCAGCACGGGCAATAGCGCTGTTCAAGCTGACCAGGCCGTTGCAGCCCCGGCTCACAGCGCGCTCAGGCAGTGGCCGGTCCAGCTCCATCTCGTATCGCCGATCGCGCCATACTTTCAGGGGTCGGACCTGCTGCTTGCCGCCGATTGCACAGCGTTCGCGGTTGGCAATTTCCATGGCGCCTTCATGAAAGGCAAGAGCCTGGCAATCGCCTGCCCGAAGCTCGACAGCAACATGGAGGTTTATGTCGAAAAGCTGATCGCGATGATCGATATGTCGAAAATCAATACGATCACGGTCGCAATCATGGAAGTGCCCTGCTGCTGGGGGCTTGTTTCCATGGTCACCGAGGCGCTCGGCAAGGCTTCGCGAAAGGTGCCGGTCAAAAAGGTGGTTGTCGGCGTCCAGGGCGACATCCTCTCCGAAGAGTGGATATGACAGTGGAGAGAGGGGGTTTCTATGCTTAAAGATGCGCTTGGCGAATACCGCGGAACGATAGGGGAACTCAGCCGGATCATCGGTGAACAGCCTGAGAATGCCGAAGCCTATTACAGCAGGGCGAACGCGAAAAGCTGCGCCGGTGATTACGTCGGTGCCGTGAAGGATTTCACCATGGCCCTCAAGATCGGCCTCCGGTTCCGTGAGATGATCACGGCATATGGAAACCGGGGTATTGCAAGGATGGAAACCGGCGATAATGACGGTGCCATTGCCGACTTCAGCGCAATTATTACCAGAAAACCGAACAACAGGCTGCTGCTGCGTTCGGCATATGTCAATCGGGCTTTATTGAAAGAACGGCAGGGAGAACTGCAGGGGGCCGCCTGGGACAGGAAAATGGCGGAACTCTGTACCCACGGTAAAAAACAACAATAAACAAAGGAGTCAGGATATGGGTATGTATTGTGACCAGTGCCAGGAAAGCATCAGGGGCACCGGATGTATAGCGAGAGGCGTCTGCGGCAAGGACGAGATGACCGCAAAGCTTCAGGATGTGCTCGTCTATGCCTGCGAAGGCCTTGCGCTTGTGGCGGAAGAGCTGCCCGGCGGCATTCCGAGGAGTGTAGGGCAGCTTATCAGCGAATCGCTGTTTGTGACGGTGACCAATACCAATTTCGATGACGATGCCATTGTCGCCGAGATTCGCAGGACGCTCGTGAAACGTGACGAGCTTAAAGCATCCATCGGTGCAGTTCCCGATTATGATGCGGCCCGCTGGAACGGCAGCACAAAAGAAGATTTTCTAGTAAAGGCTTTGACTTCGGGGATTGAAAACCTCAGTGCGAACGAGGACCTGAAATCGCTGAAAAGCCTCGTACTTTATGGCGTCAAGGGGCTTGCCGCCTATACCGACCATGCAGCAGTGCTTGGGTATCATGATGACGAGATCTATGATTTTTATGTGAAAAGCCTGAGCTCGCTTGCAAAATCGCTCAGCGCAGACGAGCTTACAGCACTCGTGCTCGAAACCGGGGCAACAGCGGTGAAAGCGATGGCGCTGCTCGACAAGGCGAATACCGAAACCTACGGCAATCCTGTCGTCACCACGGTAAAGACGGGTGTCGGAAGCCGGCCTGGAATCCTGATCTCCGGCCATGACCTGCGTGACCTGGAAGACCTGCTGAAACAGACAGAAGGAACGGGCGTCGATGTCTACACCCACTGCGAAATGCTTCCCGCACACTATTACCCGGCGTTCAAGAACTACACGCATTTCGTCGGGAACTACGGCGGTGCATGGTGGGCGCAGGACCGGGAGTTCGCTTCGTTCAACGGTCCTATCCTCATGACCACGAACTGCATCGTTCCCGTCAAGGAGTCTTACCGCAGCCGTATGTTCACGACTGGAATGGCGGGATACCCCGGCCTCAGGCATATTCCTGCAAGGCCGGAAGGCGGACAGAAGGATTTTTCGGCCCTGATCGAACTTGCAAAAAACTGCCAGCCGCCCCAGGAGATAGAAAACGGTACGATTACCGGAGGATTTGCGCACAACCAGGTGATAGCCCTTGCCGATAAGGTTGTCGATGCGGTAAAATCAGGCGCCATCAAGCGCTTTGTCGTGATGGCCGGCTGTGACGGCAGGCAGAACTCGAGGCAGTACTATACCGATGTCGCCTCCGAACTTCCTCAGGACACGGTCATCCTGACGGCCGGGTGCGCGAAGTACCGATACAACAAGCTTCCGTTGGGCGATATCGGCGGTATTCCGCGTGTGCTCGACGCAGGCCAGTGCAACGACTCGTACTCGCTTGCCGTTATCGCTCTCAAGCTCAAGGAGGTTTTCGGACTCGAAGACATCAACCAGCTTCCGATATCGTTCGATATCGCCTGGTATGAGCAGAAAGCCGTCACCGTTCTCCTTGCCCTGCTTTACCTGGGGGTCAAAGGTATAAGGCTCGGACCTACACTTCCCGAGTTCCTGACCCCGAACGTGGCCGCAGTGCTCGTAGAAAAATTCGGCATCAAGCCTATCGGTACCGTAACCGGCGATATCGAAGCGATGATGGCCGGGGCCTGATAATTAGCTGGTGCCCAAGTCAATTGCATAGTCATTTATCAAAGCAAACCCTCATGCGAGGGTTTGCCTTTTTCAGGGGACCTCTGTTTGTTTGTTCCGAATCCCTGTTACAGCGTTGGTCCCGATGAAACGGGATCGAATACCTCGTCCCGGTTTGTCGGGACTCTCTGCGTTTTGCTCTCGTGATTCTGAAGACAATTAAACAGAGGTGCCCTTTAATTTTCGTTGTTTGATCCTTCACCCTAACAGCTTCCGGACAAGAGGCCATCTGCGTGCAGACAGCAACGGATCGTTCGGGATTTTTTTCCATAAATGAAATGTTTAAGTAAAAATGTTCGCAATCGTCCATTTCAACCCGTTTTACACAGAAAAATAATTTCATGATAGATAGGTATCGGGCAGGAACGTCAGCCTGATCGGATTCATAAAAGTTCGATGTAATCGTCGGATTATCTGCCTGTCCTGGTTCAGGGGTTCTTCAGCAGCAATTGAAAACACAATAAGGGAAGGTTTTTTCCTATCACTTCAACATGATTTCCATGGCCAGGGTCGTCGTTCTGGGAGCAGGTATTTCAGGGCATACCTGCGCAGCTTTCTTAAAGAAAAAGCTCGGAAAAGCACATGAAGTTCTGGTGGTTACACCAAACCGCTACTATCAGTGGATCCCCTCGAACATTTGGGTTGGTGTAGGGAGGATGTCTATCGATGATGTCCGGTTTGAGCACAAAAAGGTCTATGATCGTTGGGGTATCATCCTGAAACTGGCAAAAGCCCTTGAAATCCATCCGGAGGGTGACAGCGAAAGTGGCGGCAGGGGGTATGTTACCGTCGAATACACTGAAGAGTCCCAGAAGGGCAGATTGGAAAAAATCGAATATGATTATCTTGTCAACTCGACTGGTCCGAAGCTGAACTTTGAAGCCACGGAAGGCCTGGGCCCTGATAAAAACACCATGTCCGTCTGTACGTACAACCATGCAGCCCATGCATGGGAGAACCTCCAGGAAAGCATAAAAAAAATGAAAGCCGGTCAAACTCAGCGATTTCTCGTTGGAACCGGTCACGCCATGGCAACCTGCCAGGGGGCTGCATTCGAATACATTCTGAACATCGCCCACGAAATATCGAAACTGGGGCTCAGTGACAAAGCCCGGATCACCTGGATTTCAAACGAGTACGAACTCGGGGATTTCGGTATGGCGGGTGCCTTTATAACCCGGGGCGGATATTACACCCCTACGAAAGTATTCACCGAATCACTTCTTGCAGAATATGGTATCAAATGGATAAAGAGGGCTGGAGTTTACAAAGTTGAACCAGGCAAGGCTTACTACGAAACCCTCGATGGACGGGAAAAGGTCCAGGAGTTCGATTTCGCAATGCTGATCCCTTCATTTTCGGGTGTTGGACTTTCAGCATTCGACAAAACCGGTCGCGACATCACTTCCGAGTTGTTCCTGCCGAACAAATTCATGAAAGTCGATGCCGATTATACGCAGAAACCATTCGAAGAATGGTCCGGCAATGACTGGCCTTCTATTTACCAGAACCCTCTTTACAAGAATATCTATGCGACGGGGATCGCATTCGCGCCGCCGCATCCCATTTCCAAACCCATGTCGAGCCCTTCAGGCAGGCAAATTTTTCCTGCCCCGCCGCGTACCGGGATGCCTTCCGGTGTCATGGGGAAAATCGTAGCGCTCAACATTGCCGAAAAGATACAGGGGAAAGCGGACCATCAGCACCGGGCGTCGATGAGCAGGATGGGTGCGGCATGTATTGTTTCAGCGGGATTCGGTTCTCTCGATGGACTCGGGGCATCGATGACGCTCTTTCCTATCGTTCCTGACTGGGAAAAATATCCGGAATGGGGACGAGATATGCACTTTTCGATCGGGGAGGCCGGCCTTGCCGGTCACTGGCTGAAATTCATCCTTCACTACCTGTTTTTCCACAAAGCGAAGGGCTATCCTTTCTGGTGGCTGATTCCCGAGTAAAGAACGCTTCAATTTCCGGCAAGAAGAAAACATATCCGTCATGACTGTCAACAGAATCAAGGCTTATTACGACGAGGCATATCCGCCTGTTCCTTCCCGTGCAACGATGTTCTGGAGGAAAAACCTCGTCTGGCAGTTTTTCCGTTTTATTGTGCTGAATATTAAAATGATCCGTATCGTTGCCGGCGGACACTCGTGAGCATGCTGCGATCCAGGCGCCCTTGTCCGGCTTGAACCATAACGGAAAGTGCCATGAGCTATGCATTGTTTTGTTTTCCGACGACGTGCTTTTCTTCCAGCGCATCCTGCGCGCTGATGGTCTGTACGAAGGCAACCTTGACGGGCAATGGGGCCCGAAAACCGAAAGAGCAGCAAAGGAATTCGAGAAACTGGCGGAAGAGATCAGGCCCAGGGCCGGGACCTTTGATATCCGATCGGAGCGCTCTCTTTCAACCCTTTGCCTGAAAGCCCAGAACGAAGCGCGCCTTTTTCCCTGCAGAGTGGTTGGCGACGGCCTGAATGTCCGGATCATTTCCGGAACAAGGATCTATGCCGAGCAGAATGCGCTCTACAAAAAAGGCCGGTTCGGCAATCGGGGGCCTGTTGTGACCAATGCCCGGGGAGGGTTCAGCAACCATAATTTCGGTATTGCCAGGGATATTGGCATATTTACCCCTTCGGGAGGATATAAGGCTGACGGTCCGGAATATGAAAAAGCTGCCCAAAAAGGTCTGTCACCGGAAATAGAATGGGGAGGCAACTGGAAAAAACTGGTGGACAAGTCCCACTATCAGCTCCGGCAGCACTTTCAGATTGCCGAATTGCGTGCCAGGTTCGAAGAAGGGAACCCATTCATTCTCCCGGCCTGATGTTTTTTCGGAAGGCTTGCCGGATATTACCGACCGCAGCCGTGAGTTTTATGAAGTATATTGAAGCAAAGAGAGATGCAAAACGAACAACCCCTTGATTTTCAGCGAGATGTCCTCGAACGGAGTCGCGAAATCCCTGTCATCGTCGATTTCTGGGCCGCGTGGTGCGGCCCTTGCCGTGTTCTCGGACCCGTACTGGAAAAACTTGCTGAAAAACATGACGGCAAATGGGAACTGGTCAAGATCAACACGGAAGAACATGCCGATATTGCAAAGAAATACCGCATACAAAGCATCCCGTGCGTTAAGCTGTTTGTCGACGGTGAAGTCCTGGACGAATTTACGGGGGCCCTTCCGGAATACCTGCTCGAGGAATGGCTGAAAAAAAAGATCCCTTCGCCATACGAAAAGGATGTCGCTGCGGCATCCGGCTTCATGCTGCAGGGCGAGTCCTCGAAAGCACGGACACTGCTCGAAGGGGTCGTGCACCGGGAACCGGGAAACCTGAAAGCGCTCTCGCTTCTTGCACGGCTCGAGCTTTTCGTCGATCCATCCGAAGCGCTGAGGCTTTGCGCTCAGCTCGAACATGAGCCGGAGCATGCCGACGTTTCGGTGTCCGTCTCAACGCTTGGCCGTCTGCTCCTGCTCGATACCGGATTGTTGCCGGATGATGCTGTCAGACAGCGATACATTGATGCCATAAAGAATCTGAAAGAGCAAAACCTGGATGGTGCGCTCGTGGGATTCATCGGGGTCCTGCGAGAAAATCGCCGGTACGATGATGACGGTTCCCGGAAAGCCTGCATCGCGATTTTCAGGCTGCTCGGCGAGGAGCATGAAATCACGATGAAACACAGACGGAGCTTCGACAGGGCTTTTTAAGGTCTTGGAACACAGTCAGAAAGGAGATGCTTGTCATGAAAGAGACGCGGAAAACGGTTATCGGCGTCGATCTCGACGGCGTTTGTGCCGATTTCTATGCCCGTATGCGCGAAATAGCAGCCGAGTGGTTCGAATGTTCACCCTCGGACCTTCCCGAAGAGGTTTCCTACGGCCTGTCGGAGTGGGGCATCACGGACAAGAACCAGTACGAAAGCCTGCACCGTTTCGCGGTCACGCAGCGCGAACTTTTCAAGACCATGCCCATGATCCCCGGTGCCCGCAAATACCTCCGCATGCTTTCAGACGACGGGTACCGCATCCGCATCATCACCCACAGGCTTTTCATCCACTATTTTCATGCTTCGGCCGTCCAGCAGACCGTGGACTGGCTCGACAGCCACGGCATTCCTTACTGGGACCTCTGTTTCATGAAGGAAAAGGAGCAGGTTGGTGCGGACATTTACGTCGAAGACACGCCGGACAACGTCACGCAGCTCAGGGAACGGGGGCTGCAGACGATCTGCTTCGCCAACAGCACCAACCGCCACATCGGCTCCCCGAGGGCGGCGACGTGGCGTGAGGTCTACGATATCATCAGGCGTTCAGGTGCTCCAGGGGATTGATCAGCGGGTCAAGTAGAAACAGGCGAATTTCAGGTAGCCGGTTTCAGGCATAGCCAGCAGTACCGGATGATCGAACGGCTGCGAGTTTCTGTAGACCATCCTGAGCTGTGCCCCTTCGGCCAGAGCCGCCTGGTGCACCGTATCGAGGAAATCCTCTTCGGAAGCATGATGGCTGCACGAGGCCGTTGCGAGGAACCCTCCATTTTTCACAAGCTGCAGGCCGAGCCTGTTGAGCTTTTTGTATGCTTTCAGGGCCGTGGGAAGGTTTTTGCGGCTTTTGGTGAAGCTGGGCGGATCGAGCACCACGACATCGAACTTTTCCTGGGCTTTTACCATCTGGTCGAGCATGTCGAAAGCGTCGGCTGCGATGAGGCTGTAGTCCGAGAACCCGTTCAGTCGCGCGTTGCGTTCGGCCCGTTGCAGTGCTTCCTGCGAGGCGTCGAGCATGATGACCGATTTCGCTCCACCAGAAAGTGCGTTGAGGGCAAAGCCGCCGTCGTTGGTGAACACGTCAAGCACTTCAGCCCCTTCGGAAAATTTCCTGATGATCCGGCGATTTTCGCGCTGGTCGAGGAAGAAGCCGGTTTTCTGCCCTTCGTACAGGTCCACCTCGAATGAGATGCCCGCATCGTGGATGGTCTGGATGGTTCCTGCACGTTCGCCCTTGATGATCTTCTTATAGAGCGTGAGCCCTTCGAGTTCCCTCAGGACCGACTCGTTGCGAACCACCATCACCTGGGGGTTGAGGATTTCTTCCAGCACTTCGCAGAGCAGGGGGAGGTGGCGGTCCATTCCCGCTGAAAATGCCTGGAGCACGACCGCGCGGTTGAACCGGTCGATGACGAGCCCCGGCAGGGAGTCCGATTCGCCATGCACAAGCCTGAATGCGTTTGTATCCTCGTCGCGGTAAACTTTTTCGCGAAGTTTCAGCGCGTCGATGATTGCCCGGCGGAAAAACTCCCGGTCGAGAGCTTCTTCCCTGCGCGACAGCAGGCGGAAAGAGATCAGTGAGTTCGGATTGAAGAACCCTGTTCCGAGAAATTTCCTGTCGTGGGTGAAAAGGCTGACGGTTTCACCGGCGGCTATGCCGCGCGGGATGCTTTCGAGCTCGTTGCTGAAGACCCAGAGATGGCCTTTCTGGATACGGTGGTGTTCTTTCGGTTTGAGGTACAGCGATTGCATGGAAGAAAATGGCTTATGGTTTTGATTGAGCCCGATTATACATTAAACTGAATTTTTTAAGCCCGTGCAACTGTGGATTTTCCTGAATATCCGAAGGCTTTTCAGTTACCCTGAAATCCTTTCTTCCGGAAGCGCCTGCTATAGGGGGGGGGAAGGAGACTCAGATATCCAGAATAACCTGTTCCGGTGTTTTTTCGACTGCTGGGACACCAACCGTGAAATGATCTCGAAATGAAGAAGAAAGGGATATTCATCGCATTGATTTTTCTGCTGTTTCTCTCTGCGGGTTGCGATGATTTTGAAAGCGTCAGCCGGGTGGAACTGCCCCTTGAAAAAACAATCCTCAGCCCTGAAAACGCGGAGATTTACCGGGAAGTGGCAAAAGCTTCCCCGTTTGTCGCTTCGCTTGACGGCTATGCCGATGTCTGGATAAAAACCCCGAAACGCACCGAGAAGGTATACTGCAACATCAGGCTGAACAGGGGAAACCAGGCCAGAATGATCGTCACGTCCGGACTGCTCGGCTGGCCCGTGGCAGACATGTATTTCAGCAGGGACTCCCTCTATGTGCACGATCTGCTGAAGAACCGTCTTTTCCTTGGAAGCAACAACGAGCGGAACATCGAAAAAATGCTCGGCGTCAATTCGGGTTACCGGATGCTTACGGAAACCCTTCTCGGCCTTGTCAGGATCTCCGAGCCTGAAAGCGCCATAAGGTCGGTCAGCAGGGGACAGGGCAAACTGCAGTTCACGGTCGGGACACCGGGCGGGAGTAAGGAGCTTGTCGTGGACACATCCAATCGTACCCTGACGGCGCTTGTGCTCAGGGACAGGAATGGCAATGCGGCTACCGAGATCCATTTCAGTGAATTTGAAATATGCAGGGTAGGTGGAAACAATGTCCTTGTGCCGAAGAAAATTGAAATGGTGATCTACCATGACGGCCGCCAGGCGGATGGGGAGAACCAGCTGGTGATCTCCTATGACGAACGGCAGCTGATGCAGGACACGCTCTCCCTGAAATTTTCGATACCCGGCAAAGCAAGGGTCATCAACCTCGATGAGTCTCCTGGCATGCCCTGGCTCTGAAAGGAAACAGGCGCCCATGGCGCCCGTTTTTCTGCAAGCATCTCCTTTCCGGGAGCAGGCCCTCAGTTCGCGGCAGCGAAGTTCCGGGCTGCGAATTCCCAGTCGAGGAGGTTGTCGATGATTGCCGCGACATAGTCCGGCCTGCGGTTCTGGTAATCGAGGTAGTAGGCGTGTTCCCATACGTCGATGGTGAGGATTGGCACCTGTCCGCCGGTCAGCGGTGTCTGGGCGTTGCCGGTTTTGACGACCTTGAGTGTGCCGTTGTCGAGCACGAGCCAGGCCCATCCGCTCCCGAACTGTGTCGCGG
The DNA here is from genome assembly GCA_903928225.1 of uncultured Chlorobiaceae bacterium. Classification (GTDB taxonomy): domain Bacteria; phylum Bacteroidota; class Chlorobiia; order Chlorobiales; family Chlorobiaceae; genus Chlorobium. The sequence goes on from CAIYPU010000068.1 coordinate 35,678, forward strand.
CGGCATTTTTCAGTTCCTCCCTGAATTTTTCGAAACTGCCGAAATCTGCATCGATCTTCGCCGCAAGCGGGCCGGTCGGCGTTCCTCCGCCGTTCGGCGAGAGGCAGTCCCAATAGAACGAATGGTTCCATGCCTGGGCGCCGTTATTGAAAATGCCGACTTTCTGCGGATCGTTCGCGACAGCAAGGATCACTTCCTCGATACTCTGGCTGTCCAGCGGTGTTCCGGCGACGAGATTGTTGTAGTTGTTGATGTAGGCCACATGGTGTTTGCCATAGTGGAAGGAGATGGTTTTTGCCGAGATATGCGGTTCGAGCGCTGTTTCCGCATAAGCGAGCGCAGGTTGGGTATAGGCCATGTCAGTCGTGATTTTGAGATTGTTGAGGAGAAAACGCAAAGATTTTACATGGATTAACTGGCAATGCATGGATTTAGTTTCTTGAATTGCCGGAAAATCATTTTTTTATTGCTGTCATCACTGAATCCTTAACGACTGGAACAGCAGGACCATGAAACCGAGCCGAACTTTATCCATTCCCGGAATCTTACTTGTTCTCACTCTGGCGCTCACCGGATGTTTCGGCGATGGTGCGCCCGTGCTTGACAAGGACGACATCAGGTTTGCCGGTTTCTACAGCGATTTTCTCCAGAGCTCGGGAGTTGCACCTGCATCGGCAGACCAGACACCGGTCTTGCTTGCAACATCCGATATCGGTTCCCTGCTCGCCAGGCACAATCTCGACAAGGACCGCCTCGCACGCAAAATGGCTCTGTACAGGAGCGATCCGGACCGGTGGGAGCTTGTTCTTGACCAGGTCAGACTTCACATCAGGCAGAAGGAGGCCGGGGGGGAATGAAACGCAAATGCCCATACCTGCTTGGGGTAACCGGAGGCCTCGGAAGCGGGAAATCGACGGTCTGCAGGTTCCTTGCCGAACTGGGGTGCAGGGTTTTCGAGGCAGACCGGGTGGCGAAGGACCTGCAGGTCAATGACGGGGAGGTCGTATCGTCCATCCGCTCGATTTTCGGCAATGACATCTATTTCCGCGATCCTTCGGGCAAGCTTGTCCCCGACCGGAAAAAAATCGCCTCCATCGTTTTTTCTTCTCCCGATAAACTCGCGAAACTGAACAGGGCCGTCCATCCCGCGGTGTTCAGAGAGTTCCGTCGCGCCGTGACGAAAGCCGCGGACGACGGGGTAAGGATCCTTGTAAAGGAAGCCGCCATCCTGTTCGAAGCGGGAGGGGCAACTGGCCTGGATGCCATCCTCGTTGTGGCGGCTGATACCACAAAAAGGATCGGGCGGGCGGTCAGCAAGGGACTCGGGACCGCTGAGGAGATCAGCCGGCGCATAGCTTCCCAGTGGCCGCAGGAGAAGCTGATCGGGCTTGCCGATTATGTGATCATGAACAACGGCAGCGAAGAAGAACTGAAAAAAGAGACCGAACTGCTTTACGCGAAACTGATCCGGTCATCGGCTTCATCAGGCCACTGCTTCTGAGAGCAGCGGCAGTGAAACGGCATAGCGGTAGGAGGTATTGGCGTGCGAGTCCATGAACTCCTCGTAACGGTGTTCGATGGCGTAAAACGAAGCTTTGGAGGAGAATATCCTGTGGGCGAACTGCAGGTTGTACTCGTCGGCGGTGCCGCAATCGAGGTAGAGCAGTTCGAGCGAGCGGAGCGCCTCCTGATGGATTTCCTGGTCAATCATCGACACCGGATCGAACGTAAGCCACTCCTTCCAGACGTCTTCAACGATTTCACAGGTGTAGGGGTCGAACGGCAGGCGCATGTTTTCCGGCGAGGATTTTCCCGCATCAGGGGAATATGAAGCTGCCATGGCAACAATGTCCAGCAGGGCAAAATCTTTCGACGGTTTTTTCAGCGAGCGTTCGTAATTCGTGAAAAACGCGGAGATACTGCCGCAGTATTGCTCGAGCACCCTTGCGGCAGCGGGGAAATTCGGTTTGTAGCAGAGCTCGAAACCCATGTCGCCGCTATGGCAGGCCACTGCAGTGAAACTGTCGGGATGCCGCATGGCTGTGCGCAGCGCACCGAACCCGCCCGAGGACTTTCCGGCAATCGCTCGGTGTTTCCTTTCGGGTAGCGTTGCAAGTTCGCTGTCCACGAAGGGGAGCACTTCCCGGACAAGATAGGTTTCGTAATTCCCGGTTGCCGTCGAATCGACATATTGCGAACCGCCGTACCGGGTCATGCAGTCGGGCATGACGATGATCGCCTCTTTCATCGATCCGGAGGCAATGAGCGATTCCGCCAATTCCGGGACGGTCTGCCGACCGAAGCTGTAGTTCAGGAAGCTCTGGCCGGTCGATGCGAAGCCGGCAAGAAGATAGATGACCGGAAACCGTTTCACCCCGTCGTAGGACGGAGGGAGATAAACCGGCATACGCCTCTGTGCCGGATCCCCCAGGGGATTTCCGGCGAGCGTTGTTCCCGGAACGAAGAGCTCGATTACCCTTGGATATGCCGGATGCCGTTCAGTCATGAGTTCAGCGCGGCATTGTTGCGGTTGACCCTGGCGGAAATAAGGATGCTCAGCTCATAGAGGAGGATCATCGGAATGCCGATGACGAGCTGGGTGACGAGGTCTGTGGATGGAGTGACCACGGCTGCCACGATCAGCAGGAAAACGATTGCATGTTTGCGGTAGAAGCGCATGAACGCCGGAGTGAGAAGTCCTATTTTCGAGAGCACATAGGAAATGAACGGCAGCTCGAAAACCAGACCGGCCGTGAGCAGTGTCCCTATGAAAAAGCTCACGTAGTCCTGGACCGATATGTTGTTTTTGATCAGCGGCGACCCGAAACTCGCAAAAAAGCGGAGTGTAACTGGCAGGAAGACGAAATATCCGAACGCGATGCCTGAAAAAAAGCAGAGGGAGATAAAAAGAATTGAAAAACGGCCGGCTTTTCTCTCATTTTCATGCAGGCCCGGAGCCACGAATTGCCATATCTGCCATGCGAGGAAAGGGAAAGCGAGCACGAAGCCGGAAAAAACGACGACCTGCAGATAGAGGGTCAGCTGTCCGTATGGGACGAGGTTCTGCAGGATGATCCCTTCGCTGTACCGTTTGAGGGGCCCGATCAGTATGTCGCTTACCAGGAAATCGGCATAGAACGTACAGAGTGAGGTAAAGACGGCAAGGGCGATAACTGATTTTATGAGCCTTGCCCTTATCTCTTCGAGGTGGTCCATGAAATGCATTTCCCCGGCTGTTTCGGCAACTTTCCCGTCGTCGTTTTCCGGCTGGGATTCCGAATGGCCTGTCCTGAAAGACGGAAAATCCGAAGGTTCGGGAACCGGGCTGAGCGCCCTTTCTTTTTCTGCGGAATTAGCCGTCTGGATTGGATCCTTATCCTGATTCATCGAACTGTTCAAGCTGCAGAGGTTATGGCAAATACGGACACGGAGCATTTTTCCCGTTCCGCATACCCGTGATGACGAACACACAACATAGCAACAAACCGAGAAGTAGCCAAGAAAATGTTTCTTCCGGGTAAACGGTATAATTCAAAGCAGGTTATCAGGCTTTACCGAAATATCTGCCGGTCTCTGTTTTTTTGCTCCGGGAAATGTGATACATTTTTAATCATTTCCACATACGAAAAGCATTTACAGATATTTTTCCACGATAAAATTCCGCCAGAGCATTGAATATCAAGGATGTAACGGCATCGGTGGCCGATGAGATGGAGATTTTCCAGCAACGGTACAGGCAGGTGCTCCATGCGCGCAATACCCTTGTAGACAAGGTTACCCGTTATGTGCTCAGGCAGCAGGGGAAGCAGATACGCCCGGCAATGGTCCTGCTCGGTGCGAAGCTCTGCGGCGGGGTCAACGAGAGCTCCTATCGTGCGGCCATCATGGTCGAACTGCTGCACTCCGCAACACTCATTCATGACGATGTGGTGGACGGTGCCGAAATGAGGAGGGGTATTCCCTCCATCAATGCCCTCTGGAAAAACAAGATATCGGTGCTGATCGGCGATTTCCTGCTTTCCAAAGGGCTTCTGTATTCGCTCGAGTACAAGGATTACGGGTTCCTGCATATCATATCCGACGCTGTCCGCCGGATGAGCGAAGGGGAGATCCTGCAGATACAGAAAACCCGAAGCCTCGATATCACGGAAAAAGATTATCTCAGCGTCATCTCCGACAAAACGGCATCGCTCATCTCTTCGGCTTGCGCCATCGGTGCTCTGAGCGCGACTCAGGATGAATCGCGGATCCAGGCAATGAGGAACTACGGGGAGTATCTCGGCCTTGCTTTCCAGATTCGCGACGACCTTCTTGATTATACGGGCGATTCGAAAAAAACCGGCAAGCAGATGGGGATCGATATCAAGGAAAAGAAAATAACACTCCCGCTCATCTACGCCCTTACGCATGCCCCTGAAGCCGAACAGAAGAAAATCCGCTCCATCCTCAAGAGTTCCCGCAAAAGGGCATACAAGAGCGGTGAGGTCATCGAGTTTGTCAAAAGCAGGGGCGGGCTCGAATATGCGGCGGATGTCGCCGAAGGCTTCGCTGCCAAAGCGGTTGCTGAAATCGCGGCCTTCGATGACTGCAGTGCGAAAACATCATTGCTCGAACTTGTTGACTTTGTGATGAAACGACAGTATTAGGAACCGATCGACTGGAGGATGTATTTTGAACAGCAAGTATTTCAACACATGGGAGAAAAAAGCATTCCTTGTTGTGCTTCTTTTTCTTGGCATCCTGGTCATCTTCGACCGGATGGTTATGCCGTTGTACATTTCACAGGGAAGTACGACCATTGTTCCCGATGTTACCGGAAAGCGTTTCAATGATGCCGTCGACGAACTGAGGCATGCTGGATTCAAAGCGATCAAAAGCTACAATATCAAATATCTCAGCGGGATTGATTCAACCCTGGTGCTATCCCAGTCTCCCGTTGCGGGTACGGAGGTGAAACCCGGCAGGAACGTCTACCTTATGGTGAACAGGCGGGATGTTCCGCTGTTTCCAATGCCCGACCTGCTCGGCAAGCTTGAGTTCGATGCCCGTAATGCCGTGACTCGTCTCGAAATGAATGTCCTGACGGTGCAGAATGCGACGGTTGCGGAAATGGACCAGGATGGCAAAGTGCTTGCCCAGTCGATCCCTGCCCAGGCGATGGTGCATCCGGGCGATGGCGTTTCCATTACCATCGGCAGGTACGAAGCTCCCGCTACCGAAGCACAGAAAACAGCAGTTCCGGACGTGCTCGGCATGTCACTTGCACAGGCAGAGCAAGTGGTTACCGGTGCCGGTCTTGTCCTGGGCAAGGTGATCTATGAGCCATCGGGAATGCTGGTGCCGAACACGGTTATCAGCCAGAAGCCTTCGGCGGGGACCGGTTTGCAGCCGGGGCAGCCTGTCGAACTTACCGTGGCGAGACCATAATACAGGGTAAACCTGTTTACCGGTAGTTAGCTTTTTTATAATCTTCCCTCAGGTCCTTGATCCCTGTAGTCCTGTCGTTTCCGTCACTGATGAAGCCGAAATATTCGAGGATGATGCGGATGACAAGCCACATGCCTGCAGCGATGAGCGAGAGCGAGCTGATGACGCCGGATACGAACTTTCTCGACATAGGGTACAAATCAGGGTAAAAAAAAAAGGCCATTCCCTGAGAATGACCTTTAGCATGAGAGTAAAAAGGGTTTACTCGAAAAGGAATCCTTCGGCTTCAAGCCAGTCCTGCTCATGAGAACCTTCCTGCCTGCCTTTTTGTTCCCACCGGTAATAAGCGGCAATCCTGATATGTTCTTCCCTGGCTTCCGGGCTGATCTCTTCAGGTTTTCCTTTTGTTTTTTTTACCGTTTTCGGCGCTTTTGCCTCGGTTTTGGCCGTTGGTTTCGCCGCTGCTTTTTCCTCTTTTTTCGGAGCGGCTTTTGCCGGCGCTTTCAGGGTTGTTTCCTGTTTTACGACTTCTTTTTTCACGGCTTTCTTCGCCGGTGCTTTTTCAGCGGTCTCTTTGCTGACTGTTTTTTTTGCAGGAGCTTTATCAGCTGCTTTTTCCTGGATGGTTTTTTTAGCCATGAGTTGTGCTGGTCTTCATTATCGGGAATAATATCGGCATGACATGTACGCTAATGATAAGAAAAATTACGGTAAGAGGGTAAAGCCTCCGTGATTTTTCGGGCGTCAGGCTGAATTTGCTTTACGGTTTTCTTGCCGCATTGAACCCGATGACCAGGAAAATAGTCAGTGCCTGGATGATCATGAAGATATCTTTCGGTACATAGGCATTGACCGAAAGACCCCCGTATTCGAGAATGGCGAAAAACATCGCCGATGCGAGGACCCAGAGCGGATGGGCTCCGGCAAGGAGCGCTACGGCGATTCCTGCGAATCCGGCCCCGTCGGTCATTCCGGCTTCATAATACTGTTTGTATCCGAGTACGATGTTGGCTGCGCCGAGTCCTGCGGCAGCCCCGCCGGCAGCCAGGGCTGAAAGGATGTGACGGGAAGTGTCGATGCCTGCGTATTCCGATGCTTCTGCCTGAAGGCCTGCGGCTCGCATTTCAAATCCATAGCGTGAGTGGAAAATGAGGAAGTGGAAGAAAATGGCGGCACCGAGCGAGAGAACGATGCTTGCATTTGCCGGTGAACTTGTGAACAGTCCGGTCAGGGAAGCAAGGGAGGGAATGACGGAGCCTGCCGATACGGGAGAGGTGTGGACGGTGGACGGGATGGCGAAGTGATAGGTCAGGAGGTATCCCGTGATCCCCTGGGCGATGAAATTGAGCATGATGGTCGAAATGACCTCGTTGACGCCGAAACGGATTTTCAGCGCTCCTGCAAGGAGCGCCCATGAAGCTCCTGCGGTCATGCCGGCCAGGGTGCAGATCAGGGATGCCGTCGGCCACGGCAGGAATTCCGGCAGAAACGCTCCTGTCAGAGCTGCCGCAAAAGCTCCCATCTGAAGCTGACCTTCACCGCCGATATTGAAAAGCCTGAGCCGGTATGGAATCGCGACGGCAAGGCCGACAAGAGTGAGTGTCCCCAGCCTGAAGATCACCTGCCCGAGCCCGTAGTGCGAATCGAAGACGGCCCTTCCCATTTTCGAGAAAATCATCAGGGGGTCCCTTCCGCCAAGGGTGATGATCGCAGCGCTTGCAAGGAAGGCCAGCAGGACCGATGCGAATGGCGTCATGAACCGTTTTGTGTTCTGCAGCATGCTGAAGGGTGTTGATCAGGTGATATGCAGTCCGATCTCTCTTCTGAAGCGGTCTTCATCCATCCTCTTCGCCGCTGTTTCCTCGAGCGTGAATTCGTGCCGGATTGTCCCGTTGTAGAGACAGCCTATCCGGGTTGAAAGCGCTATGATCTCTTCGAGTTCGGAGGAGATGAGCAGGATGGCGATGCCATGCATCCGGGCTTCGATAATTTTCCGGTGGATCGTTTCTATCGCGCCGATATCCACCCCTCTTGTTGGCTGAGCCAGGATGATGAAGGAAATTCCCGGCCTGTTCAGCTCCCTGGCAAGTACAACTTTCTGCTGGTTTCCTCCTGAAAGGGATCCGAGCGGCTGTCTTGAAGGATTGTCGCATCTGATGTCGAAATCGGCAACGAGCCGTTTCGTGTTCTCCTCCATGGATTTTCTGCTGAAACCGAAACCTTTTCTGAAAGCATTTTCACGGTGGCGTCCGAAAAAGAGGTTGTCGGCAACGGGGTAATCGAGTATGACCGCATGCCTGTGCCGGTTTTCAGGAATATGCGAAGCTCCCATCGCGGCGATTTCCCGCGGCTTTCTTCCGAGGATCGATTTTCCGTTGAGCCCGATATCTCCGGAAATTTCGCATCCCTGGGGAACAAGCCCCCAGAGAGTCTGAAGCAGTTCGCTCTGGCCGTTGCCTTCGACACCGGCAATACCATAGATTTCTCCGGCGCGGATGCTGAATGAGAGATTCTTCAGCATCGATTTGCCCTCTGCTGTCCGGAAGTTCAGTTTGTTCACCTCAAGCACCGTTCTTTCGGGCAGGGACGGCGGATTTTCGATGCGCAGCAGGACATTCCGCCCGACCATCATCGTGGCGAGCTCGGGTTTCGTAATCGAAGCGGTCGGCATGGTGCCGACGATTTCACCCTTGCGCATGACGCTTACCGTATCGGCGACCGCCAGAACTTCGTCGAGCTTGTGGGTGATCAGGATGATGGTTTTTCCTTTTGCCTTCAGGGAACGCAGGATGTCGAACAGCCGGTCGGTTTCCGATGGGGTGAGGACCGCGGTAGGTTCATCGAGGATCAGGATAGAGGCATCGTGGCAGAGCAGTTTGAGCAGTTCAACCCGCTGTTCTTCACCGACGCTCAGTAAGCCCGCCCGGGCTGCGGGGTTGATCGTAAATCCTGATTTTCCGGCCTCGTCGAGGATCGCCCCTTCCATTTTCTTCAGTGGAATCTTTCCGAGAAGCCTTGCGTGTTCGTTACCGAGGATGATATTTTCGGTAACCGTAAGCTCCGGGACAAGCATGAAGTGCTGGTGGACCATTCCGATGCCCGCATCGATCGCATCCTTCGGCGAACCGAAACGGACTTTCCGTCCATGGATTGCGATTTCTCCGAAGGTTGGGAAGTACATCCCGTAAATTATTCTGCTGAGCGTGCTTTTTCCAGCACCGTTTTCACCCACGATAGCGTGGATGCTCTTTTCTTCGATCGAAAGATCGATGTCTTTGTTCGCGGTAACTGTTCCGAACCGTTTTGTCAGGCCTTTGAGCTGGACTGCAATTCCCATAAGGGCACCTCTATTTATTTGTTCCGAAGCCCGATTGCTGTGTTTTGCGGTGCTCGAAATCCTCATGTACTGCGGTGTACATCCCGGTTTCTCCGCTCCGTCCGCCTTGCACTCATGCTTCTCACGACAATAAATAGAGGTGCCCATAAGTGATCGTTTACCAGGGTTCAAATCCAGCAGATTACTGCCTTGATGGATTCCTTGCTGTCAAGGGCAGCGCGGTAAGCGAGCTCGTACTGCGAGACGGGAAAGACGTTGGTGAAAAATTTTTCGCTGTCGAACTTGTCGTCGGTGAGGATGGCTGACGCTTCGATGATATCGGGCATCGTCGTGACTGCCGAGCAGATGATCACCGGCTCCTTGTGCTGTATCAGGCGGTAGTCGTAGGCCATCACTTCATAGTTGCCCATGAGCATGATCCTCCCTCCCGGTTTGAGGAGGTGGATGGCTTTTTCGACAAGAAGGATCCTGCCTGTTGTTTCGAAAATGATGTCGTAGGAGTTGTTGAACTCTGTCGTGAAGTCCTCGAGTTCTATGGCGAGGTGTTCGGCATGGGACATCTGGCCGCGAATGCTGAATGTTTCAACCGCATCGACGTGCCTGAAACCGAGGCTGTAGAGGTATTCCGATACCATGAGCCCGACGGAGCCGAGCCCGAGCAGAAGAATTCTCGATGAATGGCTGATGTCGATTTTTCTTATAGCGCTGATCGCATAGGCGAGCAGCCCGGTGAGAAGGTCCCGGTGAACCGGCTGGCGGCCCAGAGCGAAAAGGTTTTCCCGTGACGTGGGAATGATTTCCGCATGGCATCCGAAATACGGTTCGATGCCCGTCCAGCGGTTGCCCTTGAATGCATAGACAAAATCGCCGGTTTTCAGGTCGGTGACGCCGCTGCCGGTTTTCACCACCTGCCCTATGGATTCGCTTCCGGGCATGAGCGGATAGTTGAACACCCTGTTCGAAACCGCCTTGTTGGTGAGCAGGAGCCGGTCGAATCCGGGGGTTATCGTGCTCGCTATGGTTTTTACGATAACATCGTTGGGGTAGGACGCCTGGTACGATGCCTGCAGGAGCCTGAGCTTGTTGGGTTTCTGGAGTACGATTGCCTGTGCTTCACCTTTCATTGCAGTACTGATTCTTGGGCTTGGGACATTTTCAGAAGTTGAAGACCGTGCTGATTGTCCAGGAAATGACGCTGATGAGCAACGAACCCGCCATGGCCCACCAGAACCCGTCAATCGTCAGCCCGCCAACAACAGAGGCTGCAAACTGCAGAAGCAGCGCATTGATGACGAACAGAAAAAGCCCGAGGGTGACGATGATGAACGGGATGGAGAAGAATACCAGGACCGGCCTGACGATGGTATTGATGAGCCCGAGCACCAGGGCGACCAGAATGGCCGTTCCGAAACTTCTGATATGGATGCCGTCGAGCAGGTGTGCGGTTGCATAGACGGCAACGGCGTTTATGAGCCAATGGACCAGGATGCGCATCATCGGGACCTCCTTGTTAACTGCAGTCTCCTTAAAAGTGAAATGTAATAAAGTCAAAAGCGATATATCAACGAAGCCGCAAGGAATTTTTTCCCGTGGGTCGGTCGGCCAAAGGTATGGTACCCTTCAGAGGTCAAGCGCCAAAAGGGCATCATGGAGCACCTTGCAGCCTGCTATGCAGATCGGCAGTTTTCTGATCGACGGCTTGAGTTCACGGATGTTCGCATCGGGAAGTACGATTTTTCTGAATCCGAGATGTGCCGCTTCCCTGATCCTCCGCTCCCCGTCACTGATGGCCCTGAGCTCTCCGGAAAGGCCGATTTCGCCGCAGCAGACCGCAAAGGGATCGAGAGGCTTGCCCTGCAAGCCGGAAGCGATGGCCGCCGCGACCGCGAGGTCCGCAGCGGGTTCCGCAAGTTTGAGGCCTCCCGCAATTTTCACGAAGACATCCTGTCCCCACGTTTCGAACCCGAGTCTTTTTTCAAGCACGGCGAGTATGATGGACATGCGTTTCAGGTCGAATCCCGTACTGATGCGCTGAGGCATCGAAAAACCTGTTTTTGCGACGAGCGCCTGAACTTCGACCAGCAGCGCCCTTGTTCCTTCTATGGCGGCGAGGATAGAATTGCCGGGAACATCGCTGATCCTTCCCGAAATAAAGAATTCCGAAGGATTACCGACCTCTTCCAGCCCTTTTTCATCCATACGGAACACGCCGATCTCGTTGGTCGGGCCGAAACGGTTTTTCACCGAACGGACGATCCTGTACCGCTGCCATCCTTCACCCTCGAACTGCAGGACGGTGTCAACCATATGCTCCAGCGCTTTGGGACCGGCCAGGGCGCCTTCCTTGGTGATATGGCCGATGATGCAGAGGATGACATTCTGCCGCTTCGCTTCCCGTATAAGCATCGAGGCGCACTCCCGTATCTGGGTGATTGTTCCGGCGGAGCTCTGGTACTCCTCCGATGAGACGGTCTGGATCGAATCGACGATCACCATCGCCGGCTTTTCGTATTCGATGACGGAGATGATGCGTTCGAGCCCGGTTTCGGGGAACAGCCGGAGGTTATCCGCACCGATGCCGAGCCTCATGGCACGTTCACGAATCTGGTTGGGTGACTCCTCGCCTGCGATGTAAAGCACTTTCCGGGGTGCAAGGCGCGGGGCCAGCTGCAGC
>CAIYPU010000069.1 GCA_903928225.1 uncultured Chlorobiaceae bacterium
CCCCAGTCCCCAGTCCCCAGTCTTCAGTCTTCAGTCCCCAGTCCTCAGTCCCCAGTCCCCAGTCTTCAGTCCCAGTCCCCAGTCCCCAGTCCTCAGTCCTCAGTCCTCAGTCCTCAGTCCTCAGTCCTCAGTCCTCAGTCCTCAGTCCCCAGTCCTCAGTCCTCAGTCCTCAGTCCTCAGTCCTCAGTCCTCAGCACTTCCCAGACCCCACTTTCCACTTTCCATTACCCATTACCCATTACCCAGACTCCAGTAATCACGAATTTACTGTTCATGAGCCGTGTTCGGCATCTGGAGTATACAGGGGACTCAGAAGGAGTATGACCTGGCAGCAAGTTATAACGTGGCGGTAACTTTTTTCAGCAGTTCTAAAAACTGTCCGGCGTCCATAAAACCTGCCACCCTGTCCTGTGCCAGTTCCTGGCCGTTCCGGTCAAAAAAGATGATACCCGGAGGCCCGAACAGTCCGAACCGTTTCATCAGGACGCGATCGTTTTCGTTGTTCTCGGTTACGTCAACCTGCAGAAGCGTGACGTTCTGAAGTTCCGCTCTCACTTTGGGATCATGGAAGGTGAATTTGTCCATCTCCCTGCACGCCACGCACCAGTCCGCATAAAAATCAAGCATGACCGGCTTCTGCGCTCCTTTGAGCACTTCATCGAGCTCCGCCGCCGTCCTGATGCGCCGGAACGCGATCTGCTCCTCGCCTGCACCTTGAGTTACAGTCGATGAATGCAGATGACCGAGGGGCTCAAGGGCATTGTCCCCTCCCGATGCGGCGCCAACAAGCTCGGCCGTGCCGATAATGAAAAGCACCAGTCCCAGTGCCCTTGAAAAGCGCTGTGCAATCGTCGGTTTTTCCTGAAACCGCTCAAAAACGCCAAGGAACACTGAACAAAGGAGTGCCAGAGCCCCCCAGGCAATCATCACACCCTGCACCGTAAGCAGAGGCGACACCATCCATATCGCAACGCCGATCAGGAGCAGGCCGAACACATATTTTACGCCGACCATCCACGCTCCTGCCCTTGGCAGCAGGCTTCCGGCCGAGAGACCTAACAGCAGGAGCGGCACGCTCATCCCCGCCGCCATCGAAAACAGTGCAAGCCCCCCGATCACCACGTTTTTCGTCTGGCTTATATAGACAAGGGTGCCTGCAAGGGGCGCCGCGACACAGGGTCCGACAATCAGAGCAGACAAAGCGCCCATCACGAAAACTCCAAGGAATTTTCCTCTTTTCTGCCTGCCCGATGCCTGGTTGAGCCTGTTCTGGATCGCTGCAGGCATCTGGAGCTGGTAAACATCGAACATGGAAAGGGAGAGAAGCACGAGCAGCAAGGCAAACAGTACAAGTACCCACGGTTTCTGCAGCGCTCCGGCAAACCCTTCCCCTGCAAGGCCGGCGGCAACACCGAGTGCGGTATACACCAGCGCCATGCCAAGGCAGTAAGCTACGGCCATCAGGAAGCTGCGCCCGCGGGTTGTCTCGCCCTCGCCAACGATAATCGATGAAAGGATCGGGATCATCGGAAGCACGCACGGCGTGAACGAAAGAAGCAGTCCGAAAAACAGAAACGCAAGGGCGATTTTCCAGAGGCTGCCGCCCGCAAGTGTCGATTTGGCAAGCGAAAGGTCGTTCTCGGCTCCTGAGGCAGCTGTGTTCGGCGCCACCGCCGGTTGCACTGCAGGCTGAACGGCAGCCTTTTCAGGGGAGGACGCGACGGCAGGCTGCAGTGGGACGGGCGGTTCCCCGACAACGGCATCTGTGCCGAGAGTCGAAGCGTCAAGAGTAACATCCCTCGATATCGGCGGATAACACAAACCGTCTTCCGAGCACCCCTGGTACTCCACGCTCATCGTGAAGGTTCCTTCTGCCTTCACCACCGGCACCGTCAAATCCAGCCGGTCGTGGTATATCTCCATTTTTTCGCTTGTCGTCGGGTCGGTTACGGTTATACCTTTCGGCATCGCAGGAGCCTTTATCTTTCCCGTTCCCTTCGTTACGCTTACCTTCACCCGGTCGCGATAGAGCTTGTACCCTTTCGCGATATCCCAGTGAAGCTTCACCGTATGGTCTCCACCGACCGCATGTTTGAATTTGAATGCCTGCTCCGGATCGAGAAAATCCGCCCCTGCCGCAGTGCTTATGCGTACCAGCAGCAAGAGAAATGCCATCACGAACATCTTCACGACGTAACCGGTCCTTTTCATTGGGTCCATGGTCTCCTTGATCATTAATTCCTGTAATGAATTTCTCCTCTACTGTCTACAGCAAGATATTTCATTCCTGTCCTCTCAAGATAGGAAAGTCCGCGGGTTTCCATCAGCATGGCAATGGTCGAACGGCTGCCTGCCAGCAGCGTCGTGGCAGCAAGGACGGTTACCGACCTCCAGCTTCCCGAGGGCATACCTGATTTCGGATTGATGATATGGCAGTACCTTACTCCATCCTTGTCGAAAAAACGTTCGTAATCGCCGCTCGTTGCCAGGGCACCGGAATAAAGAGGAATCGATGCGATAGTCTGTTTTTTATTCCTCGGGTCCTGTATGCCGATAACCCATGGAGTGCCGTCCGGTTTCGGTCCGACTACCCTGACATCGCCTCCGAGGTTGACATAACCATGTCGTACCCCGTCGTTCTGCAGGATTTCCGCAGCACGATCGGCTGCATACTCCTTGCCGAACCCTCCGAAATCGATCTCCATGCCTGCTGAGGGAAGAAAAACGGTATTACCTTTGCGAACGACACGCTGCCATCCAACCAGAGCAAGCAGGGGCTCAAGGGCTCCGGGTTCCGGCATCGATGCTTCCCTGAAATTCCAGGCCCTGCGAAGCACGCCGGAAGTAATGTCGAACAACCCTTCGCTGCTCCGGTAAAAAGCGTCGGCGAACCTGATCAATGTCAGCGTCTCTTCGTCGCAGGCAATGCTTTCAATCCCCGCGGAGGCATTGATCCTAGATACAATGCTTTCAGGAAGGTAACGTGAATATTTATTCTCTATCCTCGATATTTCCAGGACCGCTTTTTCAGCAGTCGATTCTGCCGATCGTTTACTGTCTGCGGCAATCAAAATCTCGCAGGCGCTTGCCATCGCCTCGAAACCGAACCTGAAAACATTCATATCTGTCCCATAACGATAAGTGACCTGTTCGCGTTCAGAACTCGCGTGAAACGCCGATTTGAAAATTTCTGGTGTTGAACGCCGCCAGGCCAGGATCACCTTTACCAAACAGACTCCACTCTTCCCGTTGTTCGTAGCGCTCATATTTCATGTCCATCAGCCAGCTTCTGCCCAGGTTCTTTGCAATCTTCAAACCGAGCGTGACCGCTCCGAACGAGGACAACCGCTGATCTTCCGAATAATATACTGCTCCGTCGGGTGGTGGCGTAGCCGTTCCGGGATCTGATTTTTCATAATCGCCGACAGGAACATAAAAATCAGCTGCGCATTGCGAATAGAGCCGGAACCCGGGCGTCAGCGTCCATCCGTGCGGCAGCGGCTGCACGTATTCCGCACCGAGGGTGTGGGCCCTGATGCCCCACGTATCGCTGTAATACCGATAGGAGAGGTGTGCGGTGCCGTCCGTACTGTCGAAATGATGGTTCCAGCGGGTCATGAAGGTCAGGTTTTCACGGTCACCCGGCCGGTTGTCAGGGTCCTTGAACGGATCGGTATAGTATCCCTGACCGCTTGAATACCCTAAATTGAACTGGATGATATCCTTCGTTGTCAGCACTCGGGTGATGCCGAACAATCCCGAATACACTTTCTTGCTCTGCCTGATATCGCTCCGTTTTGTTTCCACGACATGTTCGCTGCTGAGATCGATGGTATCACTGCTGAAACTGCTGCCAAGCGTAAAGGTCGTATTTTTGTCCTCGGTCTCCCAGCTGCCCTGCAGGGAAGCGCTCCGGGAGATGTAATCGTTCTCCCGGGAATAGCTGAGGCCGCCGCTGAGACTGCCTCTGGAAAAATAACGGGTGAGCTGCAGATCTCCCGCATGCCTCAGGTCGAGAGCGGAAGCCCCTGAAACCGTGGAAGGGAACCCTGATGAATGATATGCCGGCGAAGCGCCTGTGACCAGATCTTCGAGGAGGGTAACCCCCAGCGACCATTTCCCCGCGATGGGCACCATCCCCATCATCGAAAGGGCCTGGACGCCGATACGGTCCCTTGTCATGCCGGCGGACAGAGGCGTATCGCCCGTCTGCCAGTCCTGATAGTTCAGATACTTCAGGCTTACGATACCTCTCTCCGGCGCTGTATCGGCAAACAGTGGGCCCGGAGAGGGTATCGCCATAGCGGCTCCAAGCATTGCAGCACCATAAAACGAGAAATTCCTGATCGAAACTGGTAGCATAATCCCCTAAAATAGTTGTTGCATTCAGTTGCATCCGCATCCGCCGCCACCAACCCCGGACCCGCCGGACGCGCCTTCCTTGCTGCTGTAAATATGCTCGGTATAGCGCGTGTCGAGGGCATCCCCCCCGAACGTCATTTCAGGCCGGGCAAGCGTCCCTTTCTCCCATGGCTGCACCGTACTGCATGCTGAAAGGCCCAGCAGCAGAAGCAGCAGAAAAGTGAAGAACGATTGCTGAAAAAGTTTCCTGTTCATCATTTGGACTCCAGTGCTTTCTCAATCTGTTTCTCGAGGTCCTCGCGGTCCGATTCCCTGAACCCGAGATGCCGGAATATTATCTTGCCGTCTTTTCCGATAAGAAAGCTGGCCGGCATCCCCATGATGCCATAACTGTCAGGCGTAGCGCCCTTTGGATCGAATGCGACCGGAAATTCCGCAGGGATCTGGGCAAGGAATTTCAACGCATCTTCATTTTTTGCATCGAGATTGACAGCAATCACTTTCAGACCTTTTATCCCGAATTTCTGCTGAATTTCGTTAAGCCAGGGAAAAGACTGCTTGCAGGGCCCGCACCATGATGCCCAGAAATCGAGGTATACCACCGATCCGGAGTTGTTTGAAAGCTTGACCGTTCCCTGGGTGGCAGGCAATTCAAAATCCGGCGCCGGGCTTCCGGCATCGAGCGCAGATGCTTTTGAGCTGAAACTCAAACAGAACAGTAATGCGAACATGGTACCTTTTACACTTTTTCTCTTGAACATCTTCATAGCAATGGAGTCTGGTCGGTTGATAATGAAAACAAGTTGCAATGCGAATGGTAAGCAATGCCGCGAACGGGATCGCCGCACCGGACATTCAGGGAATTAATGCCGGAAAAAAAGAGCTTTCTCAAGCGAACGATCTGAGGAAAAGGAGGAGCGGGAAATAAGAAGCAGCCACCAGTTTTGGCACTGTTGAATTTCATGCACAATCACACCCCGTATAAGCATCGAATCGCCGAATAGTATCAACAGACAACAATCATCATCATAAAACCCTCAGTCCGACACGCACCTGCCTCCGTAACATGAAAATCAGGAGACATCCGGACTGTCAAGCGTCAGAAACGCATCTATGTATAGAATAAGGGGGGCTTGAAAAAAGAATCCGAAAGAAAGCAAAACACCGTCAACCCTTCTTTTTACAGGCTGTTACAACAGCAGGAAACAGAAGAAATTTAACAATCGTTATCATATTTACAAATAAAATCATCAATCCCTACAGGGAAAAGCAGTAAAAAATGATGATTAAAAAATGCTTCAAACAGAGTTTTTTTAACCGTCCGGCCATCGGAATTACGATGGGCATTCGGCAACGGAAGGTTTCCGTCAATGAAGGACAAACCCTGCACAGTAATCAGGGATGTTTTTGTCGCGTGGATTTAAAAAAAATCACATGCGGTTTCCTGCAAGCAAGAAAAACCGCATGTGATTTATTACTCGGTGCAAATCAGGAAATAACCTGGATATCGCTTGCCGATAATGTGGGATGCGAACCGGTTCCCAGCAATGCAACCTGCACAGCCGCCGCCCCTCCAAGGCCGTCCTGATCGTAGTAGAGCGCGCCGGAAGACGAGTTATAAATCAACCTGTCGCTGCTGTCGTGGGCACTGATCGCACCTGCCGCTGCATAGAACTGATCTGAACCGAGGGTGCCGCTCAAGCCGCCGAGGCCGGTGAAAACAGAGCTGCTGAACTGGAGTTTGTCGGTGCCGTGGACGAAATCGGTGATCGTGTCGATATTGCCCGCTCCCGGCTTCGTATTAAAGAGAAAAGAGTCGGTGCCGGTTCCTCCGGAAAGCGTGTCGTTGCCTGAACCTCCCGAAATGAGATCATTGCCTGCACCTCCGACCAGGATGTTGTTCCCGCTATTACCGATCAGGATATTATTCAAAGCGTTACCTGTCCCGTTGATGGATCCGTTGCCTGTCAGGGTGAGGTTTTCAATGTTGGAGCCAAGTGTATAGGAGATACTCGACTGAACGGTATCATTCCCCTGATACAAGTTCTCTTTCACGACATCACCTGTACTGTCAACGATGTAGGTATCGTTTCCGGCACCACCCTGCATTGTGTCATTTCCGGAACCGCCATCGAGGATGTTGTTACCACTGTTGCCGGTTATCACATTGTTCATGGAGTTGCCGGTTCCATTGATCGAAGTGTTTCCTGTCAGGGTAAGGTTTTCAATATTGGGGCCGAGCATGAACGAGACACTTGATCTGACGTTATCCGTTCCTTCGCTGGAGCTTTCAACAACCTTGTCCCCTGAACTGTCCACGATATAGGTATCGTTTCCTTTGCCGCCCCGCATCGTGTAATCACCGCCGCTACCGTTGAGCGTGTCGTTTCGGCTGGTGCCTGATATACTTTTGCCGCTTTCATGCTCATCATCACTACCGTCCGATGAATCTGAACTCTCATGATCACTTTCTTCTGTCTCGGATACAACTGTCTGAGTGGCCGTCGTGAAGTCATACACCGTCGTTCCGGCATAGCTGTTGCCCGCAAGGTCCCTGATTGATCCCGAGGCGAACGTGACAAAGTACTGCGTGCCACTCGCAAGGTCCGACGTCGGGTTGATCGTCAGGGTCGAGCCCGATATCGCCAGGTTGCCGCTCGTGGCCGCATCATAGCTCGCAACAACCGTCCCTGTGGCTGAGCCCTGGCGTATCTCGATCAGCCCCGCACCGCGCTGGACCGCCTCGCTGAACGTCACCACAATATTGCTCCCAACCACGGCTCCCGTCGAGTTGTCTGCAGGACTGAACGTCGACACCGTCGGAGCTGTCG
>CAIYPU010000070.1 GCA_903928225.1 uncultured Chlorobiaceae bacterium
GAGGCTTCACGATGCTCGGTAAGCGAGCTTTTCCTGAACCTGTCGAGAGAATCGAACATGTCGTCGTTTTCCTGAAGGCCGGACTCGGTTGCTGCATCGTCCACGCTGTCCTTCTTCTCTTCTTCGAGCTCGAGAAGCGGATTTTCCTGCAGTTCCTCATAAATCCTCTGTTCGAGGTTCAATAACGGCAGTTGGAGCAACTGGCTGCCCAGGATCTGCTGGGCTGAAAGCTGGGTTTTCTGTTTCTGTTGAAGCTTTATTCCTGGCATTTCTTCATGGGGGAAGAATCGATGAACTGTTTAAGTGCTATAAACCAATCTTCACCGTAGAGCTCCTCAAGCGCTTTACGGACATAATCGACAAGAAGCATATTGAGTTCCCTGCCCTTTTCGGCCGCCTGCCTGCATATGGCATGCCTTTCATAGACAAGATAGTCCAAACCGAATTTTTTTCTCACCCTTATCGGAAACAATCGGCATGACAGGGGTTTCGGAAACGGACATGAACCCCGGGCAAAAGCCGTTTCTATGGCGCAAGTCGTAATGCCGTCTTCAATACAGGTGAACACGCACTCCCTGTTTCCGATGGTCTTTGAATATGGCCTGCCCTGATATGTTTCGACTCCCCCGTGCCGGCGAAAATATTTCCTGTTTTTTTCAGGAAGCATCCTCAGAAGCTCTTCCGGAGGGGACGTGAGCTGAACAGCTTCTTCTTCGCTCAGTGGCGCACCAAGTTCCCCTTCGATGCAGCACTGCCCGGCGCATTGCCGGAGGTCGCATGTAAACCTGGCATCCAGAAGTTCCCTGTCTGCGAGAACGTCGCCTATGGAAATAATCGACATAAGCCGGAAAGACCTTCAAGTATTATTTAAGCAAAATTAACCGGAATTCCATAAACAGCCGCCATTGCCGGAATTCCCGCCGTCATCTTTTTAGACGCGCAATCGCTTCTCCGGCTTGCTGCTTCAACGAAATTTTCATAGCTATAGATATGTAACGTCAGGGGGTGGAAAGTTCAAACGTCGCACTACACACACTACATACATTACATACACACACAAAGCAGAAACAGCATGATCGTCATCGATGGCAGACAGGTCGCACAGGACCTGAAAAACGAACTGAAAAACGACATCGAACAATACGGGCGCTCCATCGGAAAGGTCCCGGGGCTTTCCATCATCATCGTTGGAGAAAACCCGGCCTCGCAGGTCTATGTACGCAATAAAGCCAAAACTTGCAAAGAACTGGGCATCTTCTGCCGGATAATCGAACTGCCGTCGGAAACATCGCAGGAAACGCTCCTCGGCACGGTTGCCGCGGAAAACCTTGATCCGGAAATTCACGGCATCCTTGTCCAGCAGCCCCTGCCGCCCCATATCGACGAGCTTGCCGCGACCATTGCCGTCCATCCAACGAAAGATGTCGACGGATTCCACCCCGAAAACCTCGGCCGCCTCGTCATGGGTCATCTCGACAGCTGTTTCGTGAGCTGCACGCCCTTCGGCATTCTCGAACTGCTCGAACGGTACAGGATCCGTACAAGCGGCATGCACTGCGTCGTTGTCGGCAGAAGCAATATCGTCGGCAAGCCTGTCGCAAACCTCATGCTGCAGAAACATGGAGCAGCGAACTGCACGGTCACCGTATGTCATTCAGCCACCGATGACCTGCCTTTCTTCACGCGCCATGCGGACATCCTCATCGTGGCGGTCGGCAAACCCGGCTTCATTACCGCAGATATGGTCAAACATGGCGCAGTGGTCATCGACGTCGGAAACACCCGTGTCAAAGACCCGTCAGCGAACTCGGGATACCGGTTTGCCGGCGATGTCGATTACGCAAGCGTTTCGGCTGTCGCATCAGCACTCACTCCGGTCCCGGGAGGCGTCGGACCCATGACGATCGCGATGCTCCTGAAAAACACCGTTCTCTCTTTCAAACGCGCAAACGGGCTCTGACAGGGATATGGCCAAAATATCGACACGGTTCGTCTGCACCAACTGCGGAGCCGTCAGCCTGAAATACCAGGGCAAATGCTTCGAATGCCAGAGCTGGGGAACATTGCAGGAAGTACATGACGAACCGGAAAAAAAATCCCGCGTGAAATCGGCCGCAGGCGCCCACGCAGCCGTCGAAAACCTGCTCGACGCAAAGCCGTCGGTGTCCAGGCGGCTTCTCACAGGAATCGGCGAGCTCGACAGGGTGCTGGGCGGCGGTCTCATGGAGGCATCGGCAATCCTTGTCGGCGGAGAACCTGGAATCGGCAAATCGACCCTGATGCTGCAGCTGGCCCCGCGCCTTGCACCCCGGAAAGTGCTTTACATCGCAGGCGAGGAGTCACCCAACCAGATTCGTGAACGTGCCATGAGGCTCGGCATCGGTGCGGATAACCTCCGGCTGTTCCCCGAAACCGGGCTCGA
>CAIYPU010000071.1 GCA_903928225.1 uncultured Chlorobiaceae bacterium
CATCCTCGACATCCAGCCTGAATCACTGCATCAGCGCACCCCGCTCTATATCGGCAGCGAAGAAGATGTCATCATTGCCGAAGAGTTCGAGCAGGGAGTCCGTTAAATAGGCACCAGTCTGCCTGTTCAGGAATGCTGAACCTCAACGGGGGTACCTGCTCCGCTATAACGGTCCATGGTGCCGGTGCTGCCGTTGAGGTTCACCTGTTCGACCGCAGCTGAAAAAACCATATCCACGAACGTGACCTCATCCCCGATCCCACTGATGACAGAGAGAGTCCCGATGCTGCCGGTGATGGCCATGAAACCAGCGGCATCGGGATTTTCAATTGCCTGTGCTGCGGCGTACGCCATGTCGATGATGTCGATACCGCTGAAACGGTTGATGTCAAATCCCGGAAAAGCGAAATCGATCAAGGGGCCACCGGTCAGCAGAAGCGTATCGCTTCCTTCTCCGCCGTAAGCTGCCCAGGCAATGCTTTCACTGCTGTCATTCAAGAGGATATCGTCGCCGTTTCCACCATACTGCATATCATTTCCTGCATTCCCTTCGATATAATTTCCTCCTGACAGAACGGTAATGCCTTTTAAAGCGGGACTTTCCAGAGTCCCTTCAGGGGGCGGCGTCACCGTGATCGAGGCCGTCGCCGTCGAACTGTCGCCGTCGATGTCCGTAATCCTGCAGGTGAAGCTGTCCTGACCGTTGAAGTCCGCGTTCGGCGTGCAGGTGAAGCTGCCGTCTGCGTTCAGCGCCAGAACTCCATGCGTCGGGCCGCTCACCAGAGACCATGCGTTGCCGCCGTCGCCCGACGGGGTGTCGTTCCCGGATACATTCCCGCTCAGCACCGTGTCCTCCGCCGTCGTATATGTATCGTTCACCGCTGCAGGAACATCGTTCACCGGGATGACTTCGATCGTGATGGTGTTCGGTGTCGGATCAAGATCGATCCCGCCGTTCGCCGTACCGCCATCGTCCTGAACCTGAAACGTGAAGCTGCTGTAAGGATTGCCGTTATCGTCCGGAGCCGGAGTGTAAACCAGTTTGCCATGCTCGAGGTCTGACAGACTCACGAACTGACCCGCCGTTACGATTACCCCGTCGAGCGTCAGCACTCCTGCCGCCGGAAGCGTCGTGATTTTCACCCCCTGCATATTGTTCCCGTCGATGTCTCCTCTCCAGAATTCAGAAGCAGAAAAAACGTACGTTCCATCTTCATAAAGCCTCACCGCGCTGTCCCTGCCAGACGGAGCCCTGTTGACAGGCAAAGGAGCTTCGACCGATATGGAAGTCATCGAAAAGGAAGTATCGCCGTCGTAATCCCTTATGATATAGGAGAAAGAGTCGGTAAAATCTTCAAAAACCACAGTACGGGGCGCATAATAGGTATACGCCCCGCTCTCCATGTTCACCTCGAGCTTCGAGTTCACCGACAGGTCATCACCGAAACCAAGCGTCGTGATGGTCAGGATACGGGTTGCCGCATCATAGCTGCTGCGGTCCGTTCCGTTGACCATGACTGATCCGCCACCCGCAGGATTATAGCTGTAGGTGGTGCCGTCGATGGTTATCGATTCAACCCAGGCCTGCTCATCCGCTCCGCTCGAACTGATCAGCGAACCGCTTGTGGAACCGGGAACGACCGTATCCGATAGAACCCCGGAAAGATCGTCGATTTCGAGGACGATTATCGAGGCCTGGTCAGTTCCGTTGATTCCGTTATACGCTATCGGGTCGAGGTTTTCGCTGTAAACCTGATTTTCAACACCGACAGCATACGAAAAAATCCTGTTCTCGTTGAGGAAGCTCTCCCACACTGCCTGCTCGCTGCTGTCAATACCGACGGAACCCACAGGCAGGTTGGGCTGACCGTCCGAGATGAAATAGCATACGTTCTGGGTTTCCGGTGTCGAAAGCTTGCCGTCCTGACCGTATGTCTCCATCATCAGGGCAAGTGCATCGTCGTAATTTGTGGTTTCATAATTGTATTCACCGGCAATGATCTCTTCAAAGATCGCCTTCGCGTCCCCGGCATCGACCCATATGGCTACGGGCTCGGCATATTCGCCAAAAAGAATGATCTGCACTTTCACATCCCCGAGGGCGGCATAATCATCGACAAGCTTATCCGCATCCCGGGCGGCTGTCTCTCTCTTCGGCGGATCCCCCTCCCACATGCTTGACGATAAATCGAGAATGATCGTCAGGTTCGTATCGATCGGCTTCGCCGCCAGTTCCCGGGTATTCGATTCAGCGGAAGGCACATCGTTTTCGATATCGATGACAAAACCGGATGAAACCGTAATCCTGTCGCCGTCGGCTTCAGTCAGTGAGACACAGCTGGCGGGATCGATGCTCATGATACCGGTATCACCGTTCGCCGGGTGATCGACCTGATCGTTCAAGGTGAAGCTGTATGCACCTGCAGACGAATCGGTAATAGTCAAGGTGAAAACAATGCGGTCATTTCCGGAGGTATACGATCCGTCTCCGTCCACATCAGCATACCCGGTAAGCACCGTTCCGCTGGAATCCGCAGTGTAATGGACCAGCACGCCCTGTGATGAAAGCACATCCCCTGAGGTCGTGTAAACCAGCGGATCTGAAGCTCCGGCTGCTGTATCTGTTTCGACTCGGTAACTTGCCCCTGCAGTGACGGTTGCCGGGAAAAGCACTGAAAGCATTCCGCTGAACGTGGAGACGGCCGAGCCGGTTTCATCATCGCCCTGCGACAGGTTGGGCGGATTGGCCAATGCATCTTCTTCAACCTCCTCTTCGATGGAACCAGTGCCTGTTACCGCTATCGTCAGCGTCGTATATGACGTACCTCCGTTTCCGTCGCTGATCGCATAACTGAACACATCCTCAACGGCTGCTCCGGGGGCAAGGGCTTTCGAAGCCGCTGTATCGGCTGAATAGGTATAACTGCCATCCGATTGCAGTGTCAGATGTCCGTAGGTGCCGGCTGTCGATGACCCGACATTGGTCGTACCCGCCGTGTTGACCGCTGCCGCGCTGAGGGCCGTTCCGGATACGACACCGGTTACGGTCAGTGAATCGCCTTCAGGGTCGGTATCTGTTCCTGTCGAGTTTCCTGCGCTCTGGATGACGCCGTTCAACATGCCAACTTCGATCGTATTGTTGACTTTCACGGAATTCAGATCCGGATTTGCGGTTGGAGCATCGTTCACCGGCGTCACCGTGATCGAGGCCGTCGCCGTCGAACTGTCGCCGTCTATGTCCGTGATCCTGTAGGTGAAGCTGTCCGGGCCGGTGTAGTCCGCGTTCGGCGTGTAGGTGAAACTGCCGTCTGCGTTCAGCGCCAGAACTCCATGCGTCGGGCCGCTCACCAGAGACCATTCGTTGCCGCCGTCGCCCGACGGGGTGTCGTTCCCGGATACATTCCCGCTCAGCACCGTGTCCTCCGCCGTCGTACAGGTGTCGTCCTGCGCGGCAGGGACGTCTTCAGCCGGTAAAGGAACTGTTGTAACCTGCAACCTGTAAACAGGTTTTTCTGCAGGAATGTCAACTTCGTGGATAATCGACTCAGCCTGAGCGAAACTGATCCCCTGAATCGACATCTGAATCCGGTCGTCAGTCGTAGCCCTGCCATCCAGAAAAAAATCAATGCCTGTTGTCCTGCCTTCGGACGTGTTGCTGTAATCTCCGGTATAGGAAACAAACGTATAGGGAGAATTCCCGGCATGCTCTGCAAGACGCCCGACACGCAGGTAACCGTGAATACCGGAGCATTCTGCTTCTGAGCGCTGCAGATTCCCGCTGATTGCCATGTTTGCCGAACCTTGCACAGGAAAAACAGAAGTTGCGGAATCTTCTTCGCCTGCTGCGATGCGCTCCTCAAAAAGACCGGTACTCAGGACAAGCTCCCTGCCCTGCATCACCTCGAGTCCGGCGCCGTTCATCGATACAAGCTTCACGCTGCCGCCGTCTTCAGTAACAATCACGTCACCTTCGTATACGGCATCTCCTTTCCTGAGAAACCGCAGGGCTCCTTCACGGGACCTTGCAATGACGTTGCCGGATACTTCGGAAACAAACGCGAGTGATATGGAATATTCTTCGCTCATGACCCTGGTTGTTCAGAATGTGCTCATTCATGAAAGAGTAAGTTTTAAGTGAATAAAGTAATTTTTATACGAAATACCAATATTTTGAAGTAAAAAAACGTAAAGTCCTTGATATAAGACGCTGGGGTTTCACGGTAAGTCACGAAGAAACGAGGATTACCCGGCAGGATGAAAATTGAGGATAAACCGGCTGCTGCAAAACAGCAGACCGGTTTTCAGAAAAAGGATGATCGAAAAAAAGAAACGTCAAAGGACTATATCGTGCCTTTGTCGAACTCCGGGTAGAAAATCCGTTCGATACCGACGGTTTTGCCGGTTTCCGGGTCGAATGAGAGCAGCACGGCGGAAAAATGGACATCATCCTCGGCACACTCATATTTGTGCGGGGTCTGAAAAAGCATCCTGTCGGTTGCCGACTTGATCTGCATGCCGATGACTGACTGGTATGGTCCGGTCATGCCAGCATCGGTCAGATACCCGGTCCCCTTCGGCAGTATCCGTTCATCGGCAGTCTGGATATGGGTATGGGTGCCGATGACCGCAGACACCCTGCCGTCGAGATACCAGCCGAGCGCAACCTTTTCAGCGGTGGCTTCGGCATGGATATCGACAAAGATGAGCTTGACCTTTTCCTGCTCCCTGATTTGCTTGATGACCCAGTCTGCGGTCCGGAACGGGCAGTCGATGGAATACATGAAACTCCTGCCCTGCAGGTTGATGACTGCTATATCTCCAAGACCGGACGACAGCTTGTAAATCCCGTACCCCTTGCCGTAGGTTCCTTTCGGGTAGTTCTGGGGGCGAAGGACCTTGGTATGGGTTTTAAGTGTTTCGAAAAAATTGAAATTGCTCCAGGTATGGTTCCCGCCCGTGACGACATTGACACCGGCCCCGAGAAGCTGGTTCAGCGATTCGAGGCTCAGGCCCTTGCCATTGTGGGCGTTTTCTCCGTTGCAGATGACAAAATCGACATTGTACTTTTTGATGAAGTTCTTCAGCATCAATTCGACCATCTTGAGGCCCGGGGTTCCCACGACATCCCCGATAAACAATACCCTTGCGGTTTTTCTGGACATGCTCTGCTGTTTTACTGAATTATAATCCCGTACTGACTGGATGAAGTTACGCATAACTGCCTGAATTGAACAACCGGAATTAAAAGGACAGGCAATATTGAACTTGTAAGCGCTCAGGAAGCGTTTCTAATCATTGACTGCAGTGCCTGAAAAATCTCCCTGCCGATATACGGCCCCGGCTGGTCTTTTCGGCCCAGCAGCCTTCAGTCCGCTAATGGAAAAAGGAGTACCAGACATGAGCAGTGCGAGAAGAATACGCAAGGTGTTTAAAAGCAAGCCGGTACAGGAAGGCGCAGGCGTAAACCTTAAACGGGCTTTCGGGTTCAGCCAGGTCCCCCTCTTCGATCCGTTCCTGCTGCTCGACGATTTCCGTTCCGACAATCCCGCAGATTATCTGAAAGGATTTCCCTGGCACCCCCACCGCGGCATCGAAACCATCACCTATGTGCTCGAAGGAAGCGTGGAGCATGGCGACAGCATGGGCAACAGCGGCGTCATCACCGCCGGGTCCGTGCAATGGATGACCGCGGGTGGCGGAATTATCCACCAGGAGATGCCTTTCGGAGACAGAAAAGGCTCCATGGCCGGGTTCCAGCTGTGGGCCAACCTTCCGGCATCGCAGAAAATGATTCCGCCCCGCTACCGGGACATCAAAGCGGAACAGATCCCGAAAATCCGGCTCGAAGACGGAACCGAAATCCGGATTGTCGCAGGAACGATCGGGGAAACGTCAGGCCCGGTCAACGACATTGCCATCGATCCTGAATATTTCGATATCACCATACCGCCGGGCACGACCTGGACCCATCCGGTTGAAACCGGCCGCAACGCCTTCGCCTACGTCATTGCGGGCAGCGCTCTCTTCTGCCGTGACGATGAACCGTTCTCCTATGAAACCGAGGGAGTGAGCTATTTCGATATGGAAGCAGGGGCGCTTGCCGAAAACGAGACGCTGGTGCTTTTTACCGACGGCGATTACCTGACGGTCTCAACCGAAGACAACGCGATACGGTTCCTGCTGGTCACGGGGCACCCCCTGCACGAACCGATCGCCTGGCACGGGCCGATCGTCATGAACACCCGCGAAGAACTTCGCAAGGCATTCGAGGATTTCGAGAACGGCACCTTCATCCGGGGGAGTTCATGATTTCCGGGCTACAGCCCCCTGTCGCCGTCAAAAAGCCTTTTGTAATAAAAGCCCGAGGTGTACAAGGCTGCTGCCGGGTTATGTCCCAATATCCTGTCCTTTGTGACGAGGGTCGTCACCGGGGCTGCGGAATGTTTCATAAACAGGGAATCGTGGCCGACGCAAAGCCCGATAATGACGTTCAGCTCCGTTCCCTGTTTTTCAAGAATTCTGGCCTGCAGGACCGGGTTGCAGAGAGATTCATGGCATGACTGCTGAATTTTGAATTCCTCGGCTATCCCTATTTCCGTCTTGTCCACGGAGCCTGCCTTGCAAAGCACGGAAAAAGGCTGGAGACCATTCGCATCGAGGACCCTCGTAAAAATACGTGCTTCCTCGGCAAGGCCGATACAGGTCGCAAGCCCGATTTTCCTGAATCCCATGCGTCTGGCGAAAACGATGATCTCCTCTGCCCTCGTCAGTTTCCCGTAGTAAGCCCCTTCGATTTCCGCCGCGCACCTTGCGATGCGGGCATCCATGCCCTCACCCCGGTACTGATCGACAATTTCCGCCTGCTCCCCGGCCGATATGGTTTCGGTGAGGCAGAACTCGGGAAACTGCTTTTCCCTGCGGTAGCAGTTCAGCGTGCCGCAATCGGAGCAGCTCGGAGCGGATTGTTTTTTTCTCTTCTGTTTCATGCCATGCGATCAGGTTCAGCTATACGGTGCTCCTAACGGCTTGTCGGATCGCAAACCCTCCCCATGAAGAGGATCGTTCCCTGCCTGTTGTCCCTGATCAGGAACAGAAACGGATGGTCCGCCTTGAATTCTTTAGAATAGGGAAGCGCTTTGGTCACGAACTCCACTGCCGTTGCCCCTGCCGCTTCGGTCCCCTCTTCGTTGACCTCGACAAATGCCTTGTGCCTGATCTGCCCTATCCAGACTTCTCCCGGACGGAAACCCATTCCCGTGAAATCGGCCTTTTCGCCGAAAGCCTCGCTCATGCCCATCTTCCTGAACGGTCTTACCAGGTCATATCCGGCAGTCATCGTGAATTTCGGAAAAGAGAGTTCGATTTCCTCAGCTGACTGGCTGTCCAGTCTGGAGAGCAGGTCGGAAAGCCTTTGGGGCGTCAGGGATTTTTCGAACCGGGCAAGACCGTCCTTTGCCCTGGGAAGAAATATTACCATGGAAAGCTCTCCGCCCCGGTATGGCAAACCGATAGCCTTCAGCTCCTTTTCCTCGACCATGCTGAAATCGTGTTTCTGGTACATCATCTTCACCGTAACCTGTTTTTTCGGAGAGACGGAAAACGGCATGTCAGATGTCGATTCCCTGCGGAAAGCAGACTCCCAGGAACTTTTGAACCAGATCGCGTTGAGGAGGACAAACATGGAGTTGGAATCGAGCTGCTGCAGGATGGAGGGAATCCTGCCCATGGTTTTATCCGCGACCCATGCATTTATTTTATCAAGCCCGCCGGGAAATATTTCAGCATCGTAATACTTCCTGACCCTGTCGGTGTATGGCTTGCCGGGAGTATCCCCGGTCAGGACAAGCGCATTGGCGATATTCAGCTTCTGGCCGGAAGCCGATGCCCGTGACATCAGGTCATGGTTGCAGTTCCAGAAAGCCTCGGCAAGCTGTTCCCGGCCGAACCGGAAATGCATGACGTTCTGCACCTCAGCAGACGTGTTCGCCCTGGACCCTTCGAAAACCATTCCCATTGCCGAGGAAATACTGTACGGAGAGAAAAAAAGGTTTTCACCTGAACGGTCCAGCTGCCTGAAAAGCGAAAGGGCGAAATCATTGTTCCCTTTGGCGAGCCCCTGCCGTATATCCTGATTTCCGGCATGGACCGCCCCTCGAAGAGTTCCGGGGCTGCATAACAAGGCGGTCAGCAGCATGACTGCCACGGTCAGCGGATTGAGAAAAGTTTTCCTTGCAGGGCAGGTTCCATCATACCCTGGAAATTCCTTGCCTGGATGGGCGTAACTGACTGAATGGCACATCGTTGTCGGGGTTGATCCGAAAAGCATTGCTATTCCTGATTTACCGGTCATTCCATGCCGCCTGTCTTGCGGTAAAGGCACTCGCGAACGGCGAATCGGAAAACGTCCATATAACATATTACATAATATGCCGTTAAAATAACAACAGGAGGCTACTGTTTATTGTCGGAGAGGCAGGCGGCCGCATTATTTCCGGAAGCGAACACAGAAAAACTGAAGGTATTTCAGACAAGAGGAGCCGGAATGAACCGGCTCCTGCATTACGTTTTCAAGATCGATAACGATCTGCCAACGTAACCAACAAGTCTGCAATTGTGGAGTTTGCAGACACGATCAATATAATGAAGAATAGATGCTTATCACAGCGATGCCTTTGAAGAAAAACGGGAACCGCTTCTTCGACTGAAAGCAGGAAGACAGGGGCACCCGTCCATGAGCGGTTCGTCCTGAACCAGGGACTGGGGGGGATCAGCCACCGGAAATACAGCCCGCCGGGCAAAGAAAACCAGACAGACCGATGTCAGGGGCCAGTTATGAGAATAAAAAACTTGCGGCTTCTTTACCGGTGGGTGAGGAGAATTTCCTCGCCGCTGCCGAAGCAACGCTTCCGGACGATCAGCATGACGACAACGGAGGTCACCGCAGTGGAACCGACGAGCATGAACATCACCACGATCTGGTACCGGACCGCTATCAGGGGATCGGTGCCCGCAAGGACCTGGCCCGACATCATGCCGGGAATGAACACCAGGCCGACCCCCATCATGGCGTTGATGGATGGTATCATTCCGGCTTTCACCGCGTTCCTGAACAGGTCATCGCTCGCCTCCCTGTAGTTCGCCCCCAGCGAAAGCTTCATTTCCACCAGCTCCCTCTGCTGGCGCAGGTCGCGGAAAAGCCGTTCGAGCGCGATGGAGATGGCCGACATCGAGTTGCCGATAACCATGCCGCCGGTCGGGATAAAATAACGGGGTTCCCACCATGGCGTCGTACCGACAATCATGCCCGAAACGAAAAGCGTCGTGATAAAATAGGTGATAAACATCGTCAGGAAGGTCGGTACGATATAGGGGACCTGTTTTTCCTTCACCCGTCCCTTGACGATAAACATTGCGGAAACCACCATCACGGCAAACACGAGGAGGGTGAGCCAGACGTTTTCGAATCCAAGGATGAAGGTAAGGGCGTAGCCCATGAGAAAGAGCTGGGAAAAGGTCCTCAGCGCCCCGACGGCAATATCGCGGTTCAGCCCCAGGTGCCAGAAAAAGGAGCTGGCCTGGGCAAGCAGGATGAAAACTAAGGCAAGGAGCAGCTGCCAGGTGGAAATAGTGATAATGTGGCTCATCGTTCGAGGTTGAGTGTCCGGTTTTCGAGCCTGTAAAAGACGGGCACCACCTTTTCGGGGCGGTATTCGGTATGGGTAACCGTAACCATCGACATTCCTTTCGACACGTTCAGCTGTTCCATGATCGAGAAAACCATGGCGGCACTTTCGGTATCGAGGGCAGAGGTCGGTTCGTCGAGCAGCAGCAGTTCAGGCTGCTGCAGAATGGCCCGCATGATGGCGAGGCGCTGTTTCTGGCCTGTCGAAAGCTTCATGGCCGACTGATCGGGAGAAATATCGCCGAGATAGAAGTCGTCGAGCATCTTTCGCAGCTCCTCTTCGCCAGGCACGTTTTTTTTCCTGTTTGCGGCAAACGAAAACGGCAGCAGCAGGTTCTCCCTGACCGATGCGTCGATAATCTGCGGGACCTGGGCGACGTAACCAAGAGCGGAACGCAGTTCCGACGGCGGCAGATCGTCGATGTTGCGGCCCTTGAACAAGATGGAGCCCGACTGCGGCCGGTTCAGCCGGCAGACAAGGCGCAGCAGGGTCGATTTGCCCGCCCCCGAAACACCCCTGACAAGGATGAACTGCCCGGCAGCAACCGTGAAGCCGAGGTTCTCGAAAACCGGTGAGGGCGCGCCGTCGTAACGGAAAACCAGCTCCCTGATTTCAAGCAGCGGATGGATCGGGTCAGAGTTCACGGAAATAAAAACAAATGATAAAACTCCGGCAATAAACCTTGAACAAGATACGGTTGGGAAAGCTATACCTCTGAACGATCAGGCACGGGAAACAGTTCTGAAAACAGTCTTATGGTTTCCGGCAACAACAAGTCGCAAGGAATCCCAGGCAGCACCGGTGTCATCCTGAACGAAGCACTGCGGAGTGAAGGATCCATTTCCTCTCAAACGAAAACATCAGGATTCTCCGCTCTGCTTTCCATGAAAAAGCGCTGTTCCTCGTGAATTTGCTTTCCGTTAATGACGACGTTACTGTTCATGGTCCGTTTGCGGCAGTTGCCGGATACGGGGAACTCGGAATGACAAAATCGGAGTTCTTGTTGCTGACCTGGATTGAAAGTTTTAATCGCCGGTGAAATAAACAAAAATAACAGATAAATACTCAGGAGCTGCCATGAAAAAAAATATGGGAAAAGCGGATAAAATTATCCGGCTCGTCGTCGGTATCGTCATTATAACTGTCGGGATCATGTATCAGCAATGGTGGGGTATCATCGGCCTTGTACCCGTCGCAACCTCGTTCCTGAATTTCTGCCCGCTCTATGCCATCTTCGGCATAAAAACCTGCAGTTCCTGCTGAAGCAGAACGAACAGGCTCCAGCCTGTTGCTATTCTTCAGAGGAAACAACCCTTGTGCAAACCGTCATCCTGTCCGCCGGGATGATGGTTTGTTTTTTTGCAGCGATCATTCACGAAACAGGCTGAAAGCGAATAAAAAATTCCAGGCGGGGGGGCCCTGAAAAGCGAACTTTTTTATATTATCCGAAATTAAAACAAAGAATTAAGGAATGTTCTGCCAGATGCAGGTCCGGAACATCCATCGCAACCCCCCTATTGCCCGCCGTTATGAAAAGAAAAGAAAGAGCCCTCGAACTGTTCAGGAATCACAGCAACTGCAGCCAGGCCGTTTTTACAGCCTATCGGCAGGCCGATGAGATGGACGAAATAACCGCCATGAAACTTGCGACCATGTTCGGAGCAGGATCTGCAGGAACGGGCAACGAGTTGTGCGGAGCGGTCAACGGAGCACTGCTGGCGCTTTCCATGAAGTACGGAATGGGCGATCTGCAATCCATCGCACTCAAAGCGGAGTGCTATGCCAGGGGAAGGCATTTCATGGAGGAATTCACGGCCATCCTCGGCTCCTGCTCTTGCGAAGGAGTCATCGGGCTGAACCTGGGAACTCCTGAAAACCTGCAGAAAGCCAAAGAGATGAAGCTTTTTGAAACCCGCTGCCTCGAAGCCGTCAGAACAGCTGCGGATATTCTTGAAACAATGCTGTGAACCACCCCTGATTTCTTTTCCGGCACGCTCCCCTTTTCCTGCCAGGGCC
>CAIYPU010000072.1 GCA_903928225.1 uncultured Chlorobiaceae bacterium
ATCTCCTCGATTTTCCCGGATTCGTTTTCGACCACGACCTCATCATCGATGCTGATGGGTTGCGTCACGGCAATCTGGATGCCTGATATCAGCGTTGCCAGGCTCTTCTGGGCGGCGAAACCGAGAATGACGCCTGCGATGCCGGCTGAAGCGAGAATGCTGAGCCCTACCTGCCTGACCGTTTCGAAGGTCATCAGGATACCGGATACCCCGACCATCACCAGCAGGACATTGAGGATTTTTCCCGCAAGGCTCACATAGGTCGCGTTCTTCCTGCCCGATTCGCTTTCCCTGCTCATTTCGGGATAATGCTGCAGGAGAAACTGTTCAAAAACCGACTTCAGCCGCATGAGGAACCAGACAAGCCCGGCAATGGAAAACACGGTAAGGGCATGCTGAACCGCTCCGGTATAGGCGAATTTTACCGGGACCGTATCGAAGAGGAAGAGGGAAAAAAGGGCGAGCGACAGCAGGCGGAAAGGCCAGAGCAGGATTTCGAACGGCAGGGCGCTCTCTTTCAGCGAAAGCCGAACCTTCGCCGTAACCTTCCTGAAGAGCGAATTCGCTCCGAAAAGAAACAGCAGGCCGACCGCAACGGCAAGCAGGGTTGCCGGGTAATTTTCCCGAATGGCGTCAGGCAATCCCGAGATATCCATCATATGCTGTCGGGCAGTGAATGACTATGGCGCAGCACCGGGCACATCCCGCAGGCCCCCTTACTTCCCGAACCGTTCGAACTCGGCCTTTGAACGGGAAACGCAGTCCTCGATTGCCATGCCGCCGAAATAGTTGCCGCTCAGCAGCAGGTTTTTCTTCCCTTTCAGAAGCGTATCGATTTTTTCGTGCCACTCGTGGTGCCCCAGGCGAAGGGATGGGACCGTATTGATGCGGGTGAAGGTTTTTTCAATCCTTGACGGGCCGATACCGAGCACTTCGCAGATACGGGTCATTTTCTTTTTCTCGTCGAGGCCGGGCCTGAAATGGAAAGCGAAACCGCGGTAACTGTCGTCGGGCACGGTATCGCGCGACACGGCGGAGAAAAAGATGTCGTTGGGCGATATCAGTGCGGCGACCGGCTTCATCGCAAGGTTCTCCTTTTTTATCACGACGCCGACCGAATCGACGGTTGCAGCCTTGAGAAGCCCGAGATGGCCGGCAATTTCGCGGCTGACGGTACCGAGGAGCCTCGACGACACTGCGGAAGGAAGCGCCAGGCCGAGGACCTTCGCGCCATACTCCATCCCGTCCGCCGTCACGACGACATACTGTCCATTTTCCTCGCGCAGCGAAACGACCTCCCTGCCGGTGAACACATTCAGCCCGCTTTTTGCGGAAATGGCGCGGGCCACGCTCTGCAGGCCTTCCGCGAACGTGTAGTTCTTGAGCACGTCCTTGCGTTTTTCACGGCTCTTGAACATCATGTCCGCCGGAAAATCATCCGTCACCTGCGACGGGACGGCGTTGAAAAAATGGCTGATGACGTCGCGGTAGTTTTTCTGTCCCACGATCTGCGAATAGTAGGACTTCACGGTCTGGCCGTTTTTCTTCAGGGAGAATATTTTCGGACCGGAAACAAGCAGTTCCGGAAAGTTGAGGCTGGAAACCAGCGATTTGACCTGACCGTCCCGGTAAAGCGAAAACGGCACTTTCGCGCGGGGAGTGATGGAAGCCATGAGGCCGCAGGATTCGACAATGCCGAGCAGGTTCTGGTAGGAACTGTAGCAGGTGTGGGCCCCCATCTCGAGCCAGAACTCGCGGCCGCCGGTGCTGTAGCGGGGGGAGGAAAAAGAGCCTCCCGTCGCGTCGCCCTTCTCGAGAAGCGTTGTTTTCAATCCTGCCTGGACACAATAGTAAGCCAGGCTGAGGCCGCTGATACCGCCGCCAACGACAACAACATCGTTCTGCATCATAGATGGTCAGGTAATTTCTGGTAATTCTTGAAAAAAACATGCCGCATTAAGGCCCGTACCCGAGAAGTGCGGCCGATTCCGGAGCAATTTAGCGAAATATGCTCTAAAGAACGACGAAAATATCGGCAAGAAAAACAACCCCTGCAACAGGTTATCCGTCAAGGTAATTGCGGCAGTACCGGAGGTAATTCTCGGGAGACTCCGCGATATTCCGCCGCTCATCCTCCGTTATCGGGCGAATGACCTTTGCAGGAACGCCGGCCACGAGCATGCCTGTGGGCACGGTGAAACCCTGCCTTACAAGGGAGCCCGCAGCCACAACCGACCATGGCTCCACAACGCAATCGTCGAGCAGGACGGCACCCATGCCGATGAGCACGTGATCTTTCACCGTACAGGCATGGAGCACCGCGCCATGGCCGATGGTCACGCAGTTGCCGATGTTCAGCGGCCCCGTGTCGTGCGTCACATGAAGGGTCGCGTTATCCTGCACGTTCGTTTTTTCACCGATGCTTATCGGGCAGACGTCTCCCCTCACGACGGCGTTGAACCAGACGCTCGAACAGGCCCCGATGGTGACGTCGCCGATGACAAAAGCCCCTTCCGTCATAAAAACCGTCTCGTGGATCCGGGGCCAGACTCCCCGGTATGGCAATATTTTTCCCATGATGGCTTGCTTGATTGTTCGTTGAAAATGCCGGGCCGGATACCGCCGGCCGCCGGCGCCGGAGCGCACAACAGCAACATATGATTTTTTTCTTTCATGCAATCCTGCGGGAACGATGCTTTGCTTCCGGGCCAATCGGGAACGGGTCTTTGCGCAAGTAGCACGGAAAATTTCAGGTACTTCAGGCTGTGTATCGATGAAAACCATGGAAAATGGCTCGTTTTAATACAATAATTGCTACATTCCAGTTTTAAAACGCTGACGCCAGGGAACACCGGAAAGTTACTGCTTGCAGTAATTTAGCCATTTTCCAGTTCATTCTCCGGCCTTCGCGTCACCGTCAGGCATCAGTAAAAAAACCGAGCGCCCAATACCGGCAGAAAGAACATGAGTAACCCCGAATTACCAGGCACCAGGCCACTCAAGCTGCTGCTCATCGCACCGATGGGAAACAAGGATTCGAAGTCAAACCAGAAACCGCTGTTCAACATGGCAATCGGGGTGCTGGTCAGCCTGACCCCTGAACAGCACCACCTTGAAATCGTCGACGAGCATTTCGACGACCCCATCAATTACGACGGCGACTACGACCTTGTCTGTATCACCTCACGCACCATCGACGCCAAAAGGGCTTATTCCATCGCCGATGAATTCCGCAAAAGAGGAAAAAAGGTGATCCTCGGCGGCCTGCACGTCTCCTTCAACACAGAAGAAGCGAGGCCACATGCCGACTGCCTCGTCTGCGGCGAAGCCGACAACCTCTGGAAAACCGTGCTCGACGACGCGGCAAACGGCCGCCTCAAACCGCACTATGACTCGAAGGATTTCCCTCCGGTCAAGGAAATCACACCAATCGATTACGCAAGGATAGCCAAGGCGTCGAAACGCGAAAAAGTGGACGGCACGAGGGCCATCCCCATCTATGTCACCAGGGGGTGTCCGTTCGACTGTTCGTTCTGCGTCACGCCGAACTTCACCGGAAAGCTCTACCGCGCCCAGAAACCAAACGAGCTGAGGGAGCAGATCGAGGCCGCAAAGAAAGCATTCTTCAAGCCGACAAGCAAATCCTCGAAACCGTGGTTCATGCTGTGCGACGAAAACCTCGGCGTGAGCAAAAAACGGTTGTGGGATACGCTTGACCTCATCAGAGAGTGCAACATCAACTACAGCGTCTTCTTCAGCATCAACTTCCTCGAAGACAAGGAGACCGTCAAAAAGCTGGTCGATTCCGGCTGCATCATGGTGCTCGTGGGCTTCGAGTCCATCAACCAGAAAACGCTCGAGGCCTACAACAAAGGCCATGTGAACTCTGCCGAAAAGTATTCGCGCCTCATCGAGGAGTGCAGACAGGCAGGGCTGAACATCCAGGGCAATTTCCTCTTCAACCCGGCGCTCGACACCTTCGAAGACATGGACAACCTGGTCGATTTCGTCGCCCGGAACGCCGTCTTCATGCCGATATTCCAGATCATCACGCCCTATCCCGGCACATCGATGTACTGGGAGTACAAGGAGAAAGGGCTCATCACGGACGAAGACTGGGACAGGTACAACGCCCTGAACCTGGTCATCCGCTCGGAAAAATACGACCCGGTACAGTTCCAGTACAAGTTCATGCAGAGCTACCTCAAGGCTTACTCGCTGAAAAACATCGCCAACAGGGTCCGCAGGAACCCCTACAAGCTGCTCAACCTGATCACCAGCATGGCGTTCCGAAAAAACATCCAGGTGGAGCTGGAGATTTTCCGCAAAGAGCATAACCTGTGAACTGCATTTTCAATAAACCGTAATCTAACTGCGAGCACCGATGCCGGAATTCACCAGATACACAACCATATACGCACCTGTTCTTTTTTTCCTCTCGGGTATTTTTATCGTCATGTTCCTCAATCAGTTCATCGGCAAGAAGAGCACGGGGAAAAAAGCGAAGGACAGCTCCGCTCAGCAGGGAAACGGGAAAGGGAAGAAATAAGAACAAGGCAAGGGTTTTCCTGGGTTCATGCGACAAAACGGCATGACGGCACCTGTATGAAACCTATATATTGCCGTTCCATTGCCGATTAAACCCAAATTGTTATTTTAGAGTTCATAGTTTTTACTTTACGCGATCATCTATCAATGTCCGGGTCATGCGCATTCTAACGTTCACAGGCAAAGGCGGGGTTGGCAAAACAAGCGTGTCGGCCGCAACAGCGGTCCGCTTGTCGCAGTTGGGCTATCGCACTCTCGTTCTCTCGACCGATCCGGCCCACAGCCTTTCCGACTCGTTCAATCTGCCGCTCGGTCCCGAACCGACAAGGATCAGGGAAAATCTCCATGCCATTGAGGTTAACCCCTACGTGGACCTGAAAGACAACTGGCACTCGGTTCAGAAATATTACTCGAAGATTTTCATGGCTCAGGGCGTTTCCGGGGTCGTGGCCGACGAGATGACCATCCTGCCCGGCATGGAAGAGCTCTTCTCCCTTTTGAGGATCAAGCGCTACAAGACCGCCGGCGACTATGACGCCCTGGTGCTCGACACCGCTCCGACCGGCGAAACCCTCCGACTCCTTTCGCTTCCCGATACCCTCTCCTGGGGCATGAAAGCCGTCAAGAACGTCACGAAATACATCGTTCGGCCGCTCAGCAAGCCGCTGTCGAAAATGTCCGACAAGATCGCCTTTTATGTTCCGCCGGAAGAGGCCATCGATTCGGTAGACCATGTCTTCGACGAACTCGAAGGAATCCGCGAAATCCTTACGGATACGACGAAATCCACGGTCCGCCTGGTCATGAACGCCGAAAAGATGTCCATCAAGGAGACGATGCGCGCCCTGACCTACCTGAACCTCTACGGTTTCCAGGTGGACATGGTTCTGGTGAACCGCCTGCTCGACATGCATGAAAACAGCGGCTACCTGGAAAAATGGAAAACCATCCAGCAGAAATACCTCGGTGAGATCGAGGAAGGCTTCTCTCCGCTCCCGGTTAAAAAGCTGAGGATGTACGAAAAGGAGATTGTCGGCCTGAAAGCCCTCGAAAGGTTCGCCGCCGACATGTATGGCGACTCGGACCCGTCCGACATGATGTTCGATGAACCGCCGATCAAGTTCGAGCGGAACGGCGAAAAGTATGAAGTGAAGCTGAAACTGATGTTCGCCAACCCGGTCGATATCGATGTCTGGGTAACCGGTGACGAACTGTTCGTGCAGATCGGCAACCAGCGCAAAATCATCACGCTTCCACTCAGCCTCACCGGCCTCGAACCCGGCGATGCCGTTTTCAGGGACAAGTGGCTCCATATTCCGTTCGACCTCAACAACCACAAGCAGACGCTTCTGGAAAAAGAGAACAGGAAGCTTGTGAACGATCATATCGGATAGGACCGGTCAGATACCGATCCCATGCACAGAGGTGTTCGTTTAATCCATGGAAAAGGCAATCAGTAACATCGAGCGCTCAACACCGGCTGACAGAACATGAGTATCCCCGAATTACCAGGCGCAAGGCCACTCAAGCTGCTGATGATCGCTCCGAAGGGAAAAAAGGATTCCAGGACAAACCAGAAACCGCTGTTCAACATGGCTATCGGAGTGCTGGTCAGCCTGACCCCGGAACAGCACCGCATTGAAATCGTTGACGAACATTTCGGCGACACTGTAGATTACGACGGCGACTACGACCTGGTCTGCATCACCTCCCGCACCATCGATGCGAAAAGGGGATATGAAATAGCCGATACATTCCGCAAAAAAGGGAAAAAGGTCATCCTCGGCGGCCTTCACGTCTCTTTCAATACCGAAGAGGCAAGGCCCCACGCAGACTGCATCGTCCGCGGCGAAGCCGAAAACCTCTGGCGGACCGTGCTCGACGACGCGGCAGGCGACCGGCTTAAACCGCTCTATGACTCGAAGGACTTTCCGCCGGTCAGGGAAATTGTCCCTGTCGATTATGCAAGGATAGCGAAGGCATCGAAACGCCAGAAGGTGGACGGCACGAAATCGATCCCCATCTATGTCACGAGGGGATGCCCTTTCGACTGCTCGTTCTGCGTCACGCCGAACTTCACCGGAAAACTTTACCGGGTCCAGAAACCCGACGAACTGAAGAGGCAGATCGAAGCCGCGAAGGAAGCGTTCTTCAAGCCGACCGGCAAATCCTCGAAACCGTGGTTCATGCTGTGCGACGAAAACCTCGGTGTCAGCAAAAAGCAGCTTTGGGAGACGCTCGACCTGCTCAGGGAGTGCAACATCAACTACAGCGTCTTTTTCAGCAGCAATTTCCTCGAGGACAAGGAGACCGTCAGAAAACTGGTCGATTCCGGCTGCATGATGGTGCTTGTCGGTTTCGAATCCATCAACCAGAAAACGCTCGAAGCATACAACAAGGGCCATGTGAACTCCGCCGAAAAGTTCTCGCGGCTCATCGAAGAGTGCCGCCAGGCCGGCCTGAACGTCCAGGGCAACTTCCTCTTCAACCCGGCGCTCGACACTTTCGAAGACATGGACAACCTGGTCGATTTCGTTTCCCGGAACGCCGTCTTCATGCCGATCTTCCAGATCATCACGCCCTATCCGGGCACCTCGATGTACCGGGATTACAAGGAGAAGGGGCTCATCACCGACGAGGACTGGGACAGGTACAACGCGACAAACCTTGTTATCCGGTCGGAAAGGTACGACCCGGTCGAGTTCCAGCACGAGGTCATGAAAAGCTATTACAAGACCTATTCACTGAAAAACATCGCGAACAGGATAAGAAGAAACCCGTACAAAATGCTCAATCTCATCACCAGCCTGGCGTTCCGCAGGAATATCCGCGAACAGCTCGACACGTTCAGGAAGGAGCATAACCTTTGAAGAGGAGGGGAAAATACAGGCAATTGCAGCCGCACCGCCGTCCGGCATATCGCTTTATGGCACACTGCATGGAATTTCCCTGTCTCCTGCATGATTGTAACACCGTACCATTTCCAATAATACTGAAAACCAACCTTGCACCATGAACGACATTGCGCTGCTGCAGCAAACCGAAAGGGCCAACGAGCTCATTTTCAAAGGGCTCGTAGAGTTCGGCTGTCTTAAAGCCGCCCTCGAGCTCGACCTTTTCAACCACCTTGCCGACGGTCCGAAGGAAACGGAAGCCATTGCCGCCGCTGCCGGGGCCGTGCCTCCGAGGCTCGTCATGCTTCTCGAAGCGCTCCGCCAGATGGGCATCACCTCTCAGGCAGACGGCAAGTGGGACCTGACCGAATTCGCAAAAACCATGTTCATTGCGTCCAAGGACCGCCCGAACATCTACATGACTCCCGTAGCCAAAGCCATGGCCCATCTCGCGGACAACTTCTACATGGACATGGCGAGCGCTGTCAGGGGCACCCTGAACTTCAAGGGCGAGGTCCCCTATCCTCCCGTCACCCGTGAGGACAACTGGTATTTCGAGGAGATTCACCGCAGCAACGCCTACTTCGCCATCAAACTGCTTCTCGAGGAAGCCGAGCTCTCGAACGCGAAAACCCTCGTCGATGTCGGCGGCGGCATCGGCGATATTTCCGCCGCTCTGCTGAAAAAATTCCCGCAGCTCGAGTCCACAATCCTCAACCTCCCCGGCGCCATTGAACTGGTCAACGAAAACGCCGTGGAAAAAGGCCTCGGCAACCGCCTCAGGGGCATCGCGGTCGATATCTACAAGGATGTCTACCCGACAGCCGATGCCGTTATGTTCTGCCGCATCCTCTATTCGGCAAACGAACAGCTCACCGCCATGATGTGCAGGAAAGCCTACGATGCGCTCCCGGCAGGCGGCAAGGTGCTCATCCTCGATATGATCATCGATGATGAGAAGAACCCGAACTTCGACTACCTGAGCCATTACATCCTCGGCGCTGGCATGCCGTTCAGCGTGCTCGGCTTCAAGCAGCAGAACGCCTACAAGGAGATCCTCGAATCGATCGGGTTCAGCGATGTCCGCATCGTCAGAAAGTACGACCACCTGCTCTGCGAAGCGGTTAAGAAAGGGTAATTCACCAGAAAAGATCTGAAAAGGCGGCATTTCCTCCGGGAAAGGCCGCCTTTTCTGTTTAAAGGACAACACTTCACTGTTGATCCGGTAAAAGGTTTCTCATTTTACCGGCCATCAATCTGCTTACACTTTCGGTTTATGCAGAAGCAACCGCACCTTTGCCGGAAAGAAATAAGCTCCGTGTGCCGAAGCGGCTTGATACAGAGAACCCGGCAGGACATCGCGGCTTGTCATGCTGAACGCAATGAAATGAAGTGAAGCATCCATTTCCGGACTTCGCTCCTTGTGGATTCTTCACTTCGTTCAGAATGACAGAAAAAAAGGAATATCAGAAAAAAGGGATTCTCAGAAAAAGGAGAATGGCAGGAGAAGACCGCATGTCAGGAAAAGACGGTATGACAGGGTCAAGAGCAAGAACAGTATGAGATGAGCTGGGAGTTTTTTCTGAAACAGAGGTGATACGTATAATCGCCGGATTAATAATTGTACATTTGAAAAAAATGGATAAAATTCCAGATTTCCGATGATATACAAGAGGACAACGTAACATTACCCTTTCGGCACCGGCATGAAATCGATATTAAGCTGCAGCAACCTGAAAAAAATATACAATCGGCGGGAGGTCGTCAGGAACTCTTCCCTCGAGGTCAAACAGGGCGAAATCGTGGGTCTTCTAGGACCGAACGGCGCTGGCAAGACAACGACCTTCTACATGATGGTGGGGCTTGTCAGGCCGGACAGCGGCGAAGTCTACCTCGACGGAGAGAACATAACCCATGAACCGATGTACAAAAGGGCAAGGCTCGGCATCGGCTATCTTCCCCAGGAAGCTTCCGTCTTCAGGAACCTGACGGTGGAAGAAAATATCATGAGCGTCCTCGAATTCACCTCGCTCACGAAACAGCAGCAGAAGGAAAAAACCGAAAAACTGCTTGACGACCTCGAAATCGGCGGCATACGGAAAAGCATGGGCTACGCGCTCTCCGGAGGCGAAAGAAGGCGGACCGAAATAGCCAGGGCGCTTGCGCTCGACCCGAAGTTCATTCTTCTCGACGAGCCGTTTGCCGGCGTCGATCCCATCGCCGTGGAAGATATCCAGAAAATTGTCGAAGGGCTCGCCAAAAGGAATATCGGCGTGCTCATCACCGATCACAACGTGCACGAGACGCTCTCCATCACCAACCATGCCTACCTTCTCTTCGACGGCAGCATTTTCCTGAAGGGAACACCCGAAGAGATCGCGGTCCATCCGGAAGTGCGGAAAATGTACCTCGGTGAAAAATTCACCCTCGACAGGTATTGAATTCAGGGGTAGTGGGTACTGGGAGTCTGGAAAGTGGGGTCCGGGTGTTAGGAGCTATGTGTCAGGTTGGAGGATTCAGGACTGAGGACTGAGTGCTGAGGGGTGATTCATTAATTCGGTAACAATAAGTCGGATGAAAATCTATGTAAAAGAGTTGTCATTCTGAGCGAAGCGAAGAATCCATTGTATTATTAAAAAAGAAGTTATGGATTCTTCGCCTTGCTCAGAATGACAAAATCGGAACTATTGCCGCTATCCGGCATTAACCGGAATTGACATCTTAAACCTCCAGAGTAACAAGCATAATCTGTCCCCACTTTCCACTTTCCAAACCCCACTTTCCATTACCCATTACCCATTACCCAGTCCTCAGTCCTCAGTCCTCAGCACTCAGCACTCAGTCCCACATCCCGCCCCTGCGGGGCTGAAACCCAAATTTATTTTGCCCCCTCCATCCAGGGGCTGGCACCCCTGGCTACCAATATCCCCC
>CAIYPU010000073.1 GCA_903928225.1 uncultured Chlorobiaceae bacterium
GAGGATGATATAAGCCGCGTGGAAATTGCCCCGAGAAGAAGCGATGTAACGGTAAATTTCCTGGCTCTTGCATGGCTTCCCTTCTGGCGGATCTCATATTCGGGCCCTGCCGGCGAAAGCACATTTTCAAGCCCCGCATATCAATCGGGCGCCGAGATTTCATGAACCGGTTTGATTGCAAGGCCCCGGTTGTTCTGCCGGGGCCGAC
Organism: uncultured Chlorobiaceae bacterium; assembly: GCA_903928225.1. GTDB lineage: Bacteria > Bacteroidota > Chlorobiia > Chlorobiales > Chlorobiaceae > Chlorobium. The sequence continues at coordinate 209 of CAIYPU010000073.1, forward strand.
CTGGTGTTCTCACCCCGGAAAACTTCTTTTTTCCGGATCCCCGTTTCCGGATTTTGATCGGCGCTGTGTCTCTGTGGCTTTCGATTTCTATTATGCGGAAAGATCCTGCTTCCGGCCATGCACCGAAGGTTTGCGAAGGAACAGAAAACCAGTAACGGCAATGACTAAAGCGGAAGACAGCCATATTGCTATTCCGAACGATCCGCCCCCCTCGTACATGCTGTAGGCACCGAAGACGAAAAATATCAGCGAAGCACCGATCTTGACAGCTTTTTCAGGTAATTTCGCATGGAGCATCTTGCCGACGATAATAGCAAGTCCGTCTGAAATTACCATGCCGACAGTTGAACCGAGCCATACGGGAAGGAACGGCTTCGTAGATGCGAGAGTGACGGTCGAAAGCATGGTCTTGTCTCCCAGTTCGGCCATGAAAAATGTTGTAAACACCATCCAGAAAGGATGTATGCCGGTTTTACAGCTCTCTTCCTCGTCATCGAGATGGTCCCCTCGCAATGTCCAGAAACCGAATGCGATAAACGCAAGACCGGCCACGAATTTTATCCATTCGACCGGAAGCCTGCCGCCTATGAACCACCCTATCCCGGCCGAAAAAACATGAACGGCAAGGGTCGCCCAGAAAATTCCCCAGAGAACAACCCCGGTATTGTAGCAGGTGGCTAGCGTGAGTGCGACGAGCTGGGTTTTGTCTCCCAGTTCGGCAATAAAAATCATAACGAGTGAAACCCAGAAAGCATCCATTGGAAATGCGAAATACAATGATTCTGCAATATCGAAAACCCGTAAAACAGGCGAAGGACCCCTTTTTCCATATCGCTTGAAAATGTTACAAGTATAGGTGAATGGATCACCAAGAGCAAGTAAAATTGCGCTCAGGGAGAGGTTTTATAAAGCGGTGCGTAACAAAACGTGTTCCTGTACGTACATTGTTTTCTGTAATGTCCGGCAACCGGCATGGTTCATCAAAAAAAAGATTCTTCCAATGAAACCATTCGTGAGACTTGCTTCCCGTGATGATATACCTGCATGCTCCAGGCTCCTCGGCATTCTTTTTGAACAGGAAAATGAATTCGGGGCCGATCCGCAAAAACAGGAACGAGGCATCGGCATGATCATGGACAATCCGGAAAAAGGATTGATTTTTGTCTGCGAAACAGACGGCACAGTTCAGGGAATGGTCATGCTTCTGTTTACCATAAGCACGTTCCTTGGCGAAAAGGTGGCGATCCTTGAAGACATGATCATTTCGGAGGAATGGAGAGGAAAAGGGATAGGGTCCCTCATGCTCGATACGGCAATTGAGCACGCACGCAAAGACGGGTTTGCCCGGATTACCCTGCTGACGGACTACGATAACAATCCAGCCCATCGTTTTTATGCATCCAGGGGCTTTGCAAAATCAGATATGATCGTATTCAGGAAGATGCTGCAATGATATCAGGGCACTTTTCTTTATCGGTGCCCCAGTGCACTGCAGGCAGGTTTTCTCCCGGTTAGCCGCGTTCACAATTCCCGTCCATGCTTGTCTCCACTCTCTCTGTGAATTACAATCGTCCTTCGCGTTGGTAATCAGCTCATGCTTCTGGCGGCAATTAACAGAAGCACCCGTCAGTTTGTTTTCACATCAAGCGAATGGCTCGTAGCTATGAAGGCTGCTTTTCGTGCAGGATAAAGGCTGACTGCAAGACAGAACAGGACCGCTGTTGCGCCGACCGTGATAAAATCTCCCGCATGCATGCTTACCGGGTAAGCGGATATGAGGAATGCGCTTTTCGATGGCAGCTGGACCAGTCCATACTTTTCCTGGAGCCAGCATATGGCCCAGGCGATCAGGGATCCGGCAGCTGTCCCGGCAATCCCGGTCATTCCTCCCTGAATGATGAAAATCGACATGAACTGGGGTTTCTCAAGGCCCAGGCATCGAAGATAGAACAATTCACGCTGCTTGTCGATTACGGTCATGGCGAGCGATCCTGTGAGGCTGAGCGCAGCTACAAGGACGATCAGCATGAGCACACTGAAACTGACCCATTTTTCAAGTTGCATGACCGTGAAGATGCTTCTGTACTTCTCCTCGAGCGTCCTGGCCCGGCAGCTCTGTTTCAGCGTGCTTCCGGCAATCCAGGTCCGTATCCGGTTCTCGAGTTCCTTTCCGGTAATTCCCGGTTTAGGCCGGATATCGATGCCAGAAAACTCCCCATGGCCAAGGAGCAGAATTTTTTGTGCAAAATGTTCGGATGTAAGAACATAGCGGTCGTCGAAAAGGCGCTGAAGTGAAAAAACCGATGCAACGGAGGTTTGCGGAATTTCAAGCGCCGGGAGAAGATAGGGTTCGGAAAGGGATTCCAGCCCCAGGGAAACGAGTTCCGGGCTGAAGATCTTGACCGGTTTCATTGGTGAAAGATCCATCCTCGATGCGAGCTGCTGCCCGGCGGACAGGGTTTCCTCCTGAAAATACGGATCGGCGGCACTGGGGCCCGTCATCAGTTTTCTCTGGGCTGGAGCCGATATTCCCTTGACCATGACCAGTTCGCTTCTGTCTGCAGAGGCAAGCACCGCCTCCCCTTCTGCATACGGTTCGGCTGAACCTACTTCGTCGAGCTCACGTAACGACCGGAGCTGGTTATCCGTAATAATAATTCCTTTGCCGTTCAGCGGGACGATCTGGACAGGACTTTCAATTGTCGTGAAAAGGTCCCTTGCAAGTTTCTGGAAACCATTCAGGACACTCATGACAACGAGCAGCGTGCACACCCCGGTCACTATGCCTCCGAGGCTGATCGCCGAGATCACGTTGATGATCCTGAAGCGTTTCCTTGCAAAACTGAAACGTCTGGCTATCCACAATCCGGTTTTCATAGGCTTTCTTCAGGTTCCAAGGGCTGTTCCGGGTTTCAGGGATGCCGCTATCCTTGCCGGTATGAATGCAAAAAGCAGGGTGAGCCCGAGGACGGTAAAGGAGACGATGGCATAATCCGCAGGATCGATCAGGAACGCGACATACTTGATGAAATAACTTTTCTCCGGCAGCCTTATCAGATGGTATCGCTGCTCGAAAAGCGACAGACAGAGCGCCAGAAGGTTACCCGCAGCGATGCCTGCAAGTGAGATAAGGAATGCCTGGGCCATGAAAAGCCTGCTGATTTTTCCCGGCTCGAGTCCAAGGGCGCACAGCATGCCAATTTCCCTAGTTTTTTCAATGACCAGCACCAGAAGGGTGGATATGATGTTGAAGACGGCTACGACCGTAATAGTGACAATCAGGAGCGGCATTATGTTTTCCTGGAGCTTCAGCCATTCGAACATGTTGGCATAGCGCTGGAATACGGTGTAGGCATAATAGGGATAACCGAGAAGGTCCGAAAGCTGCCTTGCCGTTTCTGGAAGTCTGGAAAGATCATGAACATCGGCATCATAACCGCTGATCATCATCGGATTGAACCGTTGCTGCATGAGTCCGAGATCGCAGAAAACAACCGTCTCGTCGAACCCTTCCTGCAGGCCTGTTTCATAAATGCCCCGGACGGTTCCGATTTCAAGATCGAGCGAAGAAAGGAGGTCAACAATATTGGTGTTGCCTGCGATCAGTTTCGCTCCGGCAGCCCCTTTTTCCATCCCGACAAGCAGGACCTTGCTCCCTACGGAAAGCCCGAGATTTTCGGCCAGGGTTTTGCCTGCATACAGCGGGATTTCCTTTCCATCGGATGCGGACATGCCGTTACCGGCAATGAGAAACTTGCCGAGAAATGCAGCCCGCTGTTCATCTCCGGTACCGCGAAGTATCACTGGCCTGCTTCGGAACCCGCCTTCAGCACTCCGGCTGCGCATAACAAAGCTTTTTTCGAGGAACGGATAGGTCTTGCTGATATTCTTATGGTTCCCGATTATCGACAGGTCATACCGGCTTTGCCTGAAAAGCTGCTCTTCCGGCTGACGGATCTGGAGATGGGTGGTGAAACTGATCAGCTTGTGCTCCACGCTGTCGGCGAAACCCTTGACTACAGAAAGTGTCAGGATGAGCGCAGCCGTTCCGACGGCTATGCCGATCATGGCGGCCAGGACGATGAACGTCGGTTTCGAAGCGGAACGCTGTTTGAAAGCGAAGCGTCTGGCGATGTACAACTCGGGTTTCATATTTTTTCAGGTAACTTCCCTGTTCATGGAGGCGAAGGTCACAACAGTGTTCCTTCCGGCTGATTTCGCCGTGTAGAGGGCACGGTCGGCATTGTTCACCAGTGGCCGCCATTCCGACCCGTCATCGGGAAACGTCGCAATTCCGGCACTGACGGTGAGTTGTCCCGCCGGCTGGTGTTCCTCGTTTTCAAATGGTTCGGCACAGATGGCCCTGCGAAGGCGTTCCGCTATATCCCTTGCAGTATCGGAATCCGTTCTCGGGAACAGCACCGCGAACTCTTCCCCGCCGAACCTTGCGGGAATATCCGAAACTCGGCACTGGCTTCCAATGAGGTCCGCGATGCGTTTCAGGACCTGATCTCCCGCCACATGGCCGTTTTTATCGTTATAGAGCTTGAAATGGTCGATATCGATCATCGCAAGGGAAACCCTGCTATCGGTCCGTTTGGCCCGTTCGATTTCCGTTATGAGGTGTTCCTTGAAATGACGGTAATTGAATAGATTGGTTTTTTCATCGCGGATATTGATTTCGTCGAGCTTTTTGTTTTTCGCCTCGATTTCCGCAAAAAAGTCCATGATGGACTGGGTAACCAGGGTGATGTCGCTCGAACGGGAGGCTTCCGCCAGCTCTTTCTTTATCTCCTCTGCAGTGTCGTGAATGCTTTCAGGGATGTTCCTGTTGAGCAGCTTCATCTGTTCGGCAAGCTGCGCCAGTGGAATAAGCGTCTGCCTGTAGTTTCCATGAAGCTGCCAACCTGCCGTCAGACTCAGGGTCAGCAGTACGGCGAGGATGAAAAAAAGGAAATACTGATTGATGGCAACGAGTTCCCTGGTAGATGCCCCGGACTCGTTCCTCGCCAGGGCTATGGAATTTTCCAAAACGGCCATGATCGTATCGAAACTCGTGGTTGAAGATATCCCGAGACCGCTCTGTGTATCAGACACGATTGACGGCAAAGGGGCGAAGCCTGCTTTTTTCATTGTAATTGCCAGTTTGCCTTCCAGGAAACGAAGCGTGGCCGCCTTGCCCCCCTCCCCTGCAGGGCTGTTTTCACTGTCCCTGTCTGTTTTTCCGGCAAGCTCAAATTCGACAAGTTTTTCCCTGAACTCGACAAGGTCCAGGTAACACTCCTGTTTCAATTCGATGTTGAAGAGCATCCTGGTCTGAAGAAACAGAAATCCAGTCGTTCCGGCAATGACCATCACCATTCCGATTATTCCGGTGATGATGATGGTTTTTATCGGACTGTATTTTTTCTGCCTGCCAGCGTTCATTGCCTTCCTGGTTATTTCAGGATGATGGTTCGTTGTGAGAGCCTGTAGGGTACATATGAGCTTCTTTCTATCGCTTTCTGGCCGGAACTGCTTATCCATGAACCGAAACCAGCTGCGAGCGCATCACCGGGATAATATACATAGTAAACCGTTGCCACCAGAGGGTAGCGGTTTTCAAATACGGCATCCCGCTCCGGAAGAGATGGAACAGCATCTTGTCTGTTTTCTGAAACGGGCAGTATTTTCACGTTCTTTGTATCACTGCCGGCTTCACGCGCAGATTCCAGTGATGAACGGAACAGAAGGGCATAGGCATTGCCTGACGAAGAAACACGCTGAAGAAGCTCGTCAATGCTGCTGCAGGACCATGCGCGAAGCCCGGTTTTCTTTCGGCCGGTCCTGGCGGAAAAGACAGATATGAGCCGGTAATCGTCTTTCAGAACAAATGCCTGTACTCCTTTAATGTTACCATAAAAAAGATCGTCGATATCTTTGACGGAAAGATGTCCCCCGCCGTTATGCATCCCGGTAATGCATATTATCGCATCGAGGGCCACCGGTTCTTTTCTCAGCTGCTTTTTCATGCTATGGAAAAGCGAATCTTCCGCAGCATCGAAATCACCGCTGATCATTGCTGCGCGGGCGCTTTTATCGAGTATGCGCCCCAGTGTCCCTGACGGCGCAGAGGGCGCTATTTCAAGGTGAGCATCAGAATAGTATCTGGTGAACATATCCGCCTCGATACCGGCAATCTCCTGAAGCTGACGATCGACGGCGACAACCATTTTGCCGCTTCTTGCTGTATCCGTTTCCTCCTGTTTCCGGCAACCGGAAAAGAGCAGCAGGAACAGCGGGAAGCACATCCATCTTGCTCTTCGAAAAGCTTTTACGGGAAATGCATGATTATTCATTTCTGAGCGGGCAACAGTTTTTCGGTAATGACGGAAGATCGAAGTGAATCGTTAACATAAAGAGAAAAAAGATGTTGGCATAAAAATCACTGATCATGTCAAAAGTGTGAAAAAAATAGTCCAAATCTTTGAAAATCATTCGGAAAAAGGTCATATTTGCGGTTTGCTGCATATTTATTCACCACTCCGGATCAAGGGGTTTTTTTAAAAAAAGGCAGAACATGTTATGGCGGCTTTTCTATCGAATTCAGGAAAAAAGCTATCTGTTTCAATTATCGGCGCCTCGGGATATTCCGGCGCGGAACTGACAAAACTGCTCCGTTTCCATCCTGCAGTTGAACTGGACGTGCTTTACGCGTTTTCTCAGGCTGGACGGCCCGTTGCGGAACTCTACCCTGCCCTTGGATGTGACAAGGTCTACAGGCAATATAATGGAGAAACGGACAGCGATATCTATTTTCTCGCCCTTCCCCATGGAGAAGCGCTCAATCTTGTGCCATCGCTTCTGAAGGCAGGCAAAACGGTCATCGACCTTTCCGGTGATTTCCGGCTCGAGAGCACTGAGGAACATGAAACCTTCTATAAACAGTCGAAGTCCGCCGATGCGGTACTGACCTATGGCATGCCGGAACTTTTCAGGGCGAAAATCGCCCGATCGGAAGCTGTCAGCAACCCCGGATGTTACGCGACAAGCATCATTCTCGGCGTTGCGCCTTTTTTCCATTCGGGTTCTCAGGCTCCGCGCGTACGTTCGGTAAACTGCACTGCTGTTTCCGGAATTTCCGGGGCAGGCAGGAGCAGCAAGACAGAGCTGTCTTTTTCTGAAATGAGCGAAAACCTGCGGGCTTACAAGGTCGGTTCGCACCAGCATACGCCTGAAATCATGCAGGCTCTGGGCACATCCGCCACCGACCCTTCGTTCGGGTTCACGTTCACTCCGATGATAGGACCACTTGTGAGAGGGATATACAGCATTCTGAATGTTCAGCTCGAAACGCCGGCAGAGATGTCGGCAATCCGGGAGCTTTATCGGGATTTCTACAGCGCAGCCCCTTTTGTCAGGGTCCGTGAAACCATGACGGAGATCCGGCACGTCGTCAATACGAACAAATGCGATATCACGATCGCCAGCATATCGGACAACGGTTCACTCGTCATCGTCAGCGCAATCGACAACCTTCTGAAAGGCGCAGCAGGCCAGGCTGTCCAGAACATGAACATCATGCTCGGCATCGATGAAACGGCCGGGCTGCTTTTATAACTTTTTAACGTCCCAGTCCCTTGCAGAAACTTGAAAAAGGACTTGAAGTCATCCGTGAACTTTCGGCCTCGACCTCCTGGCCCGGCGCGGTAACACCCATGCCTGCGGATGCAAACGGCGAAGAAGGGTTCTGGCCCGCCGGTTTTTCTTCCGGGGCCGTGAATGCCAGCATCCGTTACCAGCGCAACGACCTGATGATCCTGCTTGCCGACGTTCCTTCGAGCACCGCTGCGGTTTTCACGACCAACCTGTGCTGCGCCGCCCCGGTCATGGTTTCGAAAGCGAACCTTGAAAAAACATCAGGGAAGGCGCGTGCGGTCATTTGCAACAGCGGCAACGCGAATGCGGCCACCGGCGAAAAAGGGATGGATGACGCCCAGGCCATGGCTGATGCCGTCGCATCCGATTTCGGCCTGAAACCCGAAGAGGTCGTCGTTGCATCAACAGGGGTCATAGGACAGCGGCTTCCCATGGAAAAAGTCATCGCTGGCATCTCTTCCCTTCCCCTTGTCCTCCAGCGCGAATCGTGCCTCGATGCAGCCGGGGCCATCATGACTACCGATACCTTCCCGAAGTTTTTCACGCTCGATGTGGAGCTTTCGGGCGGCAAGTGCAGGCTCGGCGGTATCGCCAAAGGATCGGGCATGATCTCGCCCAATATGGCGACCATGCTCGCATTTCTGACGACCGATGCGAAAATTTCTCCCGATCTCCTGATGCAGGCTCTGGAACAGGCCAACCGCAGCAGTTTCAATGCCATAACCGTGGATGGCGATACAAGCACCAACGACATGGCGATGATCATGGCGAGCGGGTTCGGCCTTGAAATCCTTCCTGAAACGGAAGATTACCTGCTCTTCACCGATGCTCTCGAAGCGCTGATGACCTTTCTTTCCAAACTGATCGTCATCGACGGTGAGGGAGCGACGAAACTTGTCGGCATCACGGTGGAGGGCGCTCTCGATCACAGGGAAGCCGAGCTTGCGGCAAGGGCTATTGCGCAGTCGAGCCTTGTCAAGACCGCAATCCACGGGGAAGATGCGAACTGGGGAAGGATCATCGCAGCAGCCGGACGTTCCGGCGCTTCGTTCAGGCAGGAGGAACTCGAACTGCACTTCAACGGCCTCTGCATTCTTAAACCCGGCTTCATCGCCGAGTATTCGGAAGAAGACGCTGCAAAGGTCATGTCGGAAAAGTCCTACGGAATCAACCTGAAAATCGGCAATGGGCCCGGAAAGGCAACGATCTGGACATGCGATCTGAGCAAGGAGTACGTGGAAATCAACGGAAGCTACCGGAGCTGACGATCATACCGATAACAATCTAAAATCGATTCTTCCTCAATGGAACAATTTCCTGGCTGTGAACAGAAGCCGGCAAGGTCAACACCACCGGCGGCCATCGGGCAGGTGCTTATCGAGGCGCTTCCCTATATCCGCAAATTCGAAAGCAAGACGTTCGTCATCAAGTACGGCGGCTCTGCCATGAAAGAGCATTGCCTCAAGAATACCTTCGCACAGAACGTGACGCTGCTCCGCAAGGTCGGTATCAAGGTCGTTCTGGTTCACGGGGGCGGTGACGCCATCACGAAAACAGCGGAAAAACTCGGGCTCTCTTCCCGTTTCGTTCACGGCAAACGAGTGACCGATGCCGACATGATCAACGTCGTCCAGATGACCCTTGCCGGCAAAGTCAACCAGGATATCGTCCAGCTCATCAGCGAGCATGGAGGGAAAGCCGTCGGCGTGACCGGCCTGGATGCGGACACTATCAGGGCCGTTCCATCTCCCAATGCGGAAAAACTCGGCCTTGTCGGTGACGTGTCGGACATCAATACCGCGTACATCGACCTACTCAGCGATGCCGGGCTCATTCCGGTTATCGCTCCCATCGGTTTCGACAGCGAGAGCAACATCTACAACATCAACGCTGACGATGCGGCAAGCAGCATCGCCATTGCCCTGAAAGCCGAAAAGCTCATTTACGTGAGCGACGTCGAAGGCATCCATGTCGGAGAGAGGATCCTCAAGACCATCTGCAAGGCGGAAGCTGCCGATTATATCGAGCAGGGAATCATTTCCGGCGGGATGATCCCGAAAGTGCTCTCGGCATTCAAGACGCTCGACAGCGGCGTAGGCAAGGTCCACCTTATCGACGGAAAGGCCACGCATTCCCTGCTGCTCGAAATTTTCACCCACGAAGGAGTCGGCACGCAGTTCATCGCGGAAGAGGACGGCGATCAATCTTTAAACAACTGATTCGGAATGAAAGAGGCACAGAAAAACAATACAACGGCAAAACGCGATTTTCTCGGATTTTCAGCGCTCGATGCCGCTAAAGTCATCGAGCTGTTCGATTTCTCCCTGTTCATCAAGAACAAGCGGAAGGAAAGCAAGTCCGGCGAACCCTATCGTCCCCTTCGCGATAAAACGGTTTCGATGATCTTCAGCAAACCGTCGTTACGAACCAGGGTATCGTTCGAGCTCGGCATCCACGAGCTGGGAGGGTATGCCATCAATCTCGACGGCAAATCCATCGGTCTCGGCTCCAGGGAAGCTGTCGAAGATATCGCAAGGCTGCTTTCGCGCTATAATGACGCCATCGTGGCGCGACTGCACGAGCACGACGTGATCGAGGGCCTTGCCAGGCACTCGACGATTCCGGTCATCAATGCGCTCACCGACCTTTCCCATCCATGCCAGGTGCTTGCCGATGCGTTCACCCTGTACGAAAACAACCTCTGGCACGACGGCATCAAGGTTGTCTTCATCGGGGACGGCAACAACGTGGCAAATTCCTGGATCGAGCTCGCAGGTCTCCTGCCGATGCATTTCGTGCTTGCCTGCCCTGAAGGGTATACGCCTGACACGGGACTTCTCGAAGCTGCCAGGGCGAAGGGGATGAGCCGGATAGAAATCATCCATGATCCGAAAGAAGCGGCAACCGGTGCAGACGTGCTCTATACCGACGTATGGACCAGTATGGGGCAGGAAGATGAAATGGAAGAACGTCTCAGGATTTTTTCACCGTTCCAGGTCAACGCAACCCTTCTCGGATTGTCCAGACCTTCGGCGGTCGTCATGCACTGCATGCCTGCGCACCGCGGGCAGGAGATAACCGGAGAGGTCATGGACGGTCCGCAGTCCATCATCATCGACCAGGCTGAAAACCGCCTGCATGTGCAGAAAGCACTGCTGGTCAAGCTGCTGAACCATGAAGAGTACAGGAAGTTCCACCTGACGCACCGGCTGCTCAATGCCGCGAAAAAAATAAAAGCGTGACCTGGGAGCGGCGATGAACAAGAATGCAAGACAGCTTAAAATCAGGGAAATTCTCCAGCAGAACAACGTCGGCAACCAGCACGACCTTCTGAGCCTGCTTCGGAGCTCGGGGATGGTGGTCGCCCAGGCCACCCTCTCACGTGACTGTGCCGAACTTGGGATCATCCGGGCAAGGACCGCAGGAGGATACCGCCTTGTCTATCCCGAAGACCACGCCGGAAGGATCATCAAGGGGCTTGTCGGTGTCGAGGTGCTCAACATAACATCGAACGAGACGTCAGTTATCATCAAAACGCTGCCGGGCAGGGCCCATGGCGTCGGGTCCTATCTCGATCAGCTCAAAAGCCCGCTCATCCTCGGTACGATCGCGGGCGACGACACCGTTCTCGTCATTCCCGCATCCATACAGAACATCGAAGCGGTTATCGCACACATCCACAAAAATGTTTCGAAGAACTGATATCGGCAAATCAACTCCTTCGGTATCTCAGGCGATGCAGCTCTTTTCGAAATCGGGAGCCGCAAGACCATAGTTGTTCTTACCTTCCGCCACCAGCATGAAAACGATTACCTGCAGCTATGAGTTTGCAGGTAATGCCATAGTACCCTGATCGAACAGGTGTTGGATCACCTGCAAACTGTTCGATAAATCTATGTTAGATAAATGTTCGAGATACCGTTCAACGTCCGTAACCTCGCTGAGTCAGGAGAAATGATGCTGACTGTCGGGAAATAGGTCTGATAGCTGAGCACCTCTATTTATTTGTTCCGAACCCCTATTGCTGTGTTGGTCCCGATGAATCGGGATCGAAATCCTCATGTACTATGCACTCCTGCAATTCGTCAATCCCCATCCTGCATTTGAACAATATGCATCGGGATTGTAGATAATATGTTGGCGCATACGGTTCATTTCGGGTTCATCGCGGATTATATGATTCGTAATCGTTGTGGTACTGATTGGGCGAAAAGTTTTTCGCCCCTACATTTTTCCCGTCATCCACACCTGCGTCCACCATTACATTTACAACCGCCACTATATTCGTCAATCCCCATCCTGCATTTGCATCAACAATGATCTATATGCCTCGTGATTGTCGATGATATATTGGTGATTACGGTTCATTTCCGATTATATGGTCGTATTCGTTGTGGTACCGGTTGGGCGAAAAATTTTTCGCCCCTACAATTATATTCACCAGACATCCATCCTTACAACCGCCACTATTATTCATCCCTGCATTCACCCCTGATTCTCAAAATTCTTCCTGATCGTCGCGACCTGTTGACCGGTGTGGGGATTATTCCGATCTGCTCCCCACTGCACGGGATTGTTGGCAATATATTGGCGGATGCGGTTTAATTCGTCTTCATCGCGGATTATATGGTCGTAATAATTGCGTTGCCAGATTGTAGGGGCGAAAGATTTTTCGCCCTGACATTCGCGAACCCGTTTTGTCACCCCGATTTTGAATCCGCGGATAATCGAACCAACGGTTTTCGATGTGCCATAATGCCCGGGAGATTGTGATGACAGCTGTAGGGGCGAAAGATTTTTCGCCCTTGCATTCGGCCCTCCAATGGCATCAACGAGGTACAATATGCCATGAATGTGGTTTGGCATGATTACAAATACATCACATGACACCGTGGGAAAATGCAATGGAATTTCCTGCCAGCATCTGCTGACGATCTGACCGGTTTCATTCAACAGCATTGCTCCATCGGCAATTTCTCCAAAAAGGCATGCCCTGTTAAGCGTGCAGATGGTGATGAAATACGCACCTTTTTGCGAATAATCATAACCGGAAAGGCGCATGGAACGTCGGTGATATTTATCAGGGCAATCCTTCATATATTTGCCTCGAAAATGGCATCTCTCAATAACTGATCACCGGCACTGGCATTCCATTGCAGGTTTTCAGTCAATTCAGTCTTGCGGGATTGTTTGTCAACCTGGGACAAGCTCGGATTTTCGCCCAAAAACCATATAGGTGAGCTGCTGTTTCCGATAAACCCTTGCAACCAGGGATAGTCTTCAAACCAGTTGTAGAAGGAATTTTCCCTGATAACTTTCAACTGGGCCTCAATAATTTCATGCATTGCTCACCTCGTTCTGATGATTTTCACAGAAGAAAAATGCCGTATAATTATTGAAAGTAAAATAAGTAACTGGACTATATTTCTCCCAATGTCGCCACCAATAACAAGCCAATTCGTCGAATTGGACTTCAACAAAACAGACAAAAAGAGACATTCCCCTTGCAACCGTTCTGAAGCTTACAAACTTTCTTAGGCAACACGTGTGTTTCTGGATGAACCTTCAGCATTTCAGGGGTATCTATCTTGTAACAGGACACTTCATTTACGCAATAGAAAGCCGAAGAAAAGTGTTGGAAGCAAAGCGCTTGAAGAGATTAGTTGAAAATCAAGTATTGACACGGCCGGGTAAATTCATGGTTTTTTTTATCTTTGGGCATTAGCTTATCGGACATATTAAAGACTGATCTGGTGCATTAAGGCTGAAACTGCCTGTTATTCATAAATTTTAAGTAAATCGAAAATCAATAAAGACGCATGAGCAAGGAAAAAATTGCAATAGCATATTCCGGGGGCCTCGATACCTCCGTGATGATCAAGTGGCTGAAAGACAGGTTCGATGCCGACATTGTGGCCGTCACCGGCAACCTCGGCCAGACGAAAGAGGTCGAGAACCTCGAATCGAAGGCTATTTCAACCGGCGCATCGAAATTCCAGTTCGTCGACCTGCGCAAACAGTTTGTCGAAGAGTACATCTGGCGTGCCCTGAAAGCCGGCGCGCTTTATGAGGATGTCTATCCCCTGGCGACTGCTCTCGGCCGTCCGCTGCTTGCCAAGGCGCTTGTCGATGCGGCGCTTGCCGAAAACTGCACCATGCTTGCCCACGGCTGCACAGGCAAAGGAAACGACCAGGTCCGTTTCGAAGTGACCTTCGCCTCCCTCGCTCCGCACCTGAAAGTGCTCGCACCGCTGCGCGAATGGGAGTTCACCTCGCGTGAAGCCGAGATCGCCTACGCCCTCGAGCACAACATCCCTGTTTCCGCCACCAAGAAAAGCCCCTACTCGATCGACGAGAACATCTGGGGTATCAGCATCGAATGCGGCGTGCTCGAAGACCCGATGGTCGCTCCACCTGAAGATGCCTACCAGATCACGACCTCTCCGGAGAAAGCTCCCGATACCCCGACCGTGGTCGAGCTGGAATTCGAGCAGGGCGTTCCCGTATCTCTCGACGGAACGAAAATGAGCGGCCTCGACCTGATCATCAGGCTGAATGAGATCGGTGCGGCAAACGGCGTCGGCAGGCTCGATATGATCGAAAACCGTGTCGTCGGCATCAAATCGCGCGAGATTTATGAAGCCCCGGCAGCAACCATCCTGCATTTCGCCCATCGCGAACTGGAAAGGCTCACCCTTGAAAAGAGTGTCTTCCAGTACAAGAAGAACATCAGCCAGGATTATGCCAACATCATCTACAACGGCACCTGGTTCTCCCCGATGCGCAAGGCGCTGGACGCGTTCGTCGATGAAACGCAGAAACCTGTCACAGGCCTTCTCCGTATCAAGCTCTACAAGGGGAACGTAACTCTTCTCGGCAGGACTTCGCCCTACTCTCTCTACAACGAGGAACTGGCCACCTATACCGAAGCGGATACGTTCAACCACAAAGCAGCCGCCGGATTCATCCATCTCTACGGGCTCGGCCTGAAAACCTTCAGCCAGGTCCATTCCGGCAACTGAGCCGCACTTCGTTACAAGAACACGCGCAGGCCCGAAAAGCCTGCGCGTTTCCTTTGCTCCCCCTGCGTGCGAGGCACATTTTCACCTCTTTTTTATTATCTTCCGGCAGTCACACTCCTTCAATCTCTTATGCCGTTATGAGCAAAAACAAAGAATTACTCTGGCAAAGCCGTTTTTCCCTCCCTTTCGACAGGGATGCCCTCCTTTTTTCCTCTTCGGTCCACGTTGATAAAAAACTCTACCGTGAAGATATCAGGGGCTCGGTAGCCCATGTCACCATGCTTGCCGAGGAACAGATCGTCAGCCGGGAAGATGCGGAACAGATCATAGGGGGCCTTCGGGAGATAGAAGCTGAAATTGAAAGCGGTTCGCTTGTCCCGCAGTGGGAAGACGAGGATATCCATACGGTCATCGAAAACAGGTTAAAGGAAAAAATCGGCGCCGTTGCAGGCAAACTGCACTCGGGAAGGAGCCGCAACGACCAGGTGGCGACCGATACCCGCCTCTATCTGCGCGGCCGGATAACAGACATGGATGATGCTCTGGGCGGCATGATGAAGGTACTGCTCGAAAAAGCCCGAACATACGGCGAAACCATCATTTTCGGCTATACGCACCTGCAGAGGGCTCAGCCGATTTCAGCAGGACACTACTACCTGGCCTACTTCAACATGTTCAACCGGGACCGCCAGCGCCTGTGCGACCTGCTGAAACGGGTCAACGTCTCGCCCCTCGGCGCGGCGGCGTTTGCCGGAAGCACGCTTCCTCTCAATCCGGCAAGAACAGCAGAGCTGCTCGGCTTTGATTCGCTCTTTCCGAACAGTATCGATGCGGTAAGCGACCGTGACATCATCATCGAATTCATTTCGGCGTGCGCAACGGTCATGATGCACCTGTCCCGCTTTTCCGAAGACGTCATCCTCTGGAGCTCATACGAATTCGGGTATCTGGAGATCAGCGACGCCTTCGCGACAGGATCTTCGCTGATGCCGCAGAAAAAGAATGCAGACATCGCCGAACTGGTCCGGGGCAAAACAGGTCGTGTCTATGGCAATCTCATGACCATCCTCACGATCATGAAGGGCCTGCCTCTTTCCTACAACAGGGATATGCAGGAGGACAAACCTCCCCTGTTCGACAGTGCCGAAACAACGCTCCAGAGCTTGAAGATTTTCTCGAAAATGCTCGAAAACATTGCACTGAAAGAAGATCGCCTGGCAAAGCTGACCGCTGAAGACTTGAGCCTCGCTACGGAAATTGCCGAATACCTCGTCCGCAAAAAGGTTCCCTTCCGCGATGCGCACCGCATTACCGGAAAAATCGTAACCTGGAGCATTTCAAGCGGCGTTACCCTCCCGAAAATCCCGCTCGTACAGTTCAGGGAATTTTCAGAAGTAATCGAAAACGACATCTATGACTGCCTCAAGCCTGAAGCCAGCGTGAATTCGAAAAAAACACACGGCAGCTGTTCATTCGCTTCAGTAGCGGCACAGATAGAAGAGGCCGGAAAGTTGTTGTAACGGGCAGGTTCTCAAGTGACCGTTGTTATGGCGAATAAAGCAGTCAATCCTAATGAGCGACAACAACTGTCCTTTCCTGTCATTCTGAACGAAGTGAAGAATCCAGAACGGGCGAAGGCCGGAGTGGATCTTTCACTCCGCTATGCTTCGTTCAGGATGACACCTGCGCTTCAGGACCTACTCTGTTATAGTCATGCGGTCTTTTCTCGTCATTCTGAACGAAGTGAAGAATCCAGAACGGGCGATGGCCGGAGTGGATCCTTCACTCCGCTATGCTTCATTCAGGATGACACCTGTGCTTCAGGACCTACCCTGTTATAGTCATGCGGTCTTTTCTCGTCATTCTGAACGAAGTGAAGAATCCAGAACGGGCGATGGCCGGAAATGGATGACAAATTGTTGCCCGTATTGACAATGGAGCGCCGTCAAAACAAGATATACTGATGTTCGATGAATGATTGAAATGTCAGAAAAGCCGACGTCATGGTCGGCTTTTTTTTGGTTATACCTTTCCTTCCGTCTGCCTAATGCGATCCCGTCCTGAGCACGGCAAGTTCTGAAACCACTGCCGCGGCTTCGTTCAGGAGAACGTCCTTGCCGATCTCCTTTTTTTCGTCAGGTTCGCGAACCCACTTCTTTTCTATCTGTTTGATCGATTCCGATTCCGATTTGAAAGCGGTTTCCTGCAGCGAGACGGCTTTCTTCCTGCGGATCTGGTCAAGCAGATTGAGGTCCTGCAGATAGGACTGGTAAAGCGGGTTCCCGGTAGTATGCTCGTTGAATTTCTGCTGCAGTGCGGCAATCACCGGAGGAGAGATATTTCCGGTTGGTGAGTAGAATGACGGATTTATCGTGGTCCACGGCAGGCTGCTCGGATAGGTGTCCTCCCCGATCGTCGTCGTGTCGATCATCGACGGCATCGCGATGTCCGGGACGACGCCCTTGTGCTGCGTGCTGCCGCCCGATACGCGGTAGAATTTCGCGATCGTCAGCTTCA